>JBQTHZ010000161.1:0-5114 GCA_052388515.1 Chloroflexota bacterium | reverse complement strand
CTCCACGGCCAACTCTGCTGGATGCCATGGTTGAGTCGATGCGATGGCACCGCCAGCACGAAGGGGCGACTCTCTACTCCGTCCTCAACGCGTGTCGAGCTTGGCGCTACGCTGATGAAGGAGTTCTTGGATCCAAGCTGGACGGAGCGGCGTGGGCGCGCGAGCGCTGGCGCCGGCCCGCTCTCATCGACGCCGCGGTCGACCTCCGGCACGGCCGGACAGAGCACCTCGATGCACGCGAGGTCGATAGATTTCTCGACCACGTCGAGAACGCCCTCGTGAACGGCTGAGCCTGGCAAGCACACGCTCACGTCCAGGCAGTCGGCGTCGAAGAAGACCGGGCCAGCGAAATCGCGATCGATTCGTGGCTGGAGGAGGTCCAAGCCGCCTCCACGTGACAGCGGGACCGTCAGGTCAGCGTGGCAACCGCACGCTCGAGATCGCGGCGATGGACGACTCGCGCGACCAGCCATCGGTCGCTGGCGTCCCCCGTCTCGCCCGGGTCGATCGAGCGGTACAGGACGCGGTGGTCGCCGATGCGCAACCGATGCCAGGGCGCGGCTCCAGCCAGCGGCTTGATGTCGAGGTTCGTCGCACCAGCGGCCAGTCCCTCCAGCGCCTCCCGAATCCGGGCCAACGGCGCACCTGCCCCGATGCGCCGCAGGTCGCGCTCGGCGCGTCGGGAGAGGACGACGCCATGCATTCGAAGGCGTCAGCCGCGGTCGATCTCGGCGAAGACCTCGGGCGCGGCGCGCACACGGCCGGCCCGGAGGTCGGCGTTGGCGGCGCGCGTGGCGCGCACGAACCTCGGCGCGTGGGCCAGTACGAAGTCCTCCAACTCGTCCGGATCGATGGCCACCATCGCGGTCACCGGCCGTCCGTGACGGGTGACGATCGCCGGGCGTCCGGTGCGGACCACCTCGTCGACGACCTGGCTGGGGCGGCGACCCAAGTCGCGAATGCTGATTGTCGGCATGAGCTGCTCCGATTTCGAATGCACATGCAATTGTCGTACAATTGGGGTCAACGACACAAGCCCCTCCGATACGATGTGCTCGTGGCACCCGAAGGACGACTGAAGTCAGATAGGGGTTCATGAGGGTCCTGCCATGGATCGGCGCTTAGCCGTCCTGCGCCATGGCCGCCTGCGGCGGGATGCGGCCAGCGCGAGTCAACCTCGAAACCCAGCTGGATACCGATGAGCATACGGCCGGCTTGTACCGCGCGAATGGGCGCCCAGACCCACTGCCCTGCCGGCTCGCCAAGTGGACGATACGGGTGCCGGGGTACGACCCGGCACCCGCCGTCAAGAGGGTCAGAGATCTACGGATTTAGGTTGTGGCAGTTGGCATGCGCCGGGAAGCTTGGATCAAGGACTGGCAGTGGACTCAGAATCAGGTCGACACCGGGGCCCGCACCGTCCGGAATCGTCAGGTCGAAGCCGGCCGACATGAACTTGGAGGACGGCTTGTCGAGGTCGAAGTTGACGGTCACCTGACCCGGCACCGAGGTGTCGATCGACTCGATGACGCCGGAGGCCTGCAGGGCGCGTACGAATGAGTTGCCATCGCGCACCTGGCCCGGCGGGACCACTTCCTCTCCCCCGGCGCGACAGGCGGCCGCGATCTTCTCGTGGATGGCCCCGAGCGCCGTCGCCGGCGCCGCGAGCGAGATGAGGCTCGCCAGGGCAATCAGAATGGCCAGTTTCCGCATCGGTCCTCTCCTCATGGTTCAGCAGAACTAGTTGAGTGTCACCATCAGGGCACGCTCCGGCAGCACGAGTGTGCGGAAGTGGCGAGTAAGGGACTCGCAGTGAATGCGCTTCGACGCCTCCTATCGATGCTCGGCTGAGATTTCCTTCATACTCGCCGCGGCGACGAAGTGCAAGACCGTCGCTGCCTGCTGTTATGTGGGTGGAGGAGCAGACTTCGAACACGGGACGAGAAGATTGCGGTGCGTCGCGGCACCGCTGCCAGCCAACAGCTCTTCGGCGACTGGCGGCCGGAAGTAGCCAGCCTCGCCGGTGTACAGGCTCAGGCGCGCATTCCACCCGCGTTAGGTGGGTGGATCTCGAACTCGTCGAGACCCGCACCTTCAGCTCGAGAGTCGTCTACCTCCGCTACCGCGTGGCGCGCTAGCCGGCTCCGGCAGACTGGGCAGCCGATCGGCATCTTCGCCCGCGTGCAGGGCGACGTCCGGTTGGGAGCATGCTCGGGGGTCGTCCGGGCAGATCAGCTCACGGCCTTGGCCGCTCGGGTACGACACCGGCGTCGGTGCCGCCGAGCACGGCTACTCCCGCCTCCCAGGCACCGCGAACGAGGCGGCGTACTTCTCGTTCAGCGCGAGCGCCGCCGGGGAGAGTGATCCGATGCCCACGCCCGGAAGTTACGACGTACACACCGCTGACCAGGACCGCGAAGCCGAAGTAGCGCGGCTCTCAGATCAAGCCAGCCTCGGCTGGAAGAAGGAAGCGGCGGTCCTCGAGGGGTACGGCTTCCGCGACGGGATGTCGATCCTCGAGCTCGGCCGCGGACCGGGCTTCGTGACGCAGCTCCTCCTCGACCCGCGTTGGTTCCGTCTACCGAGCGCGATGGAAGGGCGGGCCCACGAACACGTTGAAGTGCATCGAATTCGACCGCCCCCATCGATGGGTGCACCTGTCCGAGTCATCTCTGAGGCGGGTGCGGTTCGAAGGCCGTGTATCGGAGCGATGGACGGATCTCGCCTCACAGCCCGCATGGAGATCTCGGCCAACGGGTTCGGCAAGCGGACGTCATTGACTGATTTGAGCTGCCCGCCGCCCGGCCGGCGCGCACGCGCTGACGCGGGTACCGTACCGTAGGGGCAGCGATTTGGCTCAGGCGTCTGCCGCCTCCCGCACAAGCGCGCGGAAGGCCACTTCGTCGACGGAGTCGCCCTCGTGCAGGTCGATCGCTCTGCTGGCCTTCGCCTCCATCCCGGCGTTGAACAGCCCACCGGGATCGGGAAGGCTGGCTCCTTTGAAGAAGTTGACCTTGACGTGGTCGCTGAATACGCCGAGAGCGCATATGTTGGCGCCGCCTCGCACGAAGACCGGTGTCCCCCATTTCCATGCTTCAGCGACCTCGGAGTCTGCTTCGTGAATCAGCTCGCGTAGGCGCGTCGCAACGTCCCGTTGCCAGCCGCTTATCCCGTCGAGATAGGCGTCAATTTGCGATCCAGTGTCCACCGCGCGGATCCTCTCTACAAAGTTAGCGGGGCGATCTGCCGCCATGGAGACCCATTGTGGAGGCGCTGCACAGGCCCGCGCTGGCGCAGAGCTCCGCCGGCTCGCTGGAGCCGCTGCCAAGCCCGTGCGTCTCGCCCGGCGTACCGGTCACGCTGCGCCGCCCGCGGCTCTCTGGGGGGTGACCAGGGGGCGCACGCTCGGTACCGCACCCGACCCATGGAATTCCGAGAAGACACTTCTATGGCGAGGCCTCGGTCCGTCTCGTCCGAGTCGCCTAGCGCTGGCGCCCACGCCCGCCCATTGCGCTCAAGGAAGAGTGCCCAGATTCGTCAACGCCGGACACTTCAGGCAAGTTCGCTGAGCCTCAGCCGAGGTCGGGGTGGCCCTCAGGCGACCCCGCGCTCCTCCCGCTGCCGAATCAACTCCTCGACGGCGCTCGGCAGAGTGGTCTCGAAGTCGATCAGCTTCGCCCACGTCGGTGTCACGACGATCCGGACCATGCCGTCGTAGAGCGAACGCACCTCCTTCTCCCATTCGATCCGTTGCTCGGGCGTCATGCGGTATGAACCGGTCGTCTGGAGGTATTCGTCCGGGATGCCGTCGACGACGTCCAGCTCGGCCCGGCCGCGGATCAGCAGGATCTTCGGCGGGTGCACCTCCGTGTCGATGGTCAGGGCGACCATGCGGTTCTTACGCAGGGCTGGGACCTTGGCGGCGTTCTTCGGCGTGCACATCACGATGTCCGAGCCGTTCCAGGTGAAGCCGATCGGAATGCTGCGAGGCGTGCCGTCCGTGGCGATGTACGCCAAGCGGGTCAGGTCGCGGGCCAGGAGCTCCTGGCTGATCGGTCGGTTCAGGACGTCCGCGATCTCGTTCGGTCGCACGGTGATCTCTCCTCGGTGTCGCTTGCGTTCATACATACAGACGGCCCGGGCGGTAGCGAGTCATCGGTCGGCGCGCAAACCCTCCCTGATTACTCATGCGGGGGAGCTTTCGAATGGGTCGTCACTTGCGGTGCGTGACCGGGTCCCAGGCCTCGGGGCCGGCCGCGGCCTGCTGTACGGCGCCCTCCTATGGGTGGTCAATGACGAGTACCTGAACGCGCGGCTCGGTCTATCGGCGCCGCCGGCTGCCTATCCGCTCATGACTCACGTGCGGGGGCTGATTGGCCACCTCGCCCTCGGCGTGGGCACCGACTTCGGCGTCGACATCCTCCGGAGGCTCACGAGCGGCGGGCGACCGACTCCCCACGCCCCTTGACATTGGAGCGGCTCTAACGTTTAGGGTGAGCCCATGCGCATTGCCGCCCTCGCCGATCAGCTCGGCACAACGCCACACGCGATCCGCTTCTACGAGCGACGCGGCCTGCTGCCGGCACCATCCCGCACCGCCAACCGGTATCGCCACTACACCGATGGGGACGTCGAGCGGCTGCGCCTGCTGATCGGCCTGCGTCAGCTCGACATTCCGCTCGAGCAGGCCGCCGAACTCGCGAACATGTGCGCAGCAGGCCACTGCGAGGAGGTCTCGGACGAGCTGCGGTCGCTTCTGGTCGAGAAGCGGCGAGATCTGGCGCGGCGCATCGATGAGATGCGCTACCTCGACCGCCGCATGGCACACCTCGCCGGGCGGCTTGAGGCCGGCGCCACTCCACGTACGCTCATCACTGTTGGAAAGGAGGAGGAGCATGCCGACTCGCTGTGACGGCTGCTGCTGCGAGCATCACTGCTGCGGCTGCGGGACCAGCTAAGACGCGTCGGATTGCTCAGGCGGGCCCCGCACTATCCTCGGGGGGCGCAGAGTGCGCCTATGGCCGCGACGGCCGTGTGACGGTAAGTCTCACCTCACCCCCCGATCCATTGGCAGCCGCTCCTCGTCGAGCCGTTCCTCGGTGTCATAGTCGGCG
>JBQTHZ010000160.1:0-45728 GCA_052388515.1 Chloroflexota bacterium | reverse complement strand
CATCATGTGCCGTTCGTCGAGTCGCGGGCGCTCGCATCGGCGCTGGAGCCGACGGGCCTGCTGGTGGCGCACACCGAGTTCCGCCTCTTCGACCACGTTCAGCCCGATGATCTCGACCTGCTTGCCGCGGCACCCGAGCTCGTGAAGCTCCTGCTCCACGTGCGCACGCTGATGGAGGCGACGCTCTAGCGACGTTGAAGCATCGTCCGACCGCGCCCCGCTCGATCCATCGAGCGTCACGACGGCGACGGCCGGCCATGTGAGTCGAGGGCTATGGGGTGGCCGGTACCTGCATGCCTGCCGCCAGGAACGCCAGCGAGCCGAGGATCAGGACGATGCCGACCGCGACGACCAGCAGCTTCGCGATCCACGCGCTGGACCGTCGCTCCGGCAGCGGCTGATAGGTGCGTCCGCGACGGCGACGCTGGGATCGGCTCACGCCCAGCTCCGCCGGAAGAGGAATGGCACCGTGAGGGCCTCGCGGCTCGAGACCGATCGCAGCTGCTTGCGCGTCCGCTTCAGCAGCTTGCCGTGGAGGCTGCCATCGCCGTATGGCTCGAGCAGTCGTGCCACGTCCCACTCGCGGATCCCCGCGACGACGGAGGCGGGCAGCCATCGGTCCAGGATCGCCTTGGCCTCGTCGATCGCCACGAACCGCCGGGAGCGGGTCGCGTTGTCGAGCGTGATGAGGGCGTTCGCGAAGCTGACGTCGACGTCCTCGACCAGGGTCGTCAGCCGTTCCATGGTGCCGGGCATGCGCTCCGGCTTGAAGAGCCCGGTAAGGATGACGCGCCGCTCCCCAGCCTGGAGCGCCTCGAGCAGCGGTCGCAGGCTCGGCACGCCGGCGTCTGAGCCTGCCGCGGGCACGTCGTAGTCGTAGAGGCGAACCATCATGGGTCCCTGCATGCTAGACCGATGCGCGCGGTGCCGCCCAGCAGCGTCCGGGGCTGAGCGGCCTCGCAGGTACAATCTGCAGCCTCACGCGCCGCAGCGCGCATCGGTCCAAGCAAGCCTGGAGGCCTCCACCCGCATGCTCCTCGAAGGCAAAAAGCTGCTCGTCACCGGCGTCCTGACCGACGACAGCATCGCGTACTCCGTCGCGAAGGTCGCCCAGGAGGCCGGGGCCGAGATCGTGCTCACCAGCTTCGGCCGCGCCCGCAGCCTGACCGAACGAGTGGCGAAGAAGCTGCCGGGTGGAGCTCCCGACGTGCTGGAGCTGGACATCAACGACGACGCCCACATCGATGCGGTCTCGAAGGAGCTCATGGGCCGATGGGGGCATGTCGACGGCGTCGTCCACGCCATCGGATTCGCGCCGTCCGATGCGCTCGGTGGCAACTTCGTGAATACGCCGTGGGACAGCGTGGCGACGGCCTTCCAGACGTCGGCGTATTCGTTCAAGGCGCTCGGCGTGGGCCTCCGCGAGCCGATGGCGGCGGCCAGAGAGCGCGGCGGCGGCTCGCTCGTCTCGCTCACCTTCGATGGCCGGTTCGCCTGGCCGATCTACGACTGGATGGGCGTCGCCAAGGCTGGGCTCGAAGCGATCACCCGCTACCTCGCGCGCGACCTGGGACCCGACGGCATTCGCGTCAACACCGTGTCGGCCGGACCGATCCGGACCATGGCCGGCAAGAGCATCCCCGGCTTCGACCAGATCGCCGGCCACTGGCTGGATCGGTCGCCGCTCGAATGGTCACTGACCGATGCCACCCCGGTCGGCCAGATGGTCTGTTTCCTTCTCAGCGACTGGGCGCGCATGACGTCGGGCGAGATGATCCACGTCGACGGCGGCTACCACGCGATGGGCACCGACATCCGCGGGGATCGCATGGAGTCCTAGGGTTCCTCTCGGGATCGGAGGCGCCGGCGCTTGCCGGGGCAGCAACTAGCGTCGACGGAGCCATGCCTCGCTCGTCTCACGTTGCTGGGTTGGCAACAGACGGCAGACGTGGGGCATGTTTCGGACCCTCAATGATCATTCGTTGCTGCCTGAGCAAAGGCGGTCGCACCGGCGATGTATCGCGACGACAGCGCCGGAAACGATTGAAAGGCGCGATTCTCGCGATCTACGACCGCTGAGCGAGCGTGACCCCCGCCCCCGGGCTCCGGTCAGGCGCCGAGCGCGGCGATGGATGTCGAGAATCGCGCCCGCGAGGATGTTTGGGCGCATCGGTCTCGGTGGATCGCGAGCCGCCGCTCTCGTCGGTGCTCATCTCGAGGTCGAGCAGGTGGCGCTTGGCGGCGAGCCCACCACCGTACCCGCCCAGGGCGCCGCCGGCGGCGATGACCCGATGGCACGGAACGATGACCGCGACCCGGTTTGAGCCGTTCGCGCGACCCACCGCGCGGTACGCCGCGCCGGCATCGACGCGCTCGGCCAGCTCGCGATAGCTGATCGTCTCGCCGTAGGGGATGCGTCGCAGTTCTGCCCAGACGCGCTCCTGGAACGCGCTGCCCGGGATGTCGAGCGGGAGGTCGAACGTGGGGCGAATACCGGCAAAGTACTCGCTGAGCTGTGCCTCGAGGCGGTCGAGCAGCGGGGAGCTCCCCTCCGCCGTTGGGCCGATGCGGCGGCGAACCGACGCCAGCTGGGCGCCGATCATCGGACGCTCGGCGAAGTCGCACAGGACGATTGCGGTCTCAGTCGCGCCGATCAGCATCGGTCCGACCGGCGTCTCGATCGTCCGCAGGGTGACGGCCGAGCCGCGCGCGGGGTGGCATCGCAGGCATGCTCGGTAGCCGGCCGCACGAGCGGTCGCCGCATCCGGCAGGAACTCGACGTTCTTCCGGAGCGGCTTGCGTACCCGGCACGAGGGACGGCAGAAGATGCCCGTGGTGCGGACGGCGGCCACGAAGCGGCCGTCCCACGCGGGATCAGAGGCATAGAAGGCTGTTTCCATCTCGTTCGTCATGCCATACCAACGTCCCGAGCGCGCCCACCGTGAGATTGCCAGATATTTCCCGGATGACTCATAGGACGAGTTTCGGCCGTTGGCGAGCCTTCGCGGGACGCGGGTCGAGCGTGGACCGAGGGCTCGAGGTGTCGAAATGATGACCTACCAGTCATCACGCGAATGGATGGCGGCGGATGGCGCCGATCCTCCACGCAACAGTCACCCGACAAATATGTGGCACCAAGCGAGGGCACCCGGCACCCGCGGCTCCCCGGGGCGACCACACGACGGGCCGGGTCAGGCGTTGCCCGGGGATTGGCGAAGGATCAGGTTGACCAGGAACGGGCTGCTGCCGAGCAGCTGGTCACCGGAGCGCACCTCGATCCGGTGGCGACCGATCTCCTCGATCCGCATTCCCTTGAGGTCGGCCACGATGTTCGCGCTCGTCGCGTTCGCGGGCACCTCGATTCGCAGCCGCGGTGCCTGCTGGATGGTGGGCTTGCCGGTCGGGCTGATGACCTGGAAGGTCAGCTCGTGCGCACCCGGCGTCGCTTCCAGGATGGCGACGATGAAGCATCGGCCGTGCGTGGCCGGCAGGCGCGCGACGTTGATCTGGCTGAAGACGCCGATCGCGCTGATCTTGCCGTCCTGCGCGGTGAGCGCGTAGTCGCACAGCAGGAGCGTGTGGAGCTGGAGGTCTGCCATTCGGGAAGCAGCCTACAGGACGAGCCTGACGGCGAGCTCGGCGATGTCCACCAGCCGATCCATCGGCAGGTCCGAGGCGGGCGCACCATGCGCCGGTGTCGGTCGACCTGTCGGAGTCCCCGCATCGGTCACGTCGTGGCGTACTGGTCCGCGCCGAGGAAGTGGATGCTCACGTAGGGCTCGTCGCCGATCACGACCGAGTCATGGCCGGGGCCGATCTCGAACAGGTCGCCCGGGCCGACCTCGATGACGCGGCCATCGGTCATCTCGATCCGATTGCGCCCGGAGAGGACCAGCCCGAGATGGGCGACCTCGCACACGGACTGACCCGTCGAGACGCCGACGTGCTCCGACCAGCGCCAGCCCGGCTGGTACTCCGCGCGGCCGACGGTCATCCCTCCGACCTGGACGAGCTCGAATCGTCCGAGCGGAAACTCGCGCCGCTCGTCGGGCTCGTCGAAGCGGCGGATCATCGCGGCGGACTCGGGCATCGGTCAGTCTCCTTCGTCGTCATCGGTATAGAGGTCAGGATCGATCAGCCAGGCGATCTCGCCGCCTCCTGGTTCCGGAGTGCCGTAGAACTCGACGCACGCCACACCGCCGGTGCGCATGCGGACCGATGCGGCACCGGTCAGCTCGATGATCGCCCTCGAGAGATCTGGCTCATGGCCCACGAACATGACGCGGCGGGCGTCCGGGTGCGAGGCCATGGCACGGGCGAGATCACCCCACGAGGCACCCGGACGGAGTCGGTCCTCGGCGACCGGCTCACCGCCGATCGCGTCGCACAGGAGCCGGGCCGTCTGGAGGGCTCGCGGAAGCGGTGAGCTGAGGACCACGTCCGGCCGCAGGTTGAGCCGGCGCCAGAGGGGCGCGGCGGCGCGCAGCGCCTCGGCACCCTTCCCCGACAGCTCGCGCGCGTCGTCATCGGACGGTCGTGCTGAGCCCGCCTTGCCGTGGCGGAGGAAGTAAAGGATCACACCACGGTTGTCGCGCTGCTGCCGTTCTTCGGCGTGGGGTCGTCATCGGCCCCGCCTCGCTTCCCGCTGTGGCCGATCGCCCCGCCCCGCGTATGACCGGTGCGATGCACCAGGATGCGACCGGCGTTGGTGACGCCGACCTTCGGCAACGCCACCGAGAGGACGCCATTTCCGTAGCTCACGTTGGCGCGAAGGGCGTCGACTGCGCAGGGTAGCTCGACCGAGCGCTCATAGGGTCCATAGCTCCATTCGCGGGTCAGGTACTCGATCCGTTCCTGGCCCTCGCCGTGCATGGCGGCGCGGAGGGTGAGGCGGCCGTCATCGGTCACGTCGATGCTGATGTCCTCGGGGCCGACGCCGGGCATCGGCGCGACGACCATGAGCTCGCGCTCGTTGTCGAACAGGTTGACGGGGATGGCGGTGGCATCGGTCATGGCGTCGGCTCCAGGTGCGTGTGTCGATCCTAGTGCCAGAACCGCACCAGATGCATCGATGCCGGCGGGTGTAGCCTGCGGGCATGCAGCGATCGAGCACGTCCGCCGACGAGTACCTCGCTTCGTTGCCCGATCCGCTGCGCACCGATCTCCTCGCGCTCGACGCGCGCATCGCCGAGGTGATGGGCGGCCAGGAGCGGGTGCTGTGGGATGGCGTCATGTGGGGCGGGACCGAACAGCGGATCATCGGGTACGGGGCGTATCGGTACGTCAACCGCAGCGGTGTCGAGATCGACTGGTTCGTGGTCGGCCTGGCCGCTCAGAAGAACCACCTGAGCCTGTACGTCAATGCAGCCGAGGACGGGTCGTACCTCGTCAAGCGCTACGCCGACCGGCTCGGGAACGTGAAGGCAGGCAGCGCCAACGTCACGTTCAAGCGTGTGGCGGACGTGGACCTCGACGTCCTGGTCGAGCTGGTGGCCCGCGCACGGGAGCTCATGGTCGGTCAGTCCGCTCGATGAATCGAGCGGATTCACAAGAGCGTTGCTCGCGGTGCTGTCCGCGGCGCCTCAGTCGGGGAACGCCTCGGGTCCGCGCTCCGACAGCTCCCTGGCGTGCTCGCCGCCATCCTCGGGCGGGATCCACGAGTACGGGTAACGGTCGTCCTCCAGCTGGGAGGCCTGGAGGGTGAGGTGGAGCGGGTGGAACGTATCGATCATGACCGCCAGCTCCTCGGTTGCCTCCTTGCCGATGCTGGCCTCGACGCTCCCGGGGTGCGGACCGTGCGGAATGCCCGCGGGGTGGATGGTGAACGAGCTGATGTCCACGCCACGGCGGCTCATGAAGTTGCCGGCGACGTAGTAGATGACCTCGTCGCTGTTGATGTTGCTGTGGTTGTACGGCGCTGGGATGGCGAGCGGGTGGTAGTCGAACTTGCGGGGCACGAACGAGCAGATGACGTAGTTGCGCGGCTGGAAGGTCAGGTGCACGGGCGGGGGCTGGTGGACGCGGCCGGTGATCGGCTCGAAGTCGCCGATGTTGAAGGCGAATGGCCACAGGTGGCCGTCCCAGCCCACCAGGTCGAACGGATGGTGCCTGTAGTGGTAGGCGGTGACCCGGCCGCGGGTCTTGACCTCGATCACATAGTCGCCATCCGAGAGGACCGGCGCCATCTCGGCCGGCGGGCGTATGTCGCGCTCGCAGTAGGGTGAATGCTCGAGCAGCTGGCCGAAGTCGTTGCGGTATCGCTTCGGCGGCACGATCGCCGACGGTGACTCGACCCACAGCATCCGCTGCTCGTCGCTCCCCGGGCGAAGGCGGAAGGTCGTTCCGATCGGGATCACGAGGTAGTCCCCGGGGCCGTACTCGATCGGCCCGAAGTTGGTCTCGAGCGAGCCGCTGCCGGTATGGACGAAGTACATCTCATCGGCTTCGCCGTTGCGGTAGTAGCGCTCCATCGGCTCCGCCGGCAGGACGACGCCGAACGTGACGTCCGCGTTGTAGAAGAGCGGGACGCGGCCCGTCACGCCGTCGCCGCTGGCCGGAAGACCCTTGGTATTGACGAGCCGATGCCGATGCGGTCCGCTCGCCTCATCGGCGCTCTGCTCGATGCTGACGTCACGGACCTTCTCGATGTGGTGCGTCTGCGTCGGCGGCGTGTGGTGGTAGAGGAGGCTGGCTCGCCCGCTGAAGCCTTCGACCCCGAAGAGCTCCTCGGCGTACAGGCCACCGTCATCCCTGCGGAACTGGGTGTGGCGTTTGTGCGGGATCTCGCCTCGCTGAACGTAGAACATCGCGACCATTATCGCCGCCGCACCGGCGGCCGCCAGCACATTCACCACGCACCGTCAGCCGACCGATAGGCGACCTTACAGTCACGGGGCGACGAGGAGGCCAAGACCCGGAGGGCGGTGTGCGGCGCTATGGCTCGCGGCGGGTCAGCTCCGAGTGGCCACCCCGTGGATAGACGATGAACAGCCGGGCCGGCTCGTCGCCGATCACCTCCGCGTCGTGTGGCAGCGTTCCGTCGAGCAGGACGTAGTCCCCGGGTCTCGCCTCCACGATCGACTCGCCCTGCGTGATCCGCACGCAGCCGGAGAGGATGACGTGATGCTCGTCGCCGGGGTGCGCGTGCGTGCCGGTCCGGCTGCCGGGAGCCATTGTGCCCTCGAAGATCGAGATCTCGCGGGCGATCCCGCCGTCCACCTGGCTCAGACCATCCCCGCTCGGCATCCGCCTGCGTGGCCGCTCGCTTGCACGGACCAGCCGAGGCGCCACGCTCGTGTCGAGCAGGAACCAGGCGATCGGGACGTCGAGCGCCTCGGACAACGCGGCGAGCGTTTCGAGCGACGGCGAGGCCTTGTCATTCTCGACCTGGCTCAGGTACCCGATGTTGAGGCCGCTCCGTTCGGCGACGCGTGCGAGGGTCAGGCCGCTCTCGACGCGGCGGCGCCGGATGCGCGCTCCGACGAGCGGGCGTCTGCGAGGCGGCGTGGAAGGCGTGGTCATCGAGATGCATTATGCCTACAAGAAACAGGTATTGACAAGGACCAACTATCGTGGCATGATTTGGCCATCACCAAATACCACTTGGCACAGGCCAAGTCCACACGGAAGGAACGGATTCGACCAATGAAGGTCGCCATCATCGGAGCCGGCAACGTCGGCAAGGCACTTGGAACATCGATCGCACGAGCCGGCCACGAGGTCACGCTCGCCGCGACCAGCCCGCAGAGCGCCCGGTCCGCCGCCGCGGAGATCGGCGTCGAGTCGGCAGACAGCGCTGCATCTGCGGTGACCGACGCGAACGTCGTCATCCTCGCCGTCCCGTACCAGGCGGGCGCCATTGTCGCTGACGAGATCGCGAGCGGAACCATCGGACGCACCATCATCGACGTCACCAATCCCCTCAACGCGGATTACTCGGGGCTCGCGACGGACACGTCGGCGGCCGAAGAGTTCCAGCAGCGTCTGCCCGACGCGCACGTCGTGAAGGCCTTCAACACCGTCTTCGCGACCAACCAGTCAGACCCGTCCGGGACCGATGCGCCGATCGACGGCTTCGTGGCCGGCGATGATCCCAATGCGAAGCAGACGGTCATCTCGCTCGTCGAGTCGATCGGGATGAAGCCGCTCGATGTCGGGCCGTTGACGTCGGCCCGCTACCTGGAGGGGATGGCGTTCATCAACATCGGCCTCAATGCTGCCAACGGCTGGAGCTGGACCTCCGCCTGGAAGCTGGAGCGCTAGGCCGATGGCGATCACGCGACTCAACCACGCGGTTCTCTTCGTCCGCGATGCCGATGCGGCGGCCGAGTTCTATCGGTCCGCTTTCGGCTTCGAGGAGCTGAGCCGGCCGCAGGGCATGCGCGCAATCTTCATGCGGTCGCCCTCGGGCGGAAACCACCACGATCTCGGGCTGTTCGAGGTCGGCGCGCAGGCGGCCCGCCCGCCGCGAGGCTCGGTGGGTCTGTACCATCTGGCTTGGGAGATCGACACCATCGAAGGGCTGGCCGAGATGTCGACATCGTTGCAGGAAATGGGCGCGCTCACCGGAGCATCCGACCACGGCGTCTCCAAGTCGCTGTACGGGCGCGACCCCGACGGGAACGAGTTCGAGGTCATGTGGAGCGTCCCGCGCGAGGCGTGGGGCGAGTATGCGGACCAGGCAACCGTGCTGCCACTGGATCTGGAGGCAGAGCTGCGGCGCTGGGGAGCCGGCACGCCGGCATGATCACGCTCTAGCCCATGGCGGGCTCAACGGGCGCGCCGTCGACTGCGTTTGAGGGCCAGACGCCCGCGCGCCCGCGCCTCGCCGTGCTGCGAAGCTTCCTGCACACCGAGGCAGGCAGCGCCGTCGTGTTGCTCGCCGCGACGATCGTGGCGCTGGCCTGGGCGAACTCGCCATGGGGTGACGCGTACGACGGGCTGTGGGCCACCGAGGTCTCGCTTCGGCTGGGCGGTTACGACCTGAGCCACGACCTTGGCGACTGGGTCAACGACGGCCTGATGACGCTCTTCTTCCTGCTCATCGGCCTCGAGGTTCGCCGAGAGTTCGACATGGGCGAGTTCCGCGAGCGCCGTCGCGTTGCCGTGCCGATCTTCGCCGCCGTGGGTGGCATGATCCTGCCGGTCGCGATCTTCCTGGCGGTGAACCCTGGAGGCGAAGCGGCGCGCGGCTGGGCGATGGTCATGGCGACCGATACGGCCTTCGCCGTCGGCGTCCTCGCGCTGGTGGGTCGTCGCAGCTCGTTCCGGCTGCGAACGTTCCTGCTGACCCTCGTCATCGTGGACGACGTCGCAGCCGTCAGCGTCATCGCGATCGTCTACAGCACCGACGTCGAGCTCGTGGCGCTGGCGATCGGGATCGGCCTGCTCGTGGCGATGGCGATCCTGCGCGCCATCGGCTTCCAACGCTCGTCCATCTACGTGCTGCTGGGGCTCGGGATCTGGCTCGCCGCCTGGGAGGCGGGCGTCCATCCGACGGTTGCCGGCGTCGCCATCGGTCTCCTGACCAGTGCATACCCACCGCGCCGCGCCGCGCTCGAGGCTGCCACTGGTCTGACACGCTCATTCCGTCAGCGGCCCAGCCCGGCGCTCGCCGCGGCTGCTGCGCAACGGATCACGATGTCGCTCTCGCCGAACGAGCGGCTCCAGCACGCCCTTCATCCATGGAGCAGCTTCGTCGTCGTGCCGCTCTTCGCCCTGGCCAATGCCGGGCTCGATCTCAGTGCTGACCTGCTGGGCCGGGCGGTGAGCTCCCCGCTGGTGATCGGCATCGTGCTGGGGCTGGTCGTGGGTAAGACGCTCGGGATCCCGATCGGCTCGCGGCTGGCGACGCACCCGCGGCTGGGCGGCCAGGCGCTCGCCGTCGGTTGGCCGTCGCTCGTGGCGGCTTCGTCGGTGGCCGGCATCGGCTTCACCATGTCGCTCCTGATCGCCGACCTCAGCTACACGGGCGGCGAGCTCGACCACGCGAAGCTCGGCATCCTCGTGGCCTCCGTCCTGGCGGCGACCCTCAGCATCGCGATGTTCCACGGCATGTCATTGCTGCCACGCGAGTGGCTGGGACGCGCCGAGGCCCGCACCTCGCGGATGCTCACCGACCTCACGGATGCGGTCGATCCCGTTCGCGATCACGTGCGTGGCGCGCTCGACGCGCCGCTCACGCTGGTCGAGTACGGCGACTACGAGTGCCCACACTGCGGCCGGGCCGCACCCGTCATCCGGCAGCTGCTCGAGCAGTTCGACGGCCGCCTCCGATTCGTCTTCCGCCATCTGCCGTTGATCGACGTGCATCCGAACGCGGCCCTGGCCGCGGAGGCCGCCGAGGCGGCGGCTGCGCAGGGCAGGTTCTGGGAGATGCACGACACCCTCTTCGGACGCCAGACCGAGCTCGATGTACCCAACCTGTCCCGTTACGCGGAGGAGCTTGGCCTCGACGCGAACGCCTTCGAGGAGGATCTTCGGAGCGGACGATTCGCGGGTCGCGTCGGACAGGACGTCAACAGCGCTGAAGAGGCAGGCGTTGCCGGGACACCGAGCTTCTTCATCAACGACGTTCGCTATCGCGGCCCCTACGACCTCGAGTCGCTCGTCTCGGTCCTCACTCGGGCCGAGGGCATCGTCGAGAACCGCGCGCGGGTCGCTGCCGAGGCCGGGTAGCTCGACAGGCCTCAGGCCACATCTACATCCGTGCGTACGGATTTGTGCCGTTTGCGCCCCAACGCAAGTAGCTACGAGCTTCGCCACCGCCGAGCCTGTCTTCCGCTCGTGGCTTGCAGCCCAGGGCCAACAACGGTCGAAATCGGCCCTGGCTTCGTAGCTGCTTGCGCCCCGGTGCAAACGGTCGAAGGAACGGCGGCCGTCAGCTGGCGAGGGCGTCGAGCTGGTCGGCGTGCTCCTCGAGGTGCTCGAGGATGAAGAGCTCGAAGATCTGCTGAACGGTCATCTCGCCGCGAGTCGGATGCTGGCCTCGGAGCCTCCACGCACCTGGCTCGAGGGATCGGGCGGCATCGCTCACCTCGGCCAGCGAGCTGCGGACCCGCTCGAGGAGTGCGGCCGGATCGGTCGCACGGTCCCGCTCGATCGCCTCGAGACGGCCCGAATCGGTCTTCACGCGGCCGAATGGGACCGGCTCGTGCGTCGGAAGTGCCACGACGCGGTGGACCTGCGCCAGCCAGTAGGCCGGAAACTCGGCGAGATGCGCCCACACCTGCCCCGCGTCCCAGCGCT
Source organism: Chloroflexota bacterium (assembly GCA_052388515.1). GTDB lineage: Bacteria > Chloroflexota > Limnocylindria > QHBO01 > QHBO01 > JACDBZ01. The sequence goes on along the minus strand of JBQTHZ010000160.1, from coordinate 34,481 downwards.
CCTCGGCACCGGGATCGGGCTCGGTCAGCCCGGATGGCACCGGCGCATCCGCGCGCTCCGCCAGCCGCCGCTCGGCATCGGCCAGGCGTGCAAGCAGGGCTTCGACGGCGGCGCTCATGCGGTCGGACGTTGCACGACCGGTGCCGTCAACGCTCCCAGGCGCTCGATGGCCAGGGTGACCCTGTCGCCGGGCTCCAGGTAGCGCTTGAAGGACTCGTCACGGATCTCGAGCAGGCAGCCGGCGCCGACCGTGCCGGACCCGAGCAGATCGCCGGGCCGCAGGCGGGCATCGGCCGAGGCGCGCTCGACCATCTCGCCGAAGCTGAAATGGGCGCTCGCCCACGAGCCACGTGAGAGCTCCTGGCCATTGACGCCGGCGGTCATGGCGAGGGCATATCCCTTGTCGTGACGCGCGTCGGCGAGCTCGTCCGGCGTGACCAGCCAGGGGCCGATGGAGCTGGCGAAGTCCTTTCCCTTGGCCGGCCCGAGGCGGACCGTCGACTCGTCGCGCTGAAGGTCGCGCGCGCTCCAGTCGTTGAGGACCAGGTAGCCGCCGATCGCCTCCTCGCCGTGCGCCGCGTCAAGGTCGCGCACGGGGGTATCGATGAGTGCCGCCACCTCGAGCTCGTAGTCGAGCTCCTGCGAGCCTCGCGGTGCCCACACCGGGTCGCCCGGACCGCGGATCTCGCTCACGTTGCTGAAGTAGAAGATCGGCATGCGATACCACGCTTCGGGGATCTCCATGTCGCGGCGCTTCCACATCGTGCCGACATGTCGCTCGAAGGCGTAGAAGTCACGGAGGCTCGGCGGCGCCAGGATGGGAGGTCCGAACTGCAGTCCCGCAGCATCCATCGGCTCGTCCGCGTCAGCCTCCAGCAGGTCGGCCAGGGCCTCCACCCGCTGGCCGTTCGCGAGGTGCGCGTCCAGGGTCGTCAGGGGCTGCCGGAAGAGTGAGCTGTTGTGGGCGCGTCCCGGCTGGGCGGCCACGAGGGAGCGCCGCGCCTCCTCGAGGTCGAGCCAGTGGTTCCCAGCGGGGTCGAGCGCAGCGGCAAGCCGCCACGGTGTACCGGCAGGAGCGTTCAGCTCCCGGACATGGGCAATCTTCACGCGTGCCAGTGTAGAGAGCCACTCGGTGCGGAGTTTCGTGTCGCGCCGGCCCTCGAGCGACAGGCGGCGCCGAACGCATCGGCCGTTCCCGGCTCGAGCCTCGGCACAGGCTGGGTTTGACCGATAGATCGGTTCGTGGTCGGCACGAGGCGTGCGCCGGGGCAGCAGCCACGCCGGACCGTCACCGGTATTTCGGCCGTCGGTCACCTGGCGAGCGGTTCGAGCGGGTTCTGGCAAAAGATGTCGCACGCCGGCGACGCGCGGAACGCCCCGTCTCAGGGCAACTGGGAATGCGCTCCTGAGCTCCGTCGAAGACGAGCTCGGAGACGAGCTCGGAGGCGGCGCCATCGGCCGACACCGCGGCGGTTCTCCGCATCGGTCAGGCGACGGCCACCATAGCGGGCCAGCGCGTAGTCGGCCTGCAGCGAGCCGATCTCGACGATGCCGACCCGGCCGGCATGGGCATGCGGGGACTCGGAATCGCGGCGCGCCGAAGCCGCGTCCTCAGCGGCCAGCTCGTCGAGCGAGGCGAGATAGGCGGAAACTGCGTCCGTAGGCGTTCCGCGCCGCCGCCGCCGCATGACCGCCCCCAGCCTCGGCATGTCAAGGCGAAACGATCCCTGCGGAATGCTGAACGACCGATCCTCGTGCCCGTCGCGCGGCCGCACGCGCGCTCGTCGGCGGATCCAGGTGCGCACCACGATGACGATGAGGAGCAGCACGGCTGCCCATCCGATGGCGATCGTCAACAGCGGGCCCTCGAGCTGCTCGATGGTGTACTCGCGCATCTCGGGCAGGCGGTCGAGCTCCTCGGCCGTCAGCGGAGCGGGCAGCTGCAGGCCGAGCCGGCTCAGAGCCTCGTAGAGGGCGGTCGACAGGATGGCGGCGATGAACGCGATCGCCAGCAGCAGGTAGCCAAGGAGGCTGATGACGGGACCGATGAGACCGCGCGTGACGGTGTCGACCGGCAGACCGAGCAGGTAGGCGGCCGGCACACCGATCGCCATGACGATGGCGAGCACCCCGAGCACCGTTCCGAGCCACGAGCGGCTGGTGCGCCAGTCGACGCCGGTCTCTCGGCCGATCTCCTGGAGCCGTGCCAGCCCGGCGGCCATGAATCCCGCTGAGACGAACGTCAGGCTGCCGACGAAGGCGTGCTCGACGAAGGCCTGGCGGAGCGCCTCCGGCCCGAGCTGGCCGATCAGCCACGGGAGGGCGAGACCGGGCACGCCCAGGAGAACCAGGCGCGTCAGCGCCCGATCGTCGATCTCGACACCCCGGCCGACGCCGCGCATCGCGGCCACCAGCAGCAGCCAGCCACCGGGGTGCAGCCCGATCGCGCCTGCCAGATCGCCGGACAGGACGAGCGAGCGGACTCGGTCGTCCCATAGCCAGCCGACGGCCCCGACGGCGACCAGGATGCCAAAGAACGTGAGCGGGTTGTCGTCCGGCTTCAGCAGTCCGCGCCGCACGGCGAGTGCCGCCAGGCCGGCCGCCACCGCCAGCTCGAGCGTGCCGAGCAGCGGAACCCGCTCGTCGATGACGGTCTCCGCGGCGACGTAGACGACCGTGAGCCATGCTCCCTCGGCCATGATCGCAAGGAGTGGGAGGAGCCAGCCGACGAGACGGTCAGCCGGCCAGGACGAGCGCATCGGCCTTCCTCCAATCCGGATCCAGCTCGGCGGCCAGCGCCGGAATCCCGCGGCCGGCCATGCTGGACCGATGCGTCTCACGGTCCGGACCGAACGCGAGGTGCGTCACCGCGTAGCCGCTGCGCGACAGGCGGCGAAGCCGATCGGCGTACGGCTCCGGATCACGGGCGCCCAGGCTGAGCACGGTCCCGCCCGGGGCCAGCCGGCGCGGCACCGCGCCGAGCAGCCGCTCGAACGGGAGGGACAGGATGGGTTGCACGCGCGCCAGCACATCCTCGATGCGACCGAGCTGGCTGCTCGCCGCCGACGGCGGCAGGTAGGCCCAGCGCCGGCCACCGGCGAGCTGCGCGCCGACGAGCAGTCCGCACGCCGTATCGGTCCGCAGCATGCGCCTGGCGAGGGAGGCCGTCGCCACGCAGAGCGCCTCCACCTGGTCGTCGTCGAAGAGCATCAGCCAGTGCGGTCCCGGCACGGTCTGGAGGTCGACGGCGAGGAGCACCTGGCGCTCGTGGACAGGCTCGTAGCGCCGGCTCACCGGGTCGCCGATGCGGGCCGTGGCGCGCCAGTGGATGCGGCGCATCGGGTCTCCGGGCTGGTAGGGACGGACGCCGGCGAATCGTGCGGGGTCGGTGAACAGGCTGCTGCGTGTCCGCGCCGTGCCGAGCGGTGCCTGCGCGGCGTGCGGCGCGCGGATGGGTACCGTTCGAGGTCGAACGAGCAGCTCGCCCGGGAGCTCGCGCTCCTCGCTGTTCGTTCCACGCTCGAACAGGTCGCTGACCGTGAGCCTGATCGGTCCGAAGACGAACGTGCCGCGCCGGCGCGCGTCGATCACCAGGTGCCGGACCACGCGCTCGTACCAGAGCAGGGACCACGAGTTCTGGAGGGCACCCTGCCCGGGTCGCTCGCTGGCGATCAAGGATCGGCCCCTGATGCGAAGCGTGTCCGTCACGTGATCGTCGGCCGTCAGCAGCGGGACCGGCAGGAGCTTGCGGTTCCAGACCTCGATGTCGAGCGGCACCTCGTCGCCATGGACCGCGCGGCCACTCCCGATCCGCCGCTCGTACCCGATCGAGTCCAGCCCATAGCGGGACCAGAGGGTCGTGAGCCAGCGTGAGAGGATGGTGAGGCCGCCGATGAGGAGCAGGCCCGGTACGCCCAGCAGTGCGCCGGCGATGACCATCGCGATGCCGACCAGGGTCCAGCCGCTCATGCGATGCCTGCGTCAGCGCACACCTGTGCCGACTCCGACCGACACGCCCTCGAGCACCTCGCCGATGACGTCTCCCGCGGTCGCGCCGCGCAGCTCGCGATCGACATCGACCACGAGCCGATGCGTGAGCACCGGCCCGGCCAACGCCGAGACATCATCGGGGAGAACGAAGTCACGGCCCTCGAGGAAGGCAGACGCCTGCGCCGCCCGGTAGAGCGCCACGCTGGCACGTGGGCTGGCGCCCAGCTGCAGATCGGCATGGACGCGCGTGGCTCGGACGATCCGGACGAGATAGCCCTCGACCTCCTCGCTCACCGTCACCTGGCGGGTCGCGTCGCGGATCCCCGGCAGCGCCGCAGGATCCATGACCGCGCGCACTGACTCGAGTGGCTCGACCGCCGCACGATAGCGGCGCGCGATCGAGCGCTCGTCCGCCTCCTCCGGATAGCCGAGGACGACCCGGACCAGGAAGCGATCCAGCTGCGCCTCCGGCAGGGCGAAGGTGCCCTCGAGCTCGACGGGGTTCTGCGTGGCCAGCACGAGGAACGGCGCAGGAATGGGGCGCGTCTCGCCGTCGACGCTGACCTGGCGTTCCTGCATCGCCTCGAGCAGTGCCGACTGCGTGCGCGGCGTGGCACGGTTGATCTCGTCCACGAGCAGCACGTTCGTGAAGATCGGCCCGGGAATGAAGCGGAACGATCCGTCGGCAAGCACGCTGGAGCCGGTGACATCGGATGGCAGCAGGTCCGGCGTGCCCTGCACGCGGCCGAAGTCGAGCCCCAGCGCCCGGGCGAATACGCGTGCCAGGAGGGTCTTGCCGACGCCCGGGACATCCTCGATCAGGGCATGCCCTTCAGCGAGCAGCGCGACCGCGAGGAGGCGGAGTGGCTCCTGGCCGCCGACGACGGCGTGCGCCACCTCGTCCCGCAGGCTCCGCCAGAGCCGGGCGCCGGCATGGGGATCGTTCACGGGGCCTCCCGAACAATGCGTCTGCGGAGGATACGGGGTGGTCGCTATTCTCGTTCACCAATGCCGATCCATCCCACGCCGCTGATCGCCTCCGACGACCACCTCGCTCACGCCAATCTGATCGAGCTGGTCGCCGGTCGAGAGGTTCCCTGCTACGAGTCGCCCGACCGGGCGATCGTCATCCGCGACGCGTTGCTCGCCACCGGCGACTACGTGCTCGAACCACCCGAGGCACACGGACCGGACCCGGTCGCGGCCGTCCACGAGGTTGAGCTCATCGACCTCGTGGAGCACGTCTGGACCGATGCCATCGCCGACGGCTGGAATCCGTCGCGGCCGCTCCTGCCCGACACGTTCCTGCTCCGCGAGTATGCAGGGCAGATGGCGCTGGGGTCGCGGCCGGCGTCGCGGCACCTGCGGCTCGGGGCCTACTGCTTCGATACCGCCACGCCGATCGTGGCGGGGACGGCCGGCGCTGCCCGCGCATCGGTCGACATCGCGTTGACCGCCGCGGACCGCGTCCTGGGGGGCCAGGCCCTCGCCTATGGGCTGTGCCGCCCGCCGGGCCACCACGCCGGTCGCAACCTGATCGGCGGGTACTGCTTCTTCAACAACGCGGCGATCGTGGCGGAGTCTCTGGTGTCGCGCGGCGCGTCGCGCGCGGCCATCCTCGACGTCGATTTTCACCACGGCAACGGGACACAGCAGATCTTCTGGCAGCGCGATGACGTGCTCTACGTCAGCCTGCACGGCGACCCGGGCGGCATCTATCCGTACTTCTCCGGCTCCGCGTCGGAGCGTGGCGGTGTGGGTGGTGAGGGGGCGAACCTGAACCTCCCGCTCGCAGCCGGGACCGATCTGGACGGATACCTCGCCGCCCTGACGGACGGACTCGAGGCGATCGCGGCCTTCGATCCCGATGCTCCGCTGGTCGTCTCGATCGGCTTCGACACGTACCACGCGGACCCGATCTGCAACCTCGCGCTTCAGACCGATGACTACGCGCGCATCGGCGCGCGGATCGGCGAGCTGGGACGACCGGTCGTGGCCCTCCAGGAGGGCGGCTACGCCGTCGATGCGCTCGGGGCCAATGCCGTTGCCTTCCTTGGCGGCCTCCGGGAGGTGCTCGCCGGCCGATGACCGCCGATCAGCGGCAGCCGCTGTGGCCGGCGTACGTTGCGACCTACACCTTCATGCTCGGCCAATGGGCTTCCGGCGTCGCGGTGCCGCTGCAGGTCGAGCTGCTGGGCGGGTCGCTCGCGGATGCCGGCCTGCTGGCATCGGTCCGCTTCGGGCTCCAGGCCTTTCTCCAGCTGCCGTTCGGCGCGGTCGCCGATGCATGGGGCACGCGCCGCGTCCTCCTCCTGGCCATCGTCGGCAACGCGCTCTTCAATCTCGTCCCGTTGATCGCGGTTGCCGTCGGCAGCACCATTCCGCTCTTCGCGTGGGCGATCCTGTCCGGCGTCACGGCCTCGCTCTTCCTGCCGGCCATCAGCGCCTACGTGGCGGTCAGCGCGCCCGACGCCTCGCGCGGCAGCGCGTTCGGCTGGCTGACCCTGTTCACTCACACCGGCGTCGCATCAGGCCCGGCGCTGGGCGGACTGGTCTGGGATCTCGGCGGCCCGGTACCCACCTACCTGGCATCGTCGTTCTCTGGCATGACGGCCATCGTCGGCGCACTCTTTGTCGCGTCGAGCATGCGCAGCCAGATCCGGCTCTCGCGGTTGCCCGGCATGGTCGCCGAGGTGGCGCGACAGCGGGCGATCCTGGGGACATGGCTGGCGGCGCTGGCCATCGGCCTGCCCTGGGGCGCCGTGGCCGGCCTCTTTCCGCTGTTCGGGACGGGCATCGGCCTGGCGGCGGGGACCGTCGGCCTGTTGCTGGCGGCTCAGTCGCTCGCCAATGGTGCCTCCCGCGTCCCGCTCGGCCGGCTCATCGATCGGAGACGGATCCCGCCGGTCGCGGCCGCGGTCGCCGCCGGAGGCTACGGCATCGTGATCGCCCTGCTGGGCTTCCAGGGTGGGGTGCCCGGCATCCTGCTGGTCCTCGTCATCGGTGTCGGGCTGCTCGCCTTCACGTTGATGATGGTGCAGGTGACGATCAGCGAGGTCGCTCGCCCCGAGCTGCGCGCTACCGGGCTCGGAGGCTATGGGACAGCGCTGTCGGCCGGGCTCGGCGTGGGCCCTTTCGTCGCCGGGGGCGTCGCAGATGTCGGAGGGTTCGGCTGGGGCTTCGGCGTGATCGGGCTCATCGGCGTGGCGGTGGCGATCGTGGCGGCTGCCGTGCTGGCCGGCGTGCGTCGTCGCGCATCGGTGGTCGTGCCCCATCAGCAATCGGGTGATGCTCGCGAGGGTCACATCCGGGGTTGAGGCTCGGCATGTGCCCGACCCTCGGAGCCGCGGTGTGCCCTCCCCAGGCACATGATCGGCAGCCATACTCATGGCGTGAGCAGCCGACCTCCGCGAAGCGGTGCATCCCGAGGCCACCAGGGCGGCGCCCCGCGGGAAACGAGCTGGGAGCGCGTGGCGACCTGGTACGACGGGTGGGTCGGCGACCGAGGCTCCGCCTACCACCGGGAGCTTGCCATCCCGGCCGTGCTCGATCTCCTCCAGCCGCGGCGCGGCGAGCACATCCTCGATGTCGGCGGCGGCCAGGGCGTCCTGGCTCCATACCTGGCCGAGGCCGGGGCGAGCGTCACCGTGGTCGATGCATCGGGCAGGCTCGTTGCCGCAGCGAAACGGCGGCACACGCGGCTCCCCGCGGCGCGATTCCTTGTCGGCGACGCGCGGCGGTTGCAGGCCGCTGCGGGCCTGGAGCCGGGCGGATACGACGCCGCGGTCTTCATGCTCAGCATCCAGGACATGGATCCGCTCCACGACGTCGTGGGCGGCGTCGATTGGGCGCTCGGTTCGGATGGACGCGTCGTGCTGCTGATGACGCATCCGGCATTCCGCCAGCCGCGTCACTCCGGCTGGGGCTTCGACGAGGGTCGCAAGCTGACGTATCGGCGCATCGATGGCTACCTGGCCGAGATGGCGGTACCGATGAAGTCGCTCGGGGGCGGGGTGCCGACGCGCTCGTTCCATCGGCCCATCAGTGCCTATATCAACGCCTTCGCCGATGCCGGCTTCGCCGTCGACGCCATGCTCGAGATCCCCGATCTGCCGCCCGACCGCCGGCCGGGCAGGGCCGCCCGCGGCGATGCTCGCGCCAACGCCGAGATTCCGATCTTCCTGGGGCTGCGCGCCGTCCGCCGATGATGCGGTGAGCGCGGGGGAGCGTTTCGCGGGAGAATGCGCGTCCGCGCTCACGTACCACAGGACACCCCGATGACCGCCAATGCATCCACCCGCCGATCGCGAGCGGCCAGCGCCGCGGCGCTGGCCGCGGTCCTCCTCCTCTTCGGCGCCCTGACCTTCGTGGCCGGCCTGGCGGTCGGCGATGACGGCTCGGCCGCCGGGCAACTGGATCCATCCGCGTCGCCCTCCCTCTCGACGCCGTCGCCGCCGGCCGCCTCGCCCGATCCAACGCCGCGCCTCGAGACCGTGACCTGCGCCGAACCCACCGAGGCCTTCGCCGTCCTGTGCGAGACGTACGCCCAGATCAAGGGCGAGTACGTCGACGAGATCAGCGACGAGGAGCTCGTTGACGGGGCGGTGCGCGGGATGATCGAGTACGGCCTCGAGGATCCGTACTCCGGCTACCTGCCACCCGACCAGTACGGCTCCGCGCTCGACGACCTTTCGGGCGAGTTCAGCGGCATCGGCGCCGAGGTCGGCATGGAGAACCTCGTCGAGCCCGATGATCTCGCTTCCTGCACGGTCGTGACCGAGACGTGCGCCATGGTCATCGTGGCGCCACTCGCGGGCTCGCCGGCCGAGGAGGCCGGGCTGCGGGCCGGGGACCAGGTGGTCGAGATCGACGGAGTCTCCACGGTCGGCGAGTCGGTCAGCTCGCTCGTGTTCGAGGTGCGCGGCGAGGCCGGTACCGACGTCACCCTCACCGTCGAGCGCGACGACGAGCAGCTCGACGTCACGATCACGCGCGCCGTGATCGATCTCCGCGAGGTCGAGGCCGAGCTCCTGTCCGATGGTGTCGGCTACCTCCGGCTGACCACCTTCACCGATCGGGCCACGGGACTGTTCCGCGACGAGCTGGGATCTCTGCTGGACCAGGGAGCGACCTCGATCGTGCTCGATCTCCGCGGCAATCCAGGTGGCTTCATCGCCACCGCGCAGGGCATCGCCGGCCAGTTCGTGCCGGCCGGCGAGCTGCTCTTCACCGTCGAGTCCGGCGACGACGTTCAGCGCTGGGAATCGGAACCCGGTGGCCTGGCGCAGTCCGATGCGATCGAGGTGATCGTCCTGGTCGACCAGGGCTCCGCCTCCGCATCCGAGATCGTGGCGGGCGCGCTCCAGGACGCCGGCCGCGCCACGATCCTCGGCCAGCCCACGTTCGGCAAGAACACCGTCCAGATCTGGAACGACCTGCCCAACGGCGGCGGCCTGCGCATCACGACCGATCGTTGGTTCACGCCCGACCACAATTCCGCGGCTCCGAACGGGATCATCCCGGACGTGGAGGTCGCCTCGCCCGATGATCCGCTGAGCGACGACGATCCGCAGCTCGACCGCGCCGTGGAGCTGCTCACCGACGCGTGAAGGAGGCGCTCCCTCCAGCCGACCACGCCCCGTGGATCGAGCTGGATGCCCGTCTCGCCGCTCAGGGCTGGGGCCACGTCCACGGGCGAGGGCACTCTCGCGGCGGCTTTCGGCCAGTATCTCAGCGTGCGGGCGACCTGCGGGGTGAGGTCGCGCACCTCCGAGCACAGCCGCGTTCGAAATATCGGTCACGGCCGGCCCAAAGCGGCGGCGATGCCCGGAATGGCGGAAATTCCGGACCGGGCTCAGCGTGCGGGTTGCGCAGGATGCCATCCCATGCCAGCCGAGGACGGTGATTTCGGTCGAAGCCGGCTCGCCGGTCGAGAGCATGGTCGCAGCCGAGTTTCGATGGCGGTTCCGATGCGCCGTGGCGCGTTACCCAGCGAGGATGCGGAGGAAAAGCTCCGGGTCGACATTGCCGCCGGAGATGATGACGACCCGCGCGCCGTCGCGGTCCGCCCGCGCGGCCCGGTCGGACAGGTGCGCCGCCATCGAGGCGGCGCCGGATGGCTCAACGACCAGGCGTGCACGGCGAGCGAGCTGGCGCATCGCATCGGCCATCTGGTCCTCGCTGACCGTGACGATCCCGTCCATGAATCGGCGCAGGTGCTCGAACGGCAGCGGGCCCAGCGAGTTCGTGCGCAGGCCGTCGGCCATGGTGCGCACCGTCTGGTCCGCGGTCCAGTGGACGAGCTCGTCGCGCTCGAGCGACTCCTTCGCATCCGCCGCGAGCTCGGGCTCCACGCCGATGACCCGTGCTGAAGGAACCAGGGCCTTCACGGCGGTCGCCACACCGGACGAGAGTCCGCCTCCGGAGACCGGCACGAGGACGCTCGTCACCCCGGGGAGATCCTCGACGATCTCGAGCCCGCACGTGCCCTGACCGGCGATGATCGCGGGATCATCGTACGGCTCGACCATGACCAGGCCTCGCTCCTCGACGAGGGCAAGCGCCCGCTGGTGCCGCTCCTCGGAATCATTGCCGGTCGTCACGATCTCGGCACCGTCGCTGAGGACGCCTTCGACCTTCACCTGCGGTGCGTTCTCTGGCATGCAGATGACGGCGGTCGCGCCGAGCAGTCGGGCCGCCCGAGCCACTGCCTGGGCGTGGTTGCCGGATGAATAGGTGACCACGCCGCGGGCGCGCTCGTCATCGGTCAGGGATGCGACCTTGTTGTAGGCCCCGCGCATCTTGAACGCGCCCACCGGCTGGAGCGACTCCGGCTTGAGCCACGTCCGCTCGTCCCAGCGCAGGAGCGGGGTTCGCGTGGCGACGCCGCGAATTCGCTCGGCGGCTTCCCGGATCTCGGAGATCGAGACGATGTGCGGTGAGACCGACGTGCTCATCCGCCGAGCGGACGCTCCGTCGAGAGTCCGAGCCATCGACCGGCCGGATCGGTGAACGCTGCCCACCAGCCCATGTCAGGCGCGATCTCGGATCGTGCCGTGATCACCGTGCCACCGGCGGCGGTGACCCGCTCGAGCGCAGCCTCGAGGTCGTCCGTGCTGAACGTGATGCGCACGCCGTTGCCGAGCTGGTCGTCGGGAGCCTGGAAGATGCCGCCCAGCATTTCGCCGTCGGGTCCGAATGCTGCGAAGTAGTTCTCTCCGAACGGCTGGAACGTCCACCCGAAGACCGCACCGTAGAATCGCTTTGCGTCATCCAGGTCAGGGACCGGGATCTCCCACCAGTTCATCTTGGTGATGACCGGCGCCGTGGTCGCCTTCCTCATGTTCATCCTCCTTCGCAGTGAATCAGTATGCGCGGGCCCAGGTGGCGACGTCGATGCCGGACTTGCCGCAGTGCATGCAATCGGCGCCCGGATCGGTCGGCTCGATGGGCAGGAAACGGATCGTCGCCTTCGTCCTCGTGGCGATCTCGGTCTCGCAGGCGCCGTCGCCGCACCAGGCGCCGACCCAGAAGCCGCCCTGCTCCTCGACGCCCGTGGCGAAGGCGTCGAACGAGGTGATCTCGTGGGTGTTCGCCTCGCGGTACGCGAGCGCATCGGCGAACAGGTCCCGCTGGACCGATGCCAACCGCGCGGCCATTCCGGCCGCCACGTCTCCGGTGGCGACCTCCTCCTTGTCCCCGCCAAGGCGAGATGCGACGACGACCCGATCGGCCGCCACGTCCCGCGGCCCGAGCTCGATCCGGACGGGGACCCCCTTGAGCTCCCATTCGGCGAACTTGTAGCCTGGTCGGTGCTGGGCGCGGTCGTCGAGCCGGACGCGGACGCCCTGGACCGCAAGGTCCGTCCGAAGCTTCTCGGCGACGCCCATGACCGTCGCTCGCTCGTCGTCGGATCGATGGATCGGCACGATGGCAACCTGCACCGGCGCAACCGCCGGGGGCAGTCGGAGGCCGGCGTCATCGCCATGGGCCATGATGGCGCCGCCCACCATGCGGGTGGTGAAGCCCCAGGAGGTGCCCCAGGCGTGCTCGGAAACGCCATCGGCGTTGATGAAGGTCACGTCGTATGCCTTCCCGAAGTTCTGGCCAAGAAAGTGGCTCGTCCCGCACTGAAGCGCCTTCCCGTCAAGCATCAGGCCCTCGATCGGGTAGGTCTCCACGGCGCCCGGGAAGCGCTCTCCGGCCGATTTGCGTCCCTTGTGCACGGGTATCGCCAGGACGTCCTCGGCGACCTCGCGGTACACCTCGAGCATCCGGAGCGCCTCTTCCCGTGCCTCAACGCCTGTTGCATGGGCGGTGTGGCCCTCCTGCCATAGGAACTCGCTCGTGCGCAGGAAGAGCCGGGTCCGCATCTCCCAGCGCACGATGTTGCTCCACTGGTTGTAGAGGAGCGGCAGGTCGCGGTAGCTCTGGATCCAGCGCTTGTACGTGCTCCAGATGATCGCCTCCGAGGTTGGGCGGACCGCGAGCGGCTCCTCCAGCTTCTCGCCGCCGCCGTGCGTCACCACGGCGACCTGCGGCGCGAAGCCCTCGACGTGATCTGCTTCCTGCTGGAGGAGGCTCATCGGGATCAGCAGCGGGAAGTAGAGATTCTGATGTCCGGTGGCCTTGAAGCGGTCGTCGAGCGCGCGCTGCGTCAGCTCCCAGATGGCGTATCCGTGCGGCTTGATGATCATCGAGCCCTTGGCCGGGCCGTGCTCGGCGAGCTCGGCGCGCTTCACGACCTCGACGTACCAGGCGGGGAAATCCTCTGCCTGCGAGGGCAGCTTGTTCGTGCTCATGAAGCACCGATGCTAACTGACTGCTCCTCCGGACGCCGCGAAGCGCGACTGGGACGAACTGACGGCTAGAGATTCCCTCGCCGCGCCTGCTCGATCTCGATGGCCTCGAAGAGCGCCTTGAAGTTGCCGACGCCGAAGCCACGCGACCCGTGGCGCTCGATGATCTCGAAGAAGAAGGTTGGCCGATCCTGCACGGGGCGCGTGAAGATCTGGAGCAGATAGCCCTCCTCGTCGCGGTCCGCCTCGATGCCGAGCTCCTCGAGGAGATCCATCGGCACGCCGACCTCACCGACGCGGTCGGGGAGCGACTCGTAGTAGGCGTGCGGCATGCCGAGGAACTCGACGCCACGCTCTCGCAGGACACGCACGGTGCCGACGATATCCTCGGTTCGCAGCGCGATGTGCTGCGTGCCGGCGGTACCGTAGTAGTCGAGAAACTCCTGGATCTGGCTCTTCTTCTTGCCGGCTGCCGGCTCGTTGATCGGGAACTTGATCCGCCCGTTGCCGTTCGTCATGACCTTGCTCATCAGGGCCGAGTAATCGGTGTGGATCACCTTGTCGTCGTAGTGGATGAGCTGCGCGAAGCCGAGCACGTCCCTGTAGAAGTCGACGAACCGATTCATGTCGCCCAGGCCCACGTTGCCGACGCAGTGATCGACCTCCACCAGGTGCTGCCCGATCGCGGCCGGGGCCGCCTGCGTCACCTTGCGGTAGCCGGGCGCGAACGTGCCGTGGTAGTCGGATCGATCCACGAACGAGTGGAGCACCTCGCCGTAGGTGTGGATGGCGGAACGGCGCAGCGTGCCCTTCTTCCCCTCGAGCTCCGTTGGCTCGAGGGCGCTCTCCGCCCCGCGCGAGGTCGTCTCGCGCCACGCCGACGTGACGTCGTCCACCGCGAAGGCGATGTCGTGCACGCCATCGCCGTGCCGGGCCACGTGCTCGGCGATCTCACCGTCCGGCCCGATCGGCGCGGTGAAGACGAAGCGGATGTCGTTCTGGATCATCACGACGCTGGACCGATCCCGTACTCCCGTTTCGAGCCCGGCATGGGCGACCGGCGTGAAGCCCCACAGCGCGCGGTAGTAGTGCGCCGCCTGTTGGGCGTTGCCGACCCAGAACTCGACGTGGTCGATGCCCTTGAGGGGCAGGAAGTCCTGGGCCTCGGCCGCTGCGTTCGCGTTGATGATGGCGCCTGCCTGGTTCGCGGCGCCGCGCGTGACGGTATCGGTCATGGTGGACGAGTCTACCGCAGGACCGATGCCGTCCCGGCCTCGAGGGCCACCTCGATCATGCGATCGATGGCTCGATCCAGCTCCTCGAGGGGCAGGTAGCTCTCCTCGGTGCTGACCTCCTCGGAGAGCACGTCGCTGACCGTGAGCGCGCAGGCGGCCTGCGCGCCGGATCGGGCGGCCAGGTAGAAGAGGGCGGACGCCTCCATCTCGAACGCGAGGACGCCGCGTTCGCGCCATCGCTTCGCGTAGTCCTCATCGGGGTTGTAGAAGACGTCGACTGATGCGACCAGTCCGGTTCGGACGCCGATGGCGGCCGCCGCGGCGGCATCCACGAGTGCCCGGGTCAGCCCGAAGTCGGCGGCAGGCGCGTAGGCCTCGCCGTGCAGGTACGTGGTGGTGGCGCCATCGACCGGGCAGGCGGCGGTGGCGATGACGAGGTCGCCGGTCTTCAGGCCCGACGCGATGCCCCCGCAGGTGCCGACGCGGATGAGGCGCTCGGCTCCGAGGCGCAGGAGCTCCTCGACGACGATCGAGAGGCTGGGCGTGCCCATGCCGCTGGTCTGGACGCTGACCGGGGTGCCGTGGTACGTCCCGGTGAAGCCGAAGAGCCCGCGGTGGTCGTTGGCCTGCCGGACCGACTCGGGATCGAAGCGTTCGGAGATGCGGCGCGCGCGGTTGGGATCGCCGGGCAGCAGGACGAGCGGCGCGTAGTCGCCCTGCTCGGCGCGGAGGTGGATCTGTGGCATGCGCGTAGCGTACAGAATGGTGCGTCGCGTGCATGGTGGAGCGAAGGTGAGCAAGACCGGACAGCCCGAGTCGGAGTCCGTCCAGACCACGGTCCGTGACCTGGTTCGCGCGACCGGCGGTGGGCTGCTGATCGGGCTGCCGCTCCTCTACACCATGGAGATGTGGACCCACTCATTCCTCCTCCCGTCGTGGAAGATCGTCGTCCTGCTCGGCGTGGCGTTCGTCGTCGTCGTCGGCTACAGCGCCGTGAGCGGCTTTCGGCGAGATCGGAACTGGACTGAGCTGCTGGTCGACTCGGTCGAGACGATGGGGATCGCCGCAGTCGTGTCGACTGTGGCGCTGTTGCTGCTCGGTCGAATCGACCTGGAGACCGGGCTGCGCGACGCCGTCGGCAAGATCGCCCTCGAGATGATCCCGGTCGCGTTCGGCGTGTCCCTGGCGGGGACCCAGCTGGCGTCGCCGGGCGACGATCCAGAGGATGCTGATGACCAGGGCAGCACGATGGGCGACGGCACCGGCGTGGGTCCCCTTGCGCGGCTCTTCGTCTCCGGCGGTGCGGCGCTCCTGTTCGCGTTCAACATCGCGCCGACTGAGGAGCCGATGATGCTGGGCATCGAGGCGGACTGGTGGCTGCTGCTGCTCGTGGTCCCTGCCACGCTCGCCATCACCTTCGCCGTCGTCTTCTACGCGGACTTCCGGGGCGGCCGCTCGCTCGAGGTGGGCGACACCCCGCTCGATCGCCCACTCACAGAGACGCTGGCGGCGTACGCGGTGAGCCTGCTCGTGAGCCTCCTGCTCCTGTGGGCCTTCGGGCGGACCGATGGCGCGTCGTGGTCCGCGATCATCGGTCAGACGATCATGCTCGCCATCGTGGCGTCCTTCGGCGCTGCGGCCGGCCGGCTCCTGGTGGGCGGCGGCGGAACCAGGCAGCAGCAGGAGGGCTCGTAGACCGTGCGCCAGAATTGGCTCGAATGGGTCGTGCTGGGCACCAGTGTTGCGGCGGTCGTCGGACTCGTCGGTTTCCTCGTCGTCGACGGGATCTCTGATGAGGGCACTCCGCCGATGCCGGTGATCGAGCTGCAGACGGACGCTGCCTACGACGTGCCCGCTGGCTGGGTCCTTCCGGCGGTGGTGACCAACGACGGCGATGAGGCGGCAGAGGCGCTCATCCTGCGCGCGACGGCCACGGTCGAGGGGGCCGAAGAGGCGAGCGAAGTCACCATCGACTTCCTGCCGCCCGGCACGGAGATCGAGCTCTCGTTCGGGTTCAGCGGGCAGCCCGGGGGAGCCGTGACGGTGTCGATCGTCGGGTTCCGGCTACCCTGAGGTCCATGACCAGCCGCTGGGCCGATGAGCTCGCATTCGCCGTCGACCTGGCACGACGCGCCGGGACGATTCTGATCGAGAGCTACGAGCGCCTCGACCGTATCGACTACAAGAGCAAGCGGGACGTGGTGACGAACGCGGACTACGCGTCCGAACGCGTGGTCATCGACGCCATCAAGGCTCGCTTTCCCGGCGACGCCATCCTGGCCGAGGAGTCCGGCGAGCACGCCGGCGTCCTGCGCGACGACGGCTCGCACAATGGGAGGACCTGGGTCATCGACCCTCTCGACGGGACCGTCAACTACGCCAACGGGATTCCGTTCTACTGCGTCAGCATCGGGCTGGTCGTGAATGACCGGCCGACGGTCGGTGTCGTCTTCGATCCCGCCCGCAACGACCTGTACAGCGCGGCAGTCGACGGTCCGGCGACGCTGGACGGCGAGCCGATCACGATGTCCGCCAAGGAGGCCCTCTCCGACTACGTCGTCAGCCTGGCGGTGATCGGGCGCGGAGGTCTCGCGCGGGAGCGGAAGATCGCGCCGCTCATCCGGATCCATCGGCGCATGGGCAGCGCAGCGCTCGCGCTCGTCTACGTCGCCAACGGCCGGTTCGACGCGTTCGTCCAGAACGGCGGGCTCTCGCCGTGGGATGTGGCGGCCGCCGGGCTCATCGTGGAGCGGTCCGGGGCCGTGGTCACCAGCATCACCGGTGGGACCTGGTGGACTCCGAGGGTGCGCGGCCCGCGGTCGAGCGTGGTGGCAGCGCCATCGGCGCAGCACGGCCCGCTGCTCGAGCTGCTCGGGTCGCTCAAGACGAAGCTCCAGACCCGACGCTGAGCGTCAGCCCGCGCGGCTGGCACCCAGGACGTGGGCCAGCATGCCGAGCGTCAGCGCGGTCGCACCCCAGATGCGCACCCCGCCGTACCGATACGCCCCGGCTCGGACCGTGAAGCCGCGACCGCTGAACTCTTCGTTTCCCAGGACGTTCTCGTCGAACAGCGCGTCCAGCGGCAGCTCGACGATCGAGGCGACCTCCGCGTCGTGCGGGACGAGCGATGGGCGGATGGCCACGGCGCCGACGAACGGCCGCAGCTCATAGTTGCTCACCGGGATCCAGACATCGTCGAGCACGCCCACGATGCGAACCAGGTCCGGTTCGAGGCCGATCTCCTCCCAGGCCTCGCGCAGTGCCGCCGCCTCCGGGCCCGCGTCCGCGGGATCCACGGCCCCGCCGGGCAGCGACACCTCGCCCGCGTGGGCGCGCAGCTCGGCATGACGGATGGTGAGCGGGATCACGAGACGCCCCGCGTCGTCGGGGTAGACGGCCAGCAGGGTGGCTGCCGGTCGCGCCCGCGGAAACGTCGCACGGTCGTATCGGCGCCGGGTGACCTCGCCGTCGGCATCTCGGGGCAGAAGACGCTCGTCGAGCGGGATCGGCCGGTCGGCACGCGCCAGCGCATCGGCGAGCCCCTGCTCCCATCCGCTCTCAGCGCGTAGTATCTGCTCCATGACCCAGGGACACCTCGATCGTGACAGCCGCGTCCGTGACGCCATCTATCGCACCCGCGTGCTCGTCAACCGTACGCCGCATTTCAGCCTGCAGACTCGTCGCGAGGCAAATCGGGCGCTCGACATCCTGGACGGCCAGCTTGGCTTGAACCAGGTCAATGCCGCGGAGGCGGCGCGCGGCGTCGAGCTCCTGAATCGGGCTCATTCGTCATTGACGTTCGCATTGCTCCGCAGCGAGGACTTCGCCGATCGTTTCGCTCCGGCGCTGCGCCGTCTCGGCCTGCGCAGCATCGCGGACCGCCTTGACGAGGTGCCCTCGTCGGTGATGGCACTCCCGATCAGCGGACCGACCGGTGAACGAGAGCATCGTGACAACCTCCCGACGGATGAGCGCCTCGACGCCGAGGGCCGCCCCCTCCCACCACCGCCCGGCTTCTACTAGAGGCGTCCCGCCCTCCATGGCCCGGCGGCCGGGGAACTCAACGCCTCCACGAGGATCGGGCCGGGAACTGCCGATCCTTCGGTGCGCGGCTGGGCCGGCACGGGCGAAATTCCGGCGCCGGCCGTGCCATGAAGGCAGCGCGGCAGCCGCATCCAGGCCACCGGGCAACGCACACATCGGTCGGACCCCGCACGGGAGCGCGCTCCCCCTGGGCGGGCATCGTCACCCAGCGCGGCGATCAGGCTCGCGTCGGTGGGGGTCGACCCCAGCCCGAGCCGATCACCTGCGAGCGCCGCGAGTGGAGCATCGAGATAGGTCGAGCGCAGCGCCTCCCACGCGTCCGCGGCGAAGACCTGCGGCGGCGAACCATCGAGGATCACCCGTCCGGCTCGCATGACGATGACCCGCTCGAAGGTCTCGGCCACGAAGCGCATGTCGTGGCTGATGGCGATGACGGTTCTGCCTTCCGCGTTCACGCCCTCGACGATCTCGCGCACCCGTTCCACGCCCCTCGCGTCCTGCCCGGTCGTGGGCTCGTCGAGCACCAGCACCGGCGTTTGCATGGCCAGCACCGATGCCAGCGCCAGGAGCTTGCGCCGCGCCTGGCCCAGGTCATAGGGGTTTGTCGACGTCTCAGCCGCGAGGCCGGTCGCCTCCAGTGCGTCGGAGACGGCGTCGCGCAGCTCGGCGCCCGAGCGCCCCAGGTTGCGCGGGCCGAACTCGACTTCGGCGCGGACCGAGCCCGCGAAGATCTGCCGATCGGGGTCCTGGAACACGAGCCCCACGCGGCCCGCCAGCTGGGCAACCGTCAGCTCGGCTGCATCTCGCCCATCGATGGTCACCCGTCCATGTGTCGGACGCAGCAGGCCGTTGAGGTGCCGGACGAGGGTCGTCTTGCCGCTCCCGTTCTGCCCGATCAGCGCGACCCGCTCACCCGAGCCGATCGACAGGTCCACGCCGTCCAGGGCACGGATGTCGCCATCGGGGAAGACGTGCACGAGCCGATCGGCTCGCAGCTCAACCATCGGCCAGCGCCTCCGCCAGCTGGACGGAGTCGACGCCTTCACGGGCAGCGGCTCGCTGGAGCCGCCCTGCCGACGGTTCGGTCACGCCGAGCTCGAGCAACCGCGCGTCGGCGAGCACCTCGTCGGCGGGGCCGATGAGCGCCACGTGACCGTCATCGAGCACGACGATGCGAGCACAGATCGACGCCAGCAGATCGGACTTCTGCTCGGCGATCAGGATCGATGCTCCGTCGGCCGCCAGGCGATCGATGGCATCGGCAACGAGGCGTGTTCCGGCCGGATCCAGCTGTGCCGTTGGCTCGTCGAGCACGAGGTGCGCCGGCTGCATGGCGAGCAGACCGGCCATCGCCACCAGCTGCTGCTGGCCTCCCGACAACCGTCGCGGGTCGCGCGCCGCCAGTCCGGCGATCCGAAGGGTCTCGAGTGCCGACCAGCTGCGATCGATGACCTCGTCACGGGGCAGCGCCAGGTTCATCGGCCCGAACGCGACCTCCTCGAACACGCTGTCGGTCACCTGGGACAGCTGCGTGGACGGATTCTGGAACCCGATGCCGATGTGCTGGCTGAGCCGATGCATCGGCCAGGCGTCGACGTTCTCGCCATCGAGCATGATCCGCCCTCGAATCTGGCCGCCGACCGTGCGCGGGGCGAGGCCGCTGACCACCAGGCAGAGCGTGGTCTTGCCCGCCTCGGAGGCGCCGGCCAGGCCGACGACCTCTCCGTCGTGCAGCTCGAGGTCGATGTCGAGCAGTGCCGGCCTCGTGGCGCCGGCGTAGCGGTAGCCGATCTCCTCGAGCGCGATCGTCACCCGAGCGCCCCGGCCAGGCGGGCCACGATGAGCGCCACCAGCGTGGCGAGGAGGAGCCAGCGCGCCAGCGACTCCACCCTTGAGTCCGGTGGCGCCCACAGCAGGGTGCGCCGGCCGGGGCGCGTGAAGCCGCGTGCCTCGAGGGCCATGGTCCGCTCCTCGACCTCGGCGATCGAGCCGAGGATGACGGGGCCCACGATCGGGAGGATGCCGCGCACGCGGCGCCCGACGCTCCCCTCGGTGTCGAGGCCGCGCGCGCGTTGCGAAGCCGTGATGAGCGCCGCCCGCTCGACCATCGCCGGCACCGTCTGGACCGACGCGGTCGCGACGAATGCGATCCGCGGGCTGATGCCGCGACGCTCGAGGTCGACCGTCAGATCGGCCGGTCGCGTCGTCAGGTAGAAGAGCGTCACGGCGCCACTGATGGCCAGGATCCGCACCAGGATCTCCAGCGCCAGGGCGAGGCCTTCGGCGGAGGCGGTGATCGGGCCGATGCGTAGCAGCACCCGCTCGGCACCCGGGAAGAAGAACAGGTTCACCAGGAACGCGGACACCGCGATGGGCAGCGCCAACAGCACCGCGGTCCGGATGAGCCGGCCCAGGACCCCGGCCACGCCTGCGGGCAGGATGACGGTGGCGGCCACCAGGATGATCGGCCCGACCAGGCCGCCGAGGGCAACGGCCGCAACGGCGGTCACGGTGGCCAGTGTCGCCTTCGTCAGCGGATTGAGGCGGTGGTAGGCGCTCGGGCCGGGGCGTCCAACGAAGTCCGGGATGCCACCGTCCCCTGGCGATCTCGGCGGAGGGCGGAACGGGGGCGCAACCTCCGCCTGGTGTTCAGCCGAGGACACCTGGTTTCCTCCGAGTCACGGCCGGTCCGCGCCCGAGCACACGTCGGCCGTCAAGCCCTGATGTGTCCCTGTCCGGGCACAGTTCCATGTCCGCCGCGGCTCATGTGGTGGCGCTCCGCCATTCGCCCTCGTTGCTCGCCCCGGTCGAGTCCTCTTCCAGCAGCCGCTCGCCCTGGGGGAAGCGCGCCTTCGTCCGGCGAGCCATGGCCGCCAGGATGAGGTACACCACGAAGAAGGTCGTGATCTTGTCGATCGGGTCGCTGATCAACCCCTGGCCGAGCGTCGCTGCCCCGATATCGGCGCCGGCCTGGCGCAGCGCGGCCACGAGGAAGTCGGTGCCTCCGCCGGTGACGCCGCTGAACACGTTCGCGCTGATCGGCGCGCTGATGAGCGCGGCGACGATGCCGGTGCCGAGGCCCGCCACGACGACGTAGGCTGCGGTGAGGTCGCGTCGAATGAACAGGAAGCCGAGCAGGCCGACCACCGTCCCCGCCACGAGGAGCAGGACCAGCCAGCCGAGGACGGTGAAGATGGCATCGGACCCTTCGACGTTGAAGTTCACCTCTCCGCCGAAAGCCGGCGAGGTCCAGCCGAGATAGGCGAGCCATGCCATGCCCAGGATGACGCCGACCGTGAGCACCGCGCCGATGCCGAGCTTGGCGATGGGCCGGTTCGGCCGGGGCCGCAGCCAGCCTGCGCGACCCGCGAGACCCGCCAGGACTCCGATGACGACCGCGACGATGCCGAATGCCGCCGCCGGGCCATTCTGGAACGGCGGAGGCACGACGTATGTCCACAGGAGATTCGACAGGAATCCGGTCAGTGCTCCGGCGACCGGCCCTGCGAGGGCGCCGACGAGGATGGTCCCGATGCTGTCGAGGTAGACCGGAAGCTTCAGCGCGTTCGCAACGGTGGCGCCAAGGATGATGTTGATGGCGACCGCGATGGGCATGAGCACGACCGTGCGGGTATCGAACTGGGACGCGATCGATCCGAACCCGCCCGTCTGGATGTACTCGACGCCCGCGTAGACGATGAATGCGACGACGAGCGCGATCGCCCCGATGAGCGCGAACGAGTTGGCGCCCTCGGTATCGAAGAAGTTGTCGGTGTCGACGCCGGTCCCGAAGTTCCCGATCGTGATCATGCCGAGCAGAATCACGATCAGGAACGCCACGAGGGCGGCGATCCAGCGGACGACCATGGGTTGACCCTCCTCCGTGTGTTTGCCGTTCGTTGGTCAGCTGTAGGGTGCGCCGACAGCACGCCCCAGGCGCGCGATCAGCTCGGCCTTCATGCCATCCGCGTCGATGGCGATCGCGACCGATACCGGCGGGCGATCATCGGCCTCCGACCGGTACAAGCTTCCGGCCATCGCGGGGTCGGAGCTCGTGTCGCAGGCAAGACGCTCCTCGACGGTTTCGGTGACAAGGTCCGGTCGCAGCATCGACGCGATCACGACGACCGGGTCGTGAAGGTAGGCGCCCTCGATCCCGTCGGCCTGCTGGTGAAATCCCACGTAGAACCGCACGGCATCACGGACGATGCCCGCGAGGTGGGTCTCCGGCAGGTCTCGCAGGTCGTCCATGGTGAAGACGATGTCCTGCGTCGCGTCGAGCGGGAAGATGCGATGGATCGTCCCTGCTCGCAGACACGCCTCGGCTGCCTCGGGATCGACGCATGCGTTCCATTCGCCGGTCTCCGTGGTGTTTCCTCGCTCCTCGAGCGTGCCGCCCATCCAGATCACGTCGCGCGCGCTCCCCGCGAGGTCGACACCGTGCTGCGTCGCCGATGCCAGGTTGGTCAGTGGCCCGAGCGCGACGACCGACATCTCGCCGGGATGACGGCTGACGTGGGCACCCAGGTAGCGGCTGGCAGGGATGGCCGTGTACTCGGTCGTGCCGAGCTGGCGGTCCTCGCCGCGCAGCTCGACGTAGCCGGTGCCGGTCGGCCCATGCGTGTCGGGCGCCGTGCGCAGCCGTCGCTGGAGGGGTCGCGCGGCGCCGATGCTCACCGGCACGTCGCCGCGGCCGACCATGCGCAGGATCTTGCCGGTGTTGCGCGCCACGTGGTGGATCTCGACGTTGCCGGCGACGCAGGTCACGCCCCGCAGGTTGATCTCCGGGCTGGTGGCCGCGATGAGCAGGGCGATCATGTCGTCGATCCCGGTGTCGACGTCCAGGATCAACGGGCGCGGCTGTGGTGAGGCCTCGGCGTCCATCGGGCGCCTATGGTACGCGCCAGCCGCCGGCTCGACCGACCTTCGTCGCCAGTGGCCGTCCCAGGGTCTCGCTCACGTCGCGGGCAGCGACCAGGAGCGCATCGAGGTCGACCCCGTGCGACAGTCCTTCACGCTCGAGCAGGTAGACGAGATCCTCGCTGGCCAGGTTACCGGCCGCGCCGGGTGCGTAGGGGCAGCCGCCGGTGCCGCCGGCCGACGCATCGAAGCAGCGAATGCCGAGCTCCAGCGCAGTGCTCACGTTCGCAAGCGCCGTCCCGCGTGTGTCGTGGAAGTGCATGGCCAGCTGCCCGGGAGCGATGCCAGCGCCGAGCAGGGCACCCACCACCCGCCGAACGTCCGCCGGGCCGGCCACGCCGATCGTGTCGCCGATGCTCAGCTCATGCACCCCGAGCTCGAGAAGCTGCTGCGCCACCCCGACGACGGCAGCCTCGCCCACCTCGCCCTGGTAGGGACAGCCGAAGGCGGTGCTGACGTAGCCGCGCGACCACCAGCCGCGCTGGTGCGCCGCATCGGTCACCGGCCGGAAGGCGTCGATCGACTCCGCGATCGTCATGTTGATGTTCGCTCGCGTGAACGCCTCGGAGGCCGCCGTGAAGACGCAGACCGCGTCGGCGCCCGCCGCCTCGGCTCGAGCGAGCCCGCGTTCGTTCGGCACGAGCACCGGGTAGCGCACGCCGGGCCTGCGCTCGAGGTCGGCCATCAGCGTGTCTGCATCGGCCAGCTGCGGAATCGCCTGCGGCGACACGAAGCTGGTGGCCTCGATCTCGCGCAGGCCTGCGTCCGCAAGCAGTCCGATGAAGCGCAGCTTCGCCTCGGTCGAGATCGGCGTCTTCTCGTTCTGGAGGCCATCGCGCGGCCCGACCTCGTAGATGCGAACGTCCCGTTCAGCCATTCGCAGCCGCCGGATCAAGGACCTCGAGCTCGGCAAAGTAGCGCCGGTAGAACCCTCGATCCCGCGTCAGCAGTCGATCGGCCTGGACGGTGGCGTGGGCGCCGATGAGGAGGTCGGCAATGAGCCGTTGGCGAGGACCACCATCGGTCCGATACCTGCGCCACGCGCGGCCGGCGATGCCGGACGCTTCGACCCGCATGGGGTCGAATCCAATGCGCAGGCGTTCGATCGTCACCGTCACGGATGAAAGTATGATGTCAAGGAGAGGTGGCCGCGATCGATGCGAGCGCGTCGCCACGCTGAAGCTGCTGCCCGACGGTCACCAGCACCCGGGTCACGGTCCCGTCGATGGGTGTCACCACGGCGTGCTCCATCTTCATCGCCTCGATCACGACGACCGGCTGGTGGGCGAGGACCGACGCGCCCTCGTTCGCACGCACGGCGATCACCCGCCCCGGCATGGGAGCCGTGAGCACCGCCGTGCCTTCCGTTCCGGCGGCGGCGTGCCGGACCGCCTCCTCGATGGTCGGAGGCGGCGCGATGGAAAAGCCGATCGATTGGCCGTCGACGTCGACGTGGACCGCCGACCCGTCGCGCACCGCAACCGGTGCATCCAAACTCTCGGACGGTCCACCACGGACGTCGAGCGGGACCGCCATCTCTTCCTCGCCGCTCCGCACCAGGCAAACCGATGGTGCATTCAACCGCCAGCCTCCGGCCCAAAGATCGTTTTCCGACCCCAGCACTCGGGCGGCCGCCAGCCAATGCGCACGGCTCGTCGCTGGGGCCGCCGGCACGTCGAGTCCGGCGACCGTATCGGTCCGCATCTCACCATCGCCCATCGACCGCTGCTCGACGAGCCATCGCAGGAAGCGCAGGTTGGTGCGCACCCCCAGCACAACCGTCTCGGCCAGCGCCGCCCGGAGGCGGTCGAGCGCCTCGCGCCGGGTCGAGCCGTGGGCGACGAGCTTGGCGAGCATCGGGTCGTAGCGATCGGAGACCTCGTCACCTTCGACGACGCCGGTGTCGACGCGGATCGCCTCCGGCCAGCGCAATCGCGCCAGCCGGCCGGTGGCGGGCAGGAATCCCGACTCCGGATCCTCGGCGTAGAGGCGGGCCTCGATCGCATGGCCCCGGATCGGCGGCGCTCCCCGCAGGCCAAGCTCCGCAAGGGACGCGCCGCCCGCGATCCGAAGCTGATCGGCGACGAGGTCGCGCCCGGTCACCTCCTCCGTGACGGGATGCTCGACCTGGAGGCGGGTGTTCATCTCGAGGAAGAAGAAGTCGTTGGCATCGGTGAGCAGCATCTCGACCGTGCCGGCGCTGACATAGCCGACCGATGCCGCCAGCGAAACCGCCGCCTCGCCCATGCGCGCTCGCAGCTCCGCCGTGACCGATGGCGCCGGAGCCTCCTCCACGATCTTCTGGTTTCGCCGCTGCGTGCTGCAATCGCGTTCCCCGAGGTGCACGCCGTTACCGCGCGCGTCGAAGAGGACCTGGATCTCGACGTGGCGCGAACCTTCGAGGAAGCGTTCCAGGATGAGCCGGTCGTCGCCGAAGGACCGATGCGCCTCACGGCGCGCGGCCGCAAGGGCCTCGCCGAGGTCTGACGCCGCGCGCACGACGCGCATGCCCTTGCCACCGCCGCCGGCGCTGGGCTTGACCAGGAGCGGGTAGCCGACCTGCTCGGCCGCCTCGCTCAGCGTCGCGTCATCCTGCGCGTGGCCGTCGTACCCGGGGATGGTCGCGATGCCGAGCTCGGCGGCGTGCCGGCGTGCGGCCGCCTTGTCGCCCATCGCGGCGATCGCGTGCGGGGGCGGCCCGATCCAGCGCAGGCGGGCGTCGAGCACGTCGCGCGCGAAGGCCGCATTCTCGGCGAGGAAGCCGTAGCCAGGGTGCACCGCGTCCGCGCCCGATGATCGCGCGACGGCCAGCAGTGCGTCACCTTCCAGGTATGAGTCGATCTCATGGGTCTCATCGGCATTGGCGGGAGCGCGCTCGGTCCAGTCGTGCACCCTGATCACGCGAGTCCCCATGGCCCGGGCCGTGCGCGCGATCCGCTCGGCGATCTCTCCTCGGTTGGCGATCAGCAGGGTTCGGATCGGGTGGCCGGTTGGTGCGGACGGCTCCGCCACCATCGCGAGCGACGAACGCGACACGCGCACCCTCGATCCCACCCGGCTGGAGGGGAGGCGGCCATCGGCAATCCAGCGCTGTACGGTGCGAACGGTGACGCCGAGCTCGTCGGCGACCTGCCGCGTCGTCAGCTCATCGCTCATGTCGCGATTGTCGCAGGTTCCCGCCCGATGTCCGGCCGACCTTGCGCCCGCCGGCCGGCTCCGGCGCGCTGGCCCCGATGGACCGGCGGCGACAGAGCGACGGACAGCCCTGCGGGCCACCAAGAGGCTAGCTGGGTGGCTCGTCGCGCCAGCCGGGGGGTCGCTTCTCCAGGAATGCGGCGAGACCCTCCTGGCCCTCGGCTGATGTCCGCTGCTGGGCGATGTGCCGGACGGTGTGGTTCATTGCAGCGTCGGTCGCCAGGGTTCGGAGCTCCCGGAGCATGGCCTTGGCCGCGCGTGCTGCCGTCGGGCCTGCCGAGCGCAGCTCGTCGAGCAGCTCGTCAACTCGAGCATCCAGCGCCACCTCATCGGCGACCACGTCGTGCACGAGCCCGATGCGCTGGGCACGCGCGGCGTCGAACCGTTGACCCGTGCTGAACAGCGCCCGCGCGTGCGACGAACCGATCTTCGGGAGCACGAACGTGCTGATCACGGCCGGGATGATCCCGAGCTTGGTCTCGGTAAATCCGAAGGCGGTGTCACCCGTGGCCACGACGATGTCGCTCACGGCACAGAGGCCCATGCCTCCGCCGAGCGCGGCGCCCTGGACGCGGGCAATCACCGGAACGGGACAGGCGTCGATGGTCGCGAACATGGCCTGCATGGCGGCGGCGTCCCGCTCGTTCTCCTCGACGGATAGTCCGACTGCCGCCCGCATCCAGTCCACGTCGGCGCCGGCGCAGAAGACCGATCCCGCACCGGAAAGCACGACGCCGCGAAGCGCGGTTGGCGGCTCGCCGGCGATGCCCTCGAACGTGGTCCGAAGGTCGGTGATCAGCGCGGCATCGAACGCGTTGCGCGAGTCCGGCCGCGCCAGCGTGACGCGCGCGAACGGGGCGTCCCGCGTGACACGCAGGCCGCTCATCAGCGGTGGCCGCGCAGATGGAACGGCTCGGCGACGGCTCGCACCTGGGCGAGCAGCGGCTCCTCGAGCCACACCACCTCGGTCCCGTCGGGCACGTCGACGGTGGCCGAGGCGCCATGCTCCCCGACGAGGCCGAGCATGAGTCTCGGTTCACCGTCAGGTCCATCGCTCTCGACCAGGAAGGCGGCGTCGACGCCTGTCTCGCGCAGCGCCGCGCGTACGCCTGCCTCGATCTCGCGCGTGTCCCGACCGGGAGCTCGGACCCGAATCGATGAGCGTGCGGTCGCCGCGAACAGCGGCTCGCCGCTCCCCGGGATGCGTCCATCGGCAAGCGCGCTCAGCTCGTCGGCATCGAAGCGGTAGGGAACGGGGCCGGCTGGATCCATGATCGCCGGCATGCCCGCCGACGCGAGGTTGGCGATTGCGATCCGCGCAGGCAGTGGGAGGTTGCCGGTTCGCGCCGGCGCCCATGCGGCGAGGGCGCCGATCGATCCGAAGACGACGCCGACCGGCGTTCCCTCGCTCTCGCGCGCGAGCATGACGCTGATCTCCACCTGCTCGTCGTCGTTGACGGCCGATGCCAGTGCCTCCTTCGCCTCCTCTCCGTGTTCCGGCGGGACGGGCAGCAGGAGCGTCCCGCTCATCAGGGTTCGGTAGAACGCATCCAGGACATTGCGGTCGCCACCTCGCTCTTCCGCCTCGCGAGCGGCGAGCATGGCCTCGAACAGGTTGGCGGCGCTTGTTTCGAGTGCACCGGACGGCATGCTCCGGTCATGGGATCCGGGCGCGGGTCGATCGGTTCCAGATGTCATCGGTCTGGTGAGCGTACCGGATGCTGGTAGCATCGTCCCCATGTTCCGGGGCATCGATCACCTCGTCATCGCCTGTGCCGATCCGGACGCGGCGGCGAACGATCTGGAGTCCGCGCTCGGCCTGGCCGCCGGTGGCGGAGGTCGCCACGACGGACTGGGGACTCGCAACCGCATCGTGTGGCTCGCGGACGGCAGCTATCTCGAGCTCATCGGCGTCGACGATCGTGAGGCGGCGCGTCGCTCTCCGGTCGGCGCTGCGGCCGTGGCGACACTGGATGACCACGGCGGAGGGCTCGCCACCTACGCCCTGCGTGACGATGAGCTGGAGCTCACGGTGGGGGCGCTGCCCGAGGGAGCATTCGGTCCGGTCACGCACGGCGGGCGGACGCGGCCGGACGGGGAGCGCGTCGTCTGGTGGACCGCGTTCCCCGAAACGCCCCTTGCACCGGATGCGGTCCCGTTCCTCATTCAGCACGCCTACCAGGGAGTCGAGTGGAGCCATGCCGCGCTCGCGGAACGCGCGTCGTTCCGTCATCCGCTCGGGTCGCCGGTCATCCTGGCCCGCCTCGACCTCGCGACCGGGGACCCGCCATCGGTCGCGGCCACGCTCCACGAGCAGCTCGGAATCGACTTCTGGGCGGTCGCCGACCTGGCCGTCGCCGATATCGGGCTGCACGTGCTCAGGCTGGTGCCGCGACGCGAGATGGCCGTGCCGGCCGTCATCACATTGGCCGCGGAGCTGGAGTCACCGCGCACCGTCGAGCTGCTGGGCCTGCGATTCGACGTCGAACGCGCCGAGCTGCCCGTCCCTACATCCGGTAGAGGCTGAATCCCGGTCCGGGGATCGGCGCGTTTAGCGCCGCCGAAATGCCGAGCGCCAGCACCCGGCGCGTTTCCCTGGGGTCGATCACGCCGTCGTCCCAGAGCCGCGCCGTCGAATGGTACGGAGATCCCTCGCGCTCGTACTTGTCGAGGATGGGAGCCTCGAAAGCGTCGCGCTCCGCATCGGTCTTGAAGCTTCCGCGAACGGTTGACAGCACCCTGGCCGCCTGGGCTCCGCCCATGACGGAGATCCGCGCGTTCGGCCACATCCAGAGCTGGCGAGGCCCGTACGCGCGCCCGGCCATGCCGTAGTTCCCGGCCCCGAAGGATCCGCCGATGATCACCGTGAACTTCGGCACCATCGTCGTGCTGACCGCCGTGACCAGCTTCGCACCGTCCCGCGCGATGCCGCCGGCCTCGTACTCGCGCCCGACCATGAAACCGGTGATGTTCTGGAGGAAGACGAGCGGGATGCGCCGCTGGCTGGCGAGCTCGATGAAGTGCGCCCCCTTCAGCGCCGACTCGCTGAAGAGGATCCCGTTGTTGGCGATGATCCCGACCGGGTAGCCGTGGATGCGCGCGAAGCCGGTGGCGAGGCTTGCGCCGTAGCGCTCCTTGAACTCGTGGAAATCCGATCCATCGACCAGGCGCGCGATCACCTCGTGCACGTCGTAGGACTGACGCGCGTCGGCCGGGATGACGCCGTAGAGCTCCTCCGGATTGACCGATGGCTCGAGCGGCTCGGACACCTCCCATGGCGGATCGGGCTTGCGCCAGGCCAGGTGACGGACGATCTGGCGGCCGATGGCCAGCGCGTGCTCGTCGTCCAGCGCGTAGTGATCGGCCACCCCGGATCGCGTCGTGTGCACCTCGGCCCCGCCGAGCTCCTCGGCCGTGACGATCTCGCCGGTTGCCGCCTGCACCAGCGGCGGACCGCCAAGGAAGATGGTGCCGGTCCCCTTGACGATCACCGTTTCGTCGGACATGGCCGGGACGTAGGCTCCGCCGGCGGTGCAGGAGCCCATCACCAGCGCGACCTGCGGGATTCGCCGGGCGCTGAGCTGGGCCTGGTTGTAGAAGATGCGGCCGAAATGCTCGCGATCGGGAAAGACCTCGTCCTGGAGGGGCAGGAAGGCGCCACCGGAGTCCACGAGATAGAGGCACGGCAGCCGGTTCTCGAGCCCGATCTCCTGCGCCCGGAGGTGCTTCTTGACGGTGACGGGGTAGTAGGTCCCGCCCTTGACGGTGGCGTCGTTGGCGACGATCACGCATTCGACGCCTTCCACGCGCCCGATGCCGGTGACGATCCCGGCCCCAGGCGCATCGTCGTCGTACAGCCCGGCGGCGGCGTGGGCATTCAGCTCCAGGAAGGCGCTTCCCGGGTCGATGAGGCGATCGATCCGCTCCCGCACGGGCAGCTTGCCCCGCTCCCGGTGCCTGGCGATGGATCGATCGTCGCCACCGGCGCCGTTCCGGGCCAACGAATCCGTTCGTGCGCGGAGGTCGTCGACGAGGGCGCGCATGGCACCCGTATTGGCTCGGGTGGCCGGAGCATCCGGATCGATCGAGGTATGGAGGAGGGCCATCGCGCCAGATTATCGTCGGGATGCTCCGAGTGGCGCTGGGAAGCGTCGATCTCGACGTACGGTGACCCAGCGCATCGCCGGTCGCTCCGGCACTTGCCGGTTCTGCGAACCGGCGTCAGGCGAGGGTGACGAGCGGGACGATCTGGGCGATGTGGGCGCTGTTGACGATGACCACGCTCACGACGTGCTCGAACGGCGGCTCGCCGTTGTGGAGCAGGTAGGCATCCGTGAGGGGGACGAATCTCTGCGACCGGACGAGGTGGAGGCCGACCTCGACGCCCGGATGGAGGTGGACGTTGCCGGTCAGGTTGAACGGGCCGGCGATGACGGCGGCCCGTCGCAGCCGACGATGCAGACGCAGCTGGCGGCTGGCGCGCCACTCCGGTGGCATCGCAAGAATCACGCGCGCGGTCGGCAGGGACTCCCACTCACCGTTGTCGCCGGGAACCGTGCCCTCCGTCGTGGGCAGCGCGGTATCGTCGAGCGGTCCCGGGCTCGGGCGCCAGAGGCGAAGCTCGTCCTTGGTGCTCAGCAGGTCGGTGACGCGCTGGCCCTGCGGGGCAATCCAACCGACGATGCGGGACTCGGCCGTATAGATCTCGATGGGGGCCAGCTCCGGGGAGGCGGCAACGGCCGCGCTGCCCTGCGTGGCCGACGGGCCCGGGCCGCGGCGCCAGTTCCAGAACGTCACGTCGCCTCCTGCTCAGAATCGGCCGCGCGAGCAACGGGCGTGGCCGTGGCGGAACGGTACGCGGCGCCCGGCCCGGCACCAACGGGCCGATAGTCCTAATCGGGGTGTTGCGCGACGTCACCACGGATCGGGCCTCACCGGTGCCGAATCGGTATCGTGGGCGGATGATCGAGTTCGACGAATTCGCTCGGGTCGACCTGCGCGTCGGTCGGATCATCGAGGCGCGCCCGTTTCCGGAGGCGCGCAAGCCGTCCTATCAGCTGCGGATCGACTTCGGTCCGGAGCTGGGCGAACGGGTCAGCTCCGCCCAGCTTACGGTGACCTATCCGGATCCCGCGGCACTGGTCGGTCGCCAGGTGGTGGCGGTCATGAACTTCCCACCCCGTCGCATCGCGGGATTCAGGAGCGAGGTGCTGGTCCTGGGCGCCATGGGGGATGCGGGGGAGGTCCATCTTCTTGCCCCCGATCCGGCCTCTGCGGAGGGCCTGCGAATCGGTTGATCGCGGTCGGCAGCGGCCGTTCGATGTGCCGAGGCTTGATCGGACGCTGCCGGGGGACGATACTCGACCAGTTCGGTCGGCCTGCCGGACGCGCCACCTCCGCCCGCGCGGCAACAGTCCGCGCGCCCGTCGATCATGGCTCGAAGGAGCCTGCGATCCCGATGTCCATTTCCCATCCGACCACCACGTCCCGCTCCGCCGCGCTCGTCAGCACCGACTGGGCGCGCGAGCACCTCGCCGACCCCACCGTCAGGTTCCTCGAAGTCGACGTCGACACCGACGCCTACGACACGGGCCATCTGCCCGGGGCGACCGGCATCAACTGGAAGTCCCAGCTGACCGATCCCGTCATGCGCGATCTCGTCAGCCGAGATGATCTCCAATCACTCCTTCGCGCCGCCGGCATCGACGACGACACGACGATCGTCCTGTACGGCGACAACCACAACTGGTTCGCCGCGTGGGCGTACTGGCAGCTCCGCTACCAGGGTCTCGACAACGTGCGGCTGCTCGACGGTGGGCGGGCCAAGGTCGAGGCGGATGGGCTGCACCTGACCACCGATGCCCCATCCCACGACGCGGGCCGGATCACCCTGCCAAACGAGACGCGCGAAGAGCTGCGTGCGTACCGCCAGGGGATCATCGATGGCATCGGGTCGGCCGAGCGCAACCTCGTCGACGTTCGCTCGCCGGAGGAGTACCGAGGCGAGCTGTCGGCACCGGCGCACCTGCCTCAGGAGGCGGCCCAGCGGCGTGGCCACATCCCCGGTGCCGTCAACGTGCCGTGGTCGACCGCGGTGGCCGAGGACGGAACGTTCAAGCCGATCGAGCAGCTCCGCGAGCTGTATGCCGCCAAGGGCGTCTCCGGCGAGGACGAGATCGTTGCCTACTGCCGCATCGGGGAGCGATCGAGCCATACCTGGTTCGTCCTCCATGAGCTCCTCGGCTATCGCAACGTACGCAACTACGACGGGTCGTGGACCGAGTACGGCTCGCTGGTCGGCGTGCCGATCGAGATCGGCGAGGCGACGGCGCATTGACGGACGCCCCGCCCTCGGTGGCGCTGGTGGGTTCGGCCCCCGACGGGATGCCGGACCCACGGATCGCTCCTCCCGTGCTGGCGCGCAGCGGCGACCCATTTGCCGCGCTGCGCATCGTCCACTTCGTGTCACGCCTGCGTCGCAATGATTCGCTCCAGCTGCGCGACGTGGTGACGGCGCTCAACGCTGAGTTCCTGGACTGGTACTTCAGCGAGAAGACCGTCCTCGCCGAGATCGTCCAGCTCCAGGCCAACTGGGGAATCAGCTTCCATGGCGACGACCGCATCGTGCTCGATCGCAACGAGCGCGGCCACACCCTGCTCATCATCGACTCCACCAGGATGAGCTCGTTCCTGGTCAACGAGGCACGCCGCCTCGCGGAGGCTTGCCACGATGAGCGGCGGCGCTTCACGCTCGGCGACGGGGTCTCCGCCGACAACTAGCCGCGCAGCTGCTCCAGGTTCTGGTCCTGTCCGATGAGGATCAGCTCGTCGCCATCGGCGATGCGTTCGTCGCGCGCCGGGTTCACGAGCACCTGCTTGCCGCGCCGCAGGGCGATCGGCGTGAGACTCATGCGACCCTTGAGGTCCAGCTCACCGAGCGACTTGCCGATGAAGGATTTCGGCGGATGGATCTTCTCGATCCCGAAGCTGGGAGCCACGTCGAGATAGTCGATCACGTTCGGCACGTTGAAGGAGTGCGCGAGGCGCAGGCCGGTCTCCCGCTCCGGGAACACGACCCGGTCTGCCCCGACCCGCGCCAGGATCTCGCCGTGCAGCACGCTGCCCGCCTTGGCGATGACATTGCGCACGCCGAGCCGTTTGAGCACCATCGTCGCGAAGATCGACGGTTCCGCGTCGGAGCTGATCGCAACGATGGCCGCGTTGAAGTCGGCCGCGCCGGCGGATCGAAGGGCATCCTCCTCGGCGGCATCCAGCTGCAGCGCATGGGTGACGTCGGACGCGATGTCGTTGACGCGCTGCTCGCTGCGGTCGATCGCCAGCACCTGGTGCCCGAGCCGCTCCAGCTCGCGCGCGACCGACGAGCCGAATCGGCCAAGACCGATCACGACCACCTGCTCTCCCGCCATGTTTGTCTCCCAGCCAGATAGGGTGTTGAGCCTAGCCGATGCGGACGGTCTCGACCGCCGGCCGGTACGGCATCGGCCGCGCGCGCGCGGCCAGCGCCAGGACGAGGGTGAGCGGGCCGAGCCGCCCGACGAACATGGCGAACGAGGTGATCAGGCGGGCGGGATCGGTGAGGTCAGGCGTGATGCCCGTCGTCGCGCCAACCGTGCCGAATGCGGACACCGCCTCGAACAGCGTCTGCACGAAGGTCGCATCGGTGGTCAACGTCAGGCCCAACCCGATGACGAAGACGAATGCGATCGCCAGCAGCGCGACCGCCAGCGCGCGATAGACGATGGCGTGCTGGATTCGCCTGCCGAAGGCCTGGGCGGACGGCTGGCCTCGCACGGTCGAGGTGATTGCGATGAGGAGCACGCTGAACGTGTTGACTTTGATGCCGCCGGCCGTCGAGCCCGAGGCGCCGCCGATGAACATGAGCGCCATCACGACGAACAATGTTGCCTCGGCGAATGCGCCGGTATCGATGGCGGTGAAGCCGGCGGTACGCAGCGTCGCCGACTCGAACAGGGCGTTGAGGAGCCGCTGCTCCGGGGGCAGGGCTCCGAGCGTCGCCGGGTTCGCCCACTCGGTGAACCCGATCGTGAAGGCGCCACCGACCAGCAGGACGGCCGTCGTCATCAGGACCAGCTTCGTCTCGAGCGCCATCCGCGACCAGCGACGCTTGCCCAGCGCGTCGCCGACGATTGCGAATCCCAGGCCGCCCGCCGTCAGCAGCGTGCCGATCGTCAGGAGCACGACCCAGTCATCCACGAACGGGCCGAGGCTGCGGAACCCGCCGGTCAGGTCGAATCCGGCGTTGTTGAATGCCGACACG
>JBQTHZ010000159.1:0-7753 GCA_052388515.1 Chloroflexota bacterium | reverse complement strand
GTGCTCCATCAGCTGCGCGAACGCGGTTCGGTCGCCGTCGGCCGCCCGGGCGATCACCGCCGCCTCGTCCGGAAGCGGCGGCGTGCGGTGCGCTGGTGTCTTCTCGGGGGCATCGGCCATCGGCTTCTTATAATGACGGCTCCCCGCGCCGGAGTGGCGGAATCGGCAGACGCGTCGGTCTCAAACACCGATGAGCGCAAGCTCGTGTGGGTTCAAGTCCCACCTCCGGCACCATCCTTGTCTCACGCCGCGCTGTCAGCGGACATGCAGGATGTGACCTGTGCCGTATCCACTCACAAGGCCGGCCCGCGCATTTGTTGATAGGGATCGCGGGCCGGCTTCCTCGTGCCACTTCGATTCCGCGCTGAAGGTTGTCAGTGCTAACAAGCCACCGGCTAGACTGCCGAATGCGAAGCCGGCTACGCTCCGTTCCCCCGCGGATGTTGCAGCCGGCTTCGCTTCCCCCCTTGGCCGACTCCATTTGCAGGTTGCCGGCCGTCACCTGTGGATATTGGGTCCGCCTGTCCACCGCGAATCCACGAACCCGACCGCATTGAGCGATGCATCACCCTCAGGACAGCCCGGTAGGCTCAATGAACGTCGCGTTGTGCACAGGTCAAGGAGTGGTCAAGCGCCGGGTCATTTCACGCCCAAGGTGCAGGTCTCGCGCCATGGCAACGACCCGATGTCGTGGCGCCAGCTCGGCTAGACTCAGCTGCGGTCGACCCGTTGCGGGGTTCGGCCACAGGCCGTCGGCGTTCTCACCGCCGGCGGTCACCTTGCGTGCTAGGCTTCTCGCCGCCACCGGCCGATGCCCGAGGAGGACCCGCCCGACCCCATGACCGACGAGACCGTCGACTGCTTCAACTGCGGCCGCGCGAACCCGGAGTGGGCCCAGGTCTGCCGGTCCTGCGGCGTCGCGTTGCGGCACGGTGAGTCACGCGTGGTCGCCGCCGGGCGATTCCCTTCTGATCGCGACTCGCTCATCTCCATCGGCGCGGTGATCGGCACCATCCTGGGGGCACTCCTGATCGGCCTCTTCGTGTCGAGCCTCAACCCGATCGATCCCACCGTGGGCACGGCTCCGAGCCCGACGCCGATCGCCGCGGCCACCCCGACGGAGGCGCCGTCCGTGGCGCCATCGGTCTCTGCGTCGGTGGCGCCGAGCCCGTCGCCCTCTCCCGAGCTGCCGGGCACCGTCGTGTTCGGGAGCGAGCTCAATGCGGAGCGCCAGGTCGTCGAGCCGGTCGAGACGTTCACGCCCGGCATGGTCTTCGCGCATGCCATCACGACCACTGAGCCGTTCGGTGCCGCGACGATCGGCGAGCAGATCGTCCGCATCAACGAGGACGGGAGCGTGGGTGACGAGCTCGTGGCAGCGGCTGGTAATCAGCTCGGGGTGAACCCGGAGGGGACCTCGGCTGGGTTCGTTGCCGGCGACGCGGGCGGCTTCGTCGCCGACTGGGGACCTGGCGTGTACGAGATGCGCATTTACGTCGGCGAGACCCTCATCGCCCAGGGCCAGTTCCGGCTCGCCGAGGGCTGAGCCGCTCCCCTATCCGTGCCCGCCGGCGATCTCCGCCCACGCATCGGCGTAGAGGCGCGCCCGAACGGGCAGATAGCCCGGGTAGCCGCGCCGCGCGTCGGTCGCGACCCTCGTGTCCAGCGTGACGATGGCCATCGGATCCGTCGTCTCGACCAACAGCTCTCCACGCGGGTCGAACGCAACGCTCGGCCCGCCGATCAGCACGCCGTCCTCCGGATGCGGCCGGTTCACGCTCAGGACGTAACAGCAGCTCGTCAGCGCGTTGGCGCGCCACACCGTCTTCCAGCGCTGGTACGTCTTCTCCTCGGTCGCGCGCGGGTTGATCGTGGCGCTGACACCCTGCGCGCCGAGCAGATGCGTCCCCTCCGGCCGGTTGTTGTCCGAGCAGAGCTGGAGGCCGATGGGCAGCCCGAATGCGTCGATCCGCCTCGGCGCCTCGGACCCCGGCTCGTAGTGACTCGTCTCCCAGAAGCCTTCCTCCTCGGGGAGGTGCAGCTTCTCGTACGTGGCTTTCACTTCGCCGGCGGCGTCGAACACGAGTGCGCGGCTCGTTCGCCGGCCGTGCTCATCCCGGTGGATGATGCCTCCCACCAGACCGATGCCGGCCTCGGCTGCCGCCTCGGCCTGGATTCGAGCCCGAGCGCCATCCATGCCCTCGGCATCCTCATCCCGCGCGTCTTTGCTGGATGGGCGCCACGGGTTCAATGGCAGCTCAGGCAGCACCGCGAGGTCCGCGCCTCGCTCGGCGGCCTCGGAGAGCCGCTGCTTGAGGCGAACCGCTCCGTCCGGCTCCCAGAAGACCTCGGAGATGAGCGCGACGGTAAGCTTTCCATCGGCACGATTTGCTGGCGTCTCGGTCATGCGGGGAGGGTAGCGCCTGGGGCCTGGTCCTGGGCAGGCCGTGACCAGGGCAGGTTCTTCGTCCGGTGACTGGTATCGGCTCAGACTCATTCAGAACCGGACAGATATTCGCCGGATGACTCGTAGGCTCTGTATCGGAGCCGATGGCGCCCTTCCGCGGCGGTCTCCACGCTCAGAGAACCGCGTCGGCTTGCGCGAATCGCTCCGTAACACAGCCTAAGAGTCACCCGATGCATGGATGGCTGTGGTCATCGCCAGAGTGCCCCGCCAGATCGCGTCGATCCCAACCGACGCAGACGACGGGTGGCACTCCGCGCGTCTTCTCGGACGGAGGACGATGCCCGCTCCAAGCCGAGGGCGGGCATCGCCATGGTCGAAACGACTTCAACTCACCGCGGCGCAGACGTCGAGCACCGACCCGGCCTCGTCGAGGCGGGACAACACGAGGCCGGTGTCACTGTATTCCTCGACGACGCGGCCCTTGTCGACCAGCCAGACCCCCCGACCTGTGCCGAACGGGTGGACCTCACCCTCCAGGTAGAAGACCAAGGCATCGTTGCGAATGATGTACTTCGCCGAGCCATCGGGGCGGAAGGTGGCGTTTACGACGCTGTCGTAGCGCATCTGGAACGACTCGCCAGTGTCAAGGTTCGTGTACTCCGCGATCGTGTGGAAAATGATGCGCTCCAGGATGTTGCCGTGCCGATCCTCGGTGATGAACACGTAGGTGACGTCGCCGGCGATATCCTCGACACGCAGGTCGAAGTCACAGAACTCGCCGCCCGGCAGTTCGAGCAGGGTAGCGTCGAGCGGCACATCCTCCCGCACCCGACGCTCATCGATGGGCGTCGCGTCGGCGGCAACGGGGGTGGCCAGCGCGATCAGGAAGATGGAAGCCAGAAGGACCGATACAACGCGACGCATGAACAGGCACCTCGCGATTGCATCGGGGCGGGTTCGCCAGTGGCTCAGCGCGTCCCCCCGGCGGCCATGAATCTGGGCCCGCGCGTCGTCGCCTCCCGACTGCTGAGGTCAGTATGTGCCGGCTGTCAACGGGCCTTGAACTCCCTGGTCCGGAGCGCGCGTCCCTCGGCGGAGCAGCATCCCAACGTAGTACGAGGCGTTCCGGCTGACGTCGGCGTAATCGCCGGGACGGAGGCTGCCGGTCTGGTTGTAGCGCTCGAGGAATCGCTCGCCGGCCCGCCGACCGTCGCTCTGCCCATTGCCGCTCGAGCCAGGCGTGAAGTACGGGCAGTCCCTGTAGATTCCGAGCGTGAATTCCTTGCCGGTCACGGTCGTCAGCGTCTCGCCCTCGCACCGGCGAGCCAGCTCGAGCAGCTCGTCCCAGGTCATGGCCAGCCTACTCGCCCAGGAACTCGCGGACCAGGTTCTGGAAATGGTAGACGCCGTTCTCCCGCTTGGCGCTGAATCGCCCGGAGTCGTACGCCCGTGAGCGAAGTCCGCGTTGGACCTGCTCGCAGATGACGATGTCCTCCTGCT
This sequence comes from Chloroflexota bacterium, assembly GCA_052388515.1. Taxonomy (GTDB): domain Bacteria; phylum Chloroflexota; class Limnocylindria; order QHBO01; family QHBO01; genus JACDBZ01. Next base: position 3,846 of record JBQTHZ010000159.1, on the reverse strand, counting down.
GGATCTCGTCACTGAAGGCGATGGTCTGCTGCATCGACTCCCATCCGGGTCCCGAGCCGGGCTCGGCGAAGAACCACTCGAAGATGGTGAGGGTCCTATCGGGCCCCAACGGCAGGACGACGTTCGAGGACATGTTGTCCTGGTAGATGTTGAACATCGTGTTCGGGAAGAGCCAGTAATAGAGGGCGGAATCCTCGGCCCCTGGCTGGCGCAGGTAGCGCCGATCGACCCCGATCTCCTCGCCCGGCTTGAGCTCACGGATCGGCGCATGCTGCTTCGAGTAATAGCGGAACTCCTCGACGCGGTAGGCGTCATAGTCGAGCTCCTTGAAGAGCCCGGGGTGCGCGATCGGCAGGTGGTAGCCCTCGAGGTAGTTGTCGACGTAGACCTTCCAGTTGCACTCGATCACGTAGTCGCGGCGCTCCACCAGTCGCATGGAGTCGACCTCGTAGCCCGCCGCGGCCACCTCCCCAGGAATGCCCCCCATCATCTCGGCCAGCGGCGGCGCGTCGACCGAGAGGTTGACAAAGACGAACGGCCCCCAGCGCTCGACGCGCACCGGCACGAGGCCGAAGTCATCCTTCGAGAATTCCTCGGTGTCCTCCATCTCGGGGCACGCGCGCAGAGCCCCGTCCAGGCCGTAGGTCCACCCGTGATATCGGCACTGGAGCGACTTGCGATTCCCCTTCGTCAGCGCCACCTGCCCGGCCCGATGGCGGCACACGTTGTAGAACGCCCGCAGCTCGCCGTCCAACCCATGGGTGATGACGATCGGCTCGTCCAGGACGGTCACCGGCACGAAGTCACCGATGCGCTGAAGCTCGTCGGTCCGGGCGACCAGCTGCCAGGTCCGGCCGAAGACCCGCTCGTTCTCCGCCTCGAGCATGTCCGGGTCGAGGTAGTAGCGCGAAGGAAGGGTCGCGGCACGGCTCAGGGGTGGCGGCGCGGACATCGATCGCTCGGTCGTCGTCATGCCCTGAGTGTACCGATCCCCCCGAATGCCTTGCCGCGCGGCGTCGCGAAGTGCTACAACGTGCCGACCGAACTGCACTGACGACGCCGGCAAGTATCGGCGCGCTGCATCTGGAGGAGAGTCATGGGAACAATCCGACGCCTTGCGGTCCTGCCGATCGCGATGCTCGTGCTGGCCGCGTGCCAGAGCGCCGACACCGGGGAGTCGGCCAGTGAGCCGGCGACCCAGTCGCCGGCCGAGTCACAGCCGATGGAGAGCGAACCCGCGGCGACCGACGGCGAGACCGGCGGAGCTCCATGCGAGACAGCGACTGGCGACGACGCTCTCGCGCGGGTCTGCGAAGCCGGGGTGCTCGTCATCTCGACAGATCCGGCGTATCCCCCGCAGTCGTCGTTGAACACCGAGACCGGCGAGTACGAGGGCTTCGATATTGATGTCGCGATCGAGGTTGCGACACGCCTCGGCGTCGACTACGAGTTCACCGATCCGACGTTCGACGCGGTCGTCGCCGGGAATTGGTCGGAGCGCTGGGACGTGAGCGTCGGCTCCGTGACCATCACCGAAGCTCGCAAGGAGGTCCTCGACTTCACGCAGCCGTATTACTACACGCCTGCCCAGATGGCGACGACCGAGGGGACCGATGTCGCCTCGATCGAAGACTTCGCGGGAACGACGATCTGCGTCGGCGAGGCGACGACGTACTTCGACTGGATCGAGGGAACGCTGACGCTGCCGGAGGATGCCGGCGAAGTCGCCGAGCCGCCGGCGGACATCACGGGGACGACGCTGCCGACCGACATCAACTGTGCCGAGGCCTGGCAGGCCGGTCGATCCGAGTTTGAGGGCTGGATCAGCTCGATCACCACGGTCGAGGCCGCTATCGAAGAGGGCTACCCGGTGACCGCCATCGGGGACCCGATCTTCTTTGAGCCGTTGGCCGTTGCCTTCGACCTTGCGGTAGAGGACAACGACTCGCTCGTCGAGGCGGTCGACCAGATCATCGGCGAGATGCACGAGGACGGAACCATGTCCGCCTTCTCGGATGAGTGGTTCGGCGGGATCGACCTGACGACCCAGGAGTAGACGGCCCCAGGCGGCAATCGACGGGGACGACCGACAGGACGTCCCCGTCGATTCATTCCAGCGGCTGAGGAGCCACGCATGACGCAGGCAGGCGGGGGAGGCCGCGCACAGGGAACGTTCGGCGCCCCACACCCCGCGCCGATCGTTGCTGAGATCGCAAGCGCGCGTCGCGCCGACCGCTGGCGCAGGCGGCTCATCTTCATCGGCGTCTGGGTCGTCCTCGTCGGAGGTCTTGGGCTCTTCCTGTGGAACGCCGGGCGGGTCGAGTGGGACTTCATCGCACAGAGCGGCCCATTCATCGTTCAGGGCCTGGGGATCACGGTCCTCGTCTCGGTCCTCTCGATCCTTCTCGCCACCGCGCTCGCCATCACCGGCGCGCTCGGACGCCTCAGCACCAATCCGGTCATCTATGCCGCCGCCTCGCTCTACGTGTCGCTCGTGCGCGGCACTCCCCTGCTGGTGCAGATCATCTTTGCCTACTACGCCCTGCCGCAGGCGGGGATCGTTCTCGATCCGATTCCCACGGGCATCATGGCCCTCGGCTTCAACTACGGCGCCTACATGACCGAGATCTTCCGCGCCGGGATCCAGGCCGTGGCTGGCGGTCAGCGGGAAGCGGCACAGGCGCTCGGGATGCGCGAGGCGCACATCTTTCGGCGCATCATCCTGCCGCAGGCAATCCGGATCGTCACGCCGGCCATCGGCAACGAGTTCATCGCCATGATCAAGGACAGCTCCCTCGTCTCGATCATCACCGTGCAGGAGCTCCTGTGGCGTGCACAACGCGTGGGACGCGCGGAGTTCCAGACGATCCCGGCGATCCTGATCGCGGCGCTCGCCTACTGGATGCTCACGATTCTCTTCAGCATCCTCCAGGAGCGCCTCGAGCGGCGCATGGCTCGCGGCGACCGATGACAGGGGCGGGTTCCGGGCTCCCCGATCTCGGATCACATCCGGCGCTCACCGCCTCGGGTTACGACGATCGCCTTCCGACGCACGTTGGCGACGTCATCGTTCGCACTGAGGCGATTCACAAGTACTTCGGTGAGAACCACGTCCTGCGCGGGATCGATCTCGAGATTCGACAGCGCGAGGCCGTCATGATCATCGGCCGATCCGGTTCCGGAAAGACGACGCTCCTGCGGTGCATCAACTTCCTCGAGGAGCCCAGCGCCGGCTGGGTGGAGGTCGATGGCCTGCGCCTCGGGGCCGATCCGCTGCGCGCCCGCAGCCGCCGACACCAGGAGCAGATCCGCCAGATGCGCCTCCGCGCCGGCATGCTGTTCCAGGACTTCAACCTGTTCCCGCACATGAGCGTGCTCGCCAACTGCATCGAGGCGCCCACGCGTGTCCTGCGCCAGTCTCGCGATCACGCGAAAACCCGAGCCGAGTACTTCCTCGAGGTCGTGGGCCTGATCGACAAGCGCGACGAGTACCCTGCCCGCCTCTCCGGTGGCCAGAAGCAGCGCGTGGCCATCGCCCGCGCCCTGTGCATGGAGCCCAAGGTCCTTCTCTTCGACGAACCGACCTCGGCGCTTGATCCTGAGCTCATCGGCGAGGTGCTGCGGGTCATGGAGGACCTCGCGCACAGCGGCACGACCATGATCGTGGTCACCCACGAGATGCACTTCGCCCAGGAGGCCGCCGACCGCGTCGTCTTCATGGAGGACGGCGTCATCGTCGAGCAGGGACCGCCGGAGCAGGTCCTCAACGACCCACGCCACGAGGAGACGACGCACTTCCTGCGTCGCTTCCTTGACCGCTGACCACGCGCATTGGCGTGATCGGCG
>JBQTHZ010000158.1:0-36899 GCA_052388515.1 Chloroflexota bacterium | reverse complement strand
GACCGGGACCACCCTGCACGCACCGAGGCGCGAGATCAGCCGCCGCGGAGGCGACGGCTGATCTCGTCCGCGTAGTCACCGAAGAACCGCGCGATGATGGGCAGCTCAAAGGATCGCATGATGCTCTCGCGCGGCTCGCGCTCGAGGAGGTAGACGAAGGACTCGCGGACGAGCTCGTCGGGCGTGGCTCCGGGTGCGAGGTCATCCAGCGTCGCGCGGTCGACCTCGACGATATGCTCGGTGGCCGATGCGTCGTCACCGACGACGACCGCGCAGCGCCAGCCACCCTCGTGGACGTCGCAGGCGACGTTCAGCGCATCGTCTGCCATCGGCGTACCGTCAGGCGGTCGCCATGGCTCGCGAGCGCTGGAGGGCGTAGCCGGCGCGCTCCCATTCCTCGATGCCGCCCTCGAAGTCGGTGACCTCGGTGAAACCGAGATCCACGAGCTTCTGGGCGAGCGTTGGACTGGCCGTGCAGCTGCGCGACGCGCAGTAGACGACGACCGGCTGATCCTTTGCGAGCACTTCGACGGAGGTGCGCACGGCATCTGCCGTCGGGATGGAGATGGAACCCGCGATGCGCTCATCGTCGAACGCCTCGCGAGCGAGGGCGTTGACGAGCACGGGACGGTCATCCGACGCGAGCCGCTCGCGGAGCATGGTGGCGTCGATGGTCTGGAACTTCTTCATGATCGGGGTGAGGCGCAGGATCGGTGCCAGCGTCAATCGGGCTCGGCGATGGCAGCCTCCGGCACCGGCCCTGACTCCTCCGTGTCACGCGGCCGACCGGAGACCATGGCCACCACGGCGCCGAGGATGATGACGGTCGCGATGAGCGTGCGCGGCGTGATCGGTTCCGAGAGGAGAATGGCGCCCAGCGCGACAGCGACGATCGGATTGACGTACGCGTAGGTGCCGACCGTGGAGACCGGGACGTTGGCCAGGAGCCAGGTGTAGGCGGTGAACGCGACGATCGAGCCGAAGAGGGTGAGGTACGCCAGCGCCAGCAGCGACCTGAGCGAGAACGCCTCGACGTCGGTGCGGCCGATCTCACCCAACAGGCTGCCCGCCGCGACGAGCACGATGCCGCCTGCGAGCATCTCGAGACCGGCGCCGAGCGGCTGCGAGCGAGGCAGCGGCGCGCGGCGCGCGTAGATCGAGCCGGCAGCCCACGAGATTTCGGCGCCGATGATGAGCAGGACGCCGAGCGGATCGAGGTCGTCGATCCCGCCGACCGGTGCAAGCAGGATGGCCACGCCGACGATCCCGGCGCCCAGCCCACCGATGACGAGGCCGCTGGGCCGGCGACGGCTGAGGATCGCGTCGAAGAGGGCCAGCCAGATGGGCATCGTCGCGATCAGAACGGCCGCCATACCCGATGGAATGAACAGCTCAGCCAGCACCACGCCGCCGTTGCCACCGAGCAACAGGAGCGAGCCGACAATGAAGGCCGAGCGCCAGTGAGCGGCGGTCGGTCGCTCAGCGGGCTGTCGACGCCGCGAGAAACGAGCGTGGGCCGCGATGGCGCCGAGCATGAGCAGGCCGGCCACGCCGTAGCGCACGCCGGCGGCCAGGAGCGGTGGCAGCGTCTCGATCATGATCGCGATGCCGAGGTAGGTCGAGCCCCAGACCACGTACACGATGAGCAGCGCAGTCGCGACCGCCGCGGTCGACGGCCGCGACGGATTCGCGGAGGTCACCCGCTCATTGTGACGCTAGCGCGGATCATCCTCTGGATCGGTCGGGAATTCCGGTTCCTGCGCGTCCGCGGGATCGTTGGCAACCCCGGCCTGCTCGCTCTCCGCCGCGAGTGACGTGAACCACGGTTTCGACTGGTCGCGCGGCACCTCGTCGAAGTTGGCTCCCGGCACGAGCCGCTCCTCGTCGACCACCTCGGCGCCGGGCGGCGCGGACTCGGGCGGCGCATCGGTCCCGAGCGATGCGGCATCGGCTCCCTCGAGCCCACCAAGGCGATCGACGCTGGCACGCTTGTCATCCATGCCGGCCATTGAGTGCACAATCGGTACCGATGTCGATCGGTGCTCGTGCCGATCGTCGTCATCGGTGCAGTAGGAAGATCACCGCAAGGAGCCACCGATGAAATACATGATGCTCATCGCCGGGACCGAGTCCGAGGGCGGAGTGGACGAGGAGCGCTCAACCGCCGTGTTCCAGCGCATCGTCGAGTGGTGGAACGGGAACGAGCAGGCGGGTCGCATCGTGGAGGGCCACCAGCTGGAGCCGTCCTCGACCGCCACGACCGTACGGGTGCAGCCCGACGGAGGCACCATCGTCAACGACGGCCCCTTCGCCGAGGGCAAGGAGATGATCGGGGGGTATGCCGTCCTCGATGTCGCAGACCTCGATGAGGCGCTGGCCCTCGCCGCATCCTGGCCGGCGCCCAGCACGCTCGAGATCAGGCCCATCGTCGAGCGTGGTTGTGCGAGAGGCGGTCGACGCGGGCCTCGAAGCCGTCCTGCGGGTGGAGCGCGGCCGGCTGATCGCCGCGCTCGTCCGCATCCTGGGCGATTGGGATGTCGCGGAGGAGCTGGTCCAGGACGCCGCGGTGTCGGCGCTCGAGCATTGGCCGATCGACGGCCTGCCGGACAACCCGGGGGCATGGCTGATGACCACCGCGCGGCGCAAGGCGGTCGACCGGCTGCGACGCCGCGCGCGCTACCGGGAGCGAATGCATCAGCTGACCGCGGAGGCCTCCGAGATGGATACGCCCGTCCAGACCGCCGGACCGATGGGCGCCGATGACCGGCTGCGACTCCTGTTCACCTGCTGCCACCCCGCCCTGAACCGCGAGGCACAGGTCGCGCTCACCCTGCGCACCATCGGTGGCCTCGAGACGGCGGCCGTGGCGCGCGCCTTCCTCGTGCCGGAGGCGACGATCGCACAGCGGCTTGTGCGCGCCAAGCGCAAGATCCGCGACGCGGCCATCCCGTACCGGGTGCCGGAACCCTCGGAGCTTCCCGCTCGACTGGACGAGGTGCTCCGCGTCCTCTACCTCATCTTCAACGAGGGCTACCTGGCGTCGTCGGGAGATGCAGCCGAGCGTCGCGACCTGGCGCGCGATGCCGAGTGGCTGATCTCCCTCCTTGCGCGGCTCATGCCCGACGAGCCGGAGGCGCTGGGCCTGCTGGCGCTCATGCGCCTCCACCTGGCCCGAGCTGACACGCGATTCGATGCCGACGCAGATCTCGTCCTGCTGCCCGACCAGGATCGCTCGCGATGGGATCACGGCGCCATCGCCGAGGCCATCGAGCTGCTGACGCGCGCCGAGCGAATGAACCGAGCCGGTGCGTATCAGCTGCAGGCCGCCATCCTGGTCGCGCATGCCACGGCTTCGACCTGGGAGGTGACTGACTGGTCGGCGATCGTCGCGCTCTACGACGCTCTGTATCGGATCGAGCCGACCCCGGTGGTTGCCCTCAACCGGGCGCTGGCGCTCGCCGAGCGCGACGGGCCCGACGGCGCGCTTGCCGTGATCGAGCCGCTGGCCGACCGATTGGACCGATACCACCTGTTCCACGCCGCGCGCGCCGAGCTGCTGCGCCGGCTCGGCCGCCACGACGAGGGACGCGCCGCGAACGAACGCGCGCTCAGCCTTACCGAGAACCCCGCCGAGCGCCGCCTCCTCGGGAAACGCCTGCGCTGAGGGACCGTGGAGCGGCTTCGGACCAGCATGTCACGATTGATCGATACCAGCGCGCCGGAGCCCGTGCTGCGGCGCGATTCTCGCGGTCCATGCAGGACCGATGCGCCTGAGCTGCGCCGCCCGGCACCGTTCAGGCTCAACCAGCGGTCATGGATCGCGGGAATCGCGCCCGCCAGCCGGTTCCGGCGCTGTCGTGGCGATGAATCGCGACGTAACCCTCCAGGATGTGTCCATCACACAGGAACGTGACGCACAGATGGGCCGGTGTAGCGCACGTCCGGGCGGATCAGGACATTCGCATCGGCCTGCTCGAGGCAGTGCGCCGTCCAGCCGGCGTGGCGTGCGAGCGCGAAGGTCGCCGGGAACAGGTTCGGCTGCAGCCCGACGCCCTGGAGAACGGCCGCCGCGTAGTACTCCACGTTCGTCTTGATCGGGTAGTCCGGCTTGAACTCGGCGAGGACGCGCAGTGCGATCTCCTCCACGGCAACGGCCTTGTCGAGCCAGTCGGTCGTGCCCGCCTGGCTCTCCGCCACCGAACGGAGCGCCGCCGCTCGCGGGTCATAGGCGCGATACACACGATGCCCGAAGCCCATCAGGCGCTCCCCGCGGTCGAGGGTGTCACGGATCCAGGCCTCGGCCTGGTCGATCGAGCCCATCTCGTGCAATTGGTCGACGACTTCCGCCGGCGCCCCACCGTGCCATGGCCCCTTCAATGCGCCGATCGCCCCGCCGACCGCGCTGGCGATGTCCGAGTGGGTGGAGATGATGACCCGAGCGGCAAAGGTCGAGGCGTTGAAGCCGTGCTCGGCACCGACGATGAAGTAGGCATCCAGCGCCCGCGCCGTCGACGGATCCGGACGCGCACCGCGAAGCTGATAGAGAAATCCCTCGGCCAGGCCGAGCGACGGATCGGGCTCGATCGGCTCGAGACCGTCTCGCAGGCGGGCGAAGGCGGCCAGTGCGGACGGGGCCAGCGCGGTCAACGCGCGTGCCTGCTCGACGGTCGGCGGCCAGACGCTGCCGGTGACGGTGCCCCACGCGGAGACGGCGGTGCGCAGCGCGTCCATCGCGTTCGATGAGGCCGGCAACCGGCGCAGCACCTCGACCACCGGCGCGGGAAGCGGCGCACACGCCAGGTGCGCGTCCGCGCGCCACGCGCCGCTCCACAGGAGCTCGGCAACCTGGGCATAGGAGCCACGCTCGACCAGCTCCCCGATCGGATAGCCGCGGTACTGGAGTCGGCCGTGTTCGCCGTCCACCATGGCGAGAACCGTCTCGCCGGCCAGGACACCCTTGAGCCCGGGCGAGAACGCGTGTTCGGTGTCATTCATGCCGGCCTCAAGTCTAGCGGCGGGTCGCCGTAACGATGGTGTGGGGTCGGGCGTCCAATGGAATCACCAGGCTCGTCCCACCGCAGGAGACAACCGTCATGCGCCTCTACCGTGCGGCCGCGATCGTGATCGTCGGCGTCATGCTCGCTGGCTGCATCGGCGAGCGCGCCAACCCATCGGCGTCCAATGTCGAAGCCTCGCCGACGCCGCCCGCGTCGGTGCCGCCGGCTGCATCGGCTCCTGCGGCCTCGGCGAGCGTCGAGCCGGTCCCGTCAGCGGCGCTCGGGCCGTTCAGCTGCGACCTGCCGATCGTGGAGGACGCAACGGTCGCACTGGCCAACATCACCGACGTTCGCGTCGGCACGCACGCCGACTACGATCGGGTCGTCTTCGAGTTCGCGGATGGGCTGCCCGAGATGACGCTCGACAGAGCGACCCCGCCCTTCACCCACGACGCGTCCGGCATGCCGATCGAGGTCGACGGAACGAGCTTCGTGCGACTGACGATGCGCGGCGGCACCAAGCAGACCGTCGACCACACGAGCAGCTATGACGGCCCGACCGATTTCGATCCCGCCTTCGCCGGCCTGGTCGACCTGGTCGAGGGCGGCGACTTCGAGGCGCAGAGCACCTGGTACCTGGGCCTTGCCTCTGAAGCCTGCGTGCGCGTCCTGCGACTGACCGATGACGGAGCGCCGCGGCTCGTCATCGACGTGGAGCAGTGAACGTGCCCCGATCTTGACGAACGAGGCCACGATCGACCGAGGCGCGAAGCGACGGTGGCGCGAGAGTCCGGTAGCATCGGATAGGCAATCTCATGCAGGAGAACCGATGGCTGACCGACCAAGCCCGCCCTCTGGCGATCTCGACCTGGCGAAGACCTACGGCGCCCGCTTCAAGACCGAGAGGGGCGACATCGTGATCGAGCTGTATGCCGACCGCGCGCCGCTCACCGTCGAGAACTTCGTGAACCTGGCGCGCGCCGGCTTCTACGACGGCACGACCTTCCACCGGGTGATCGGCGGCTTCATGGCCCAGGGAGGCGATCCGACCGGCACGGGGACCGGTGGCCCCGGCTACCAGTTCGGCGACGAGTTCCATCCGTCACTCCGACATGACGGGCCGGGCGTGCTCTCGATGGCCAACGCCGGCGCGGGCACGAACGGGAGCCAGTTCTTCATCACCTACGGTCCCACCCCGCACCTCGACAACCGCCACAGTGTCTTCGGCCGCGTGACCGAGGGGATGGACGTCGTGCAGGGCCTGCGCGAGCGCGATCCGCAGCGCGATCGCGACCCCGGCGACCGGATCGACACGATCGAGATCAGCGAGGCCTGACCGCGGGCGCCTGATGTCGCGCGCAACGGCGACCTCAGGCTCCGTTCTCCTCGTCCGCGCGTTCCAGGATCTCGTCGGCCGGGCTCGTCCGGTATCGGTCGATCCAGCGCAGGACGTCGTCGGCGTAGCGCCCGGAGGCGTTGTAGGCGATGAGCGCCCGCCTGAGCTCGCCTCGATCGCTGTAATCCCCCGGCTCGCGCAGGCAGAGGTGCGCCACCGCCGTCAGCGCCGCGTCGTACAGGTTGTCCGGGTCGGCGGTCGCGTCGCCGTTGCCGTCGCGCCCGAGCTCACGCCAGGTGGTCGGAATGAACTGGAGCGGACCCATGGCGCGGTCCCAGGTGGCGTCGCCGTCGAGCTCGCCCTCGTCGGTGTCGGCGATCGTCTGCGTCCCGCGCGTGCCGTCAAGCTGGCGGCCGCGGATGGGCGGCTCGACGTCACCGTTGGCGGACACCTCGTGCTCTCCATCGATCCGCCCGTGGCGCGACTCCACCTGCGCGATGCCGGCCACGATGGTCCAGTCCACCTCGCATGATTCGGTGACGGTGGGGGCGGCGCCTGATGCCGATCGGTAGGCGTCGTAGGCAACGGGTGGGATCCGTCCGCCGAATGGGGGCGCCAGGTCGACACGTCCGAGCGCATAGGCGGCCAGCGCGCCGACGCCGACCAGCAGGGCGGCCGCACCAAGCGTCGAGCTGATGCGCCGCCGGGTCGAGGCGCGCCGTGGCGATGCCATGCGACCGAGGGTGACACAAGTCGGTCACCACCGCCGCGGCCACGCCGCTCTGATCAGGCCGCGGCCTGTGCCGGTCCGTACAGGAGGGCAAAGGTGGTGGACGGGTCCGGCGCGAACGCCGTGCGGGTGTTGCAGGCGCTGCAGACGAGCTCGTCATCGGTCTCGTCGATCGAGAAGACGACCTCGTCGCCGCACCATGCGCAGTCGAGCAGGATGTTCATGAGCGCAGGATGCGGCCGCATCGTGACAACTCGCGTGTCGCGATCGACGCGTCGATCCAGGACGATTCGGCCATCTGAACAATTCGCCCCGATGTCGTACCCTTGTTCGCGTCGGTTGCCATGGCTGGGACGCCCTGCTCCGATGCTCGCCGGAACGAATCCGGCGAGAGTACGCGCGCTCCCGGACAAGGTTTGATCAGCTCCGTGCGCGTGTTCCGCGTCCCCGCATCCTCTTCTGTTTCCGATTGGCGCGCCTTTGCCGCGCGCCGCTACCGACCGTTTCGGATCCTCGCCATCGCGCAGGGCTTCATCGGCTCGCTCACCGGCCCCGCGATCACGATTCCGCTCCTGCTGGCGCTCGGCGCCCACCCCGCACTGGCGACGGCCCTGGCAGTGCTCCCGGCCGTGGGGACCATGAGCCAACGCTGGTTGCCGAGCCTGCTCGACCGAACGGACGGCAACCTGCGGGGCCTCGTCATCCTGTTCGCCAGCATCGGAGAGCCCCGAGGGTTGCTGCTGGCGGGCGCCGTGGCGCTCACCGCCCTCGGCTGGCTCCCGGCGTGGGCGACCATCGCGCTGATCGCCATCGTCAGCGGCCTGCTCGGCGCGCTGGGCGCGATCGCCTACAGCCTCCAGCAGTCGTGGTACCAGATCATCCTGCCGGACGACGAGCGTCGCCTCGTTGCCCCGCGGCTGGGTGGCATCACACTCGGCATCGGGTCGATCATCCTGCTGCCGATCGCATTCACCATCGATGGCCTGCTCGAGAGCGCCGGCCTGTGGGCCTATGCCGCGCCACTCCTCATCTCCGGGCTGGCCGGCATGGTGCCGATCGTCATCCTGAGACGGCTTCCCGCCCCCGGCCGGATCCGCATCCCACGCCAGACACCCTGGAACAGCGATGCCCAGGCGCGGCTGCGACGCCATGGCAACGTGATGACCCTGGCCCTGCTGTCGGCAGGCCTCTCGCCGTTCCTTTCGGTGTACGCCATGACGGTCCTCGGCACAGGTGCCGGGTTCGCGATCGCCATCAGCGCCATCAGCTCCGGCACGCTGGTCCTCGCGTCGCTCTTCGTCAGCACCCACCTGCGTGGCGGCTCCTCGTCACGCCTGCTGCGGGTCTCGTTCCTCGTGCGCGGGTTCGCCCTCTTCCTGGGCCTTACCGCGCACCCCATCAACCCCTTCGCGCCGGCCGTGCTGGTGGTGGTCGCCATTCTCATGGCCGCGGGTGACACCGCCGGGCAGCTCGCCGCGAACGAGCGGCTCTTCCGGCTCGCCACGGGTCCGGGGGTCCTCGCCTTCCAGTCCCACTTCGTGGTGCGCAACGTCGGCGCCTACACCGGGGGCGTGGCCGCCTCCTCGGTCATCATGCTGCTCGGCGGCTATCCGGCCTTCGCCATCCTGTTCGTGTGTGCCGGCCTCGGCCGCTTCAGCGCGGCGCGGGTCATCGAAGTCTCCGCCAGGCAGGTGCAGCCATCCGGAGCCACGCCGGCACCGGGCTGACGTCGCCGGTCACCTGGTGCGCCGGAGCTCTATCGCGGCACCGTCGAGCGTGCCTTCAACCGTCACTTCCCAATCCGCCGAGCTCTCGTAGGTCAGCTCGCCATTGGGAAGGTCCAGCGCCATGCGGGTGGTGAAGTCCAACCCCACCTGGATCGTGCCGTCCAGCGGCCAGTCGGCCATGAGCTGGCACTCGTGGAGCTCGAACAAGTCGCTGCCATTCCAGCTCAACTGGAGCCAGCCACCGTGCGGACATCCGAGGCGACGCGGCGATCCGTCCCAGAGCACGTAGTCGGGCAGCCAGTAGAGCGCCTCCTCGACACCGATCAGGGCCTCCAGCACATCCCGGTACTCTGCCGGTCCACCCAGAGGCAGCGGGACATAGGGGTCGACCAGCCTGCCGTCACACTCGGTGCGCCGCTCATTCGGCAGATCACCGAACACGAGGAACGCTTTCACGAGATCGTCCGGGCACGGAAGTCCCCACCCGAAGGTCCCGTGTCCACCATCGGTCGTCACGACCAGGTAGGCGTTCGGCATCCGCTCCGCGATCGCCTCCGCCCATTCCGTCGGCGTCGCCGGGTCCGCGGTCGAGGTCAGGACCAGGACCGGGAAGTCGGCCGACACCAGTGGCTCGATCGGCGCTCCGGCTGTGTCACCCCCGAATCCGGTGACGCACGGAAGCGGCCCCAGGACGACCGCGGCCATCCGGGAACCACCTTCCACCAGGTCCCGGTAGCCACGGCCGAGCCCCTCCACCCCGGCCTCGCCATCGACCGGGTAGTCCTGGCATGCGATGGCGTAGAACCCAGCGTACGACTCGGTCAGCGACGAGAGGTGACGCCCGGTCTCCGGATCGACGCCCGCGGTGAGTGAGGCCAGGCGCGTCAACGGTCGCAGGTCGTCTCGCGCCACCGAGGCCATGGTCCTCAACAGCAGCGCGCGGCCGGACGACTCGTACAGCAGGCTGCCTGACGTCAGGACCAGGTCGTCGAGCGAGAGAGGAACTTCGATGGTCTGGCCATTGCGGGATGGCAGCGCAACGTCGATGGAGCCGGTCTTCAGCCGATTCGCGAGCTGATCCCACGTGGCTGCGACGGTCGTATCGGTGAAGTCGTCGGCACACAGGGCATTCCTGTCGCAGGCCTCGAAGAGCCGGGCGAGCACCTCGCTGAATGCAGATGCCTGCTGGACGGAGGCTTCGACCGCATCCATCGTCGGGTCCACTGCCGCGTCCAGGATGAGGCCATCGACCCGATCGGGACGGCGGGTGGCGTACACCTGGACCAGGTGCGTGCCGTAGCTCTCGCCATAGAGGACGACCCGCTCGGCACCGATGTGGTCGAGATAGGCGTCGAGGTCGGCGGCAGCCTGTCCGGTTGCAAAGCGCTCCAACACCGATGGCGCATGCACGTCGGCTTCGGCCAGGCAGGCTTCGACCCATGCGGCCGATTCCTCGGCGGCCGCATGGAAATCGGTGGCGGCCAGCTGCGCCCAGTCGGGGATGTCCAGATCGGCATCGCGGCAGTCGATGGGAACGGAGCCTCGGACCCCGCGCTGCTCGAAGAAGACGATGTCGTATCGGTCCAGCACGCTGTCCGGGAGGATCTGGAGGTAGCCGGGTGCCAGCTCGATGCCGCTCGATCCGGGGCCGCCCGTAGCGATGACCAGGGTCCCGGTTCGCTGATCAGGCTCGGCTGCGTGGAGGCCGAAGCGCACCTCCAGCCGATCGGAGCCATCAGCGTTCTCGTGGTCGGCCGGCACCGTCAGCCGCAGGCATTCCAGCGCTCCGGTCCCGCCGCATAGGGCGCTCTCGGCTGCGTGGCTCGATCCGAAGGGGCGGCCGAGGCTCCCGGTCGAGCCAGGGTCGGATGATGGCGAAACCACGATCGCGGGAGAGGGCACGGCGCTCGAGGATGCCTCTGCGCCCTCGCTGTCCGAGCGCGTCAGAAATGCGACGCCCGTCACGACAGCGACAGCCAGGCCGACTCCCAGGATGACGCGCCGTGCCGCTCGTCGACGCGAAGGCATGGGCGCGCTGGACGCGTCGGGCCCCAGCCGGACGCCACAGGTCGTGCAGAACCGATCGCCCGCCTCGGGCCAGGTGGCACATGCCGGACACGGCGCACGCGAGCTCGGCTCCGGCGCGGTGGTCGGGTCACCCATGATCGGCGGCGCTCCTCCCCGGGGCGTCTCACGGCGGACGCCAGGCGCCGGCACGGTAGCCGAGGACGGACCCGCTGTCCATAGGTAGTTGCGTACTTGCGCAACTTCTGTGACAATCGCTGGGTGGAAGCGACGACGCCTGCGGACACCCTGCGAGTCCGCGCTGCCGGCATCGCTCGTGCACTGGCCGATCCCAAGCGGCTGTGCGTGCTCGAGCAGTTGGCTGATGGGGAGCGGAGCGTGAGCGACCTCTCCCGCGACGTCGGCTGCCAGGTGCCGAACATGAGTCAGCATCTCAGCGTGCTGCGCTCGGCAGGCCTGGTCGCGACGCGCCGCGAAGGAACGACTGTCCTGTATCGGCTCGTGGACGCCCGCGTCCTCGACGCCTACCGATTGCTGCAACAGGTCGCCGGCTGACGTCGGACGACCAGGAAAGGAACCACATGTCCGCCAACGTACAAGAGGTCACCGACGCGACCTTCGACACCGATGTGCTTCAGAGTGAGAAGCCGGTCGTGGTCGACTTCTGGGCCGAGTGGTGCGGTCCGTGCCGCATGGTTGCCCCGGAGATCGAGAAGCTGGCCGCCAAGTACGCCGGCACCGTGGAAGTTCGCAAGCTCGACGTCGACGCCAACCCACAGACCGCGATGAAGTACGGGATCATGAGCATCCCGACCGTCGCGCTCTTCGCTCCGGGCGAGGCTCCCAAGGCTGCGGTCGGCTTCCGGCCCGCCGAGGCCCTCGAAGAAGCGTTCGGGCTCACCAACCTCGGCAACGGCGCCTGACGCGTCCATCGGGGTAGCGCGCCCCTTCCGGTCGAAATTTCGGCGGTTCCCGGCCCGCGTGGCGCTCCAGGCTGGGTTCGGCCGATATTTCGGCGCGGCGCCGGTACGAATGGTGCCCCGACGCGCCACTCACGCCGCCCGGCAGCCGATACATCGAAGATTCCCGGCGCAGCATGCGGATCAGGCCACGACTGACCGAAATATCCGACGGCGTGGCACAAACTGTCGTGGCTCGGCATACTGCGCGCTCATGGCCCGACCAACTTTCTCCTCCTAGACTGGTGCGTCGCTCGCTCAACGCGGTCCTGGTCGGCACGTTCACGCTTCGGTTCAGCACCGGCCTGACCGGTGCCCTCCTGGTGTACTACCTCGCCGAGCTCGAGGCGTTCGGCGCCGGGCGGGACGTGACCGCCTTCGAGGTCGGCCTGCTCACCGCGACCTTCTTCCTCGCCGAGCTGATCCTCTCGCCGTTCTTCGGAATGCTCTCTGATCGCCTCGGGTCGCGGCCCGTGATGCAGTTCGGGCCGATTTTCGGCGCCGTGGCGGTCGTCATGACCGCACTGACCACCGACCTGTTCCTGCTTGGGGCGACGCGCTGGTTGGAAGGCGCAGCGGCCGCCGCCAGCATCCCGTCGATCCTGGGCTACATCGCACTGGCGACCTCACACGACGAGGGCCTGCGCGGACGAACGGTGGCACAGTTCGAGGCGGCCACGCTGGCCGGGATCGGCCTCGGGCTCGTCGCAGCGGGCGGGCTGTGGGCCGTGCTCGACCGCAACGCCTTCTACCTCAACGCCGTGCTCTACGGGGTCAGCTTCCTGGTCTACCGCTACGGCGTGACCGAGTCGCGTGAGGGAACGCCCGCGGATGCGCAACGCGAGATGGAGGAGATCGGCGCCGGCGGCGTGGCCGGCGTGACACGCGGCATCGACTTCGGCCGCTATCGCGCCGTGCTGACCAGTCGATCGGTCTGGCTGCTTGCACCCACCTGGATCGCCGTCAACGCCTTCATCGGCGCCTGGACGAGCCAGTCCATTTTCCAGCTGGTCGACGAGCGACGGCCGGGATTCGAGGACCAGCTGCTGATGGGCGGCTTCGAGCCGGTGCAGGTCAGCGTCGGCCTGGGGGTTGCGCTGCTGGTGTTCTTCGCCGGCCTCTTCTACTGGGGCAACCGGTTCAAGCGCTATCGCCGCACGACCATCATGGCCATCGGCGTCGCCGGCGGGCTGCTGATGGTGGCCGCCGTGGTCGGGTTGAACCATGCGGAGACGTGGGGGGCCATCCCGCGCCTCGGCCTTGGATTGGTCGCCGCCGCCGGGCTGTTCGTCCTGGCCGGGGCCACGCCGGCGGCGCTCGGCATGCTCGCCGATATCAGCGAGGAGCATCCCGACGACCGCGGCGTGATCATGGGCCTCTACTCGGTCTTCCTGGCCGTGGGGCAGGTCATCGGATCCCTTGCCGGCGGCGGCGCCGCGGAATGGCTGGGGGTCGACGGCCTCCTGCTCGTGTCAGCCGGCCTGCTGGTGGTGGCGCTGCTCCCGCTGCGCTGGCTGCGGGGCTCAGAGCACCTCGTTGGCCTGCGTCCGGGCATTCCGCGACCGGCCGCGGGCTGACCGCGGCCCTCGCCATCAGAACGTGACCTATCCCGACAGCGACGCCCTCGTCCCGAAGAGCTTCGACGAGCACACGATCGTCTTCCTGATCCGACCCGACGACGCCGTCACGTTCACCGAGGCGGAGCTGGATCGGCTCCAGGTCGAGCATCTCACCTACCTACGCGACCTGGCGCGTCGCGGGGTGCTCGTCACTAACGGACCGCTCGTCGGGCAGACCGATGAGCGCCTGCGCGGCATCTCGATCTACCGCCTGCCGCTGGCCGAGGCGCTCGAGCTGGCGAACGCGGATCCGATGGTCCGCGCGGGGCGCCTGAGGATCGACGGCGCGCGGTGGTGGACCGCCAGCGGGGACATTGCCTTCGGTCGACCCTGATCGAGGCGTCCGGATGAGCGTGAGAAGCCCGTCCGTCCGTCATCGAGGAAGAAGGGCGATCTGGCAATCGCGTCGGGGATGCGCCTGTTCTGCTCGTCGTCGCCCGGCAGGAGGGATCAGCGCGCCGATGACCGATCGGGCACGGCGCATCCGTCAATCCGCTCAGGCGTCGCGCAGCTGGGGAAGGATCTCTGCGCCGATACGGTCCAGGCGCGAGGCGTCAGCCACGCCGCGAACGCTGAAGATGATGTGCTGCGCACCGGCCTCGCCGAGCTGGCCGAAGCGGTCCACGGTCGCATCGGTCGAGTCCCTGTCGGGGTCGATGCTGGTCAGGATGGTGCGCTCGATCTCGTCGTAGGGACGCCCGAGCCGCTCGCAATGCTCGCGCAGAATCCCGAGCTTGGCGCGTACGAACTCGGGGGAGCGTCCGAAGATGTTGCAGGCATCTGCGTACTGCGCGACGAGGCGCAGGGTCTTGCGCTCTCCCCCACCGCCGACCAGGATCGGCACGCGGGGGCGGCTGATCGACTGTGGCGAGTTGATGAGGTGAGTGGCCGTGACCCGCTTGCCCTCGAAGGCCTCCGCCGTGCCACTCCCGCCCGACCACATCTCGTGCGCCACGCGCAGCGTGTCCTCCAGCCACTCGAATCGCTCCTTCAGTGGTGGAAACGCGAAGCCGAGCCCCTTCGACTCGTGAACGTTCCAGGCGGCGCCGATCCCGAACCAGGCACGACCGCCGGAGAGCACGTCGAGCGTCGTCGTGGCCTTGATCCAGAGTCCCGGCGCACGGTAGTGAACGCCCCCGACCATCAGGCCCAGGCGAGCCCGCGCCGTGTGGGCGGCCAGGAAGCCGAGCGCCGTCTGGCCCTCGAGCATGGGCGCCTCGGGCGGGCCGAGACCGCGGATCTGGAAGAAGTGGTCCATCACCCAGATCGAGTCGAAGCCTGCGTCATCGGCCGAGCGGCCCACGCGGGCCAGCGTGTGACCGATGGCGGCCGGGCCGCCGGGCCAGGTGAACTGGTTGATCTGCAGCCCGAACTTCATGCGAGGGCATCCTGCCACGGTCGTACGTCGCGTGCGAGAACCGTGGCTTCTCGACGAGCCCACGTTTGGCCCATGGAGGCCTAGCCCGCTGAGGCGATCTCCTGGCGCTGCATGGCGACCGAGAGCTCGTCGGCAGCGATGCGGTTGCGTCCGGCACGCTTCGCCATGTAGAGCGCGGTGTCCGCACGACGCAGGAGGGGCTCGGCGTCGCGGCCATCGGCCGGGTCGCACAGCGCGACGCCGCCGGAGATCGTGAACGGCGGCAGCCCTTCCGTCTCCGCCACCCCGACGCGCACGCGCTCGGCGACCGCGATGGCGCCTGTCAGGTCGAGGTCGGGAAGAATCAGCAGGAACTCCTCGCCCCCGTACCGGAAACAGAGGTCGGTGCCCCTCGTGGCTCGTCGCAGGATCGTGCCCAGGCGTCCCAGGGCGGCATCGCCGGCCAGGTGCCCGTGCTCGTCGTTGTAGGCCTTGAAGTGGTCGATGTCGAACAGGATCAACGCGAACGGTCGCGGCCGGAGGCGATCGCCCTGGTCGAGGAGGCTGGCGATGGCCTCGTCGAGCGCCATTCGGTTGCCGACCCCGGTGAGTGAGTCACGCCGCGCGACGTGGTTCAGCTCGCGGTTCAGCTCGCTGACGTGTGCCTCCTGGCGCTGGGCGTATCGGCTCAGGCCGCGCAGCACGAATTGCTGTTCCAGCATCCGGCGCAGCCTCCCCTGCCAGAGCTGGTGGCCGATGAAGCTCGTCGCCGCGGCCATCAGCACGGCGACGACCAGGTTGCCCCGATCGGTCGCCGAGAGGCCGAGGCCGAGCGGGCTGAGCACGAATACAACCGAGAGCGCGACGGAAGCTGATAGACCGGTGACGTGCCAGCGCTGGTGCCACGGCAGGAAGAGCCCGACGCCGACGAGGATGATGGCCAGCTGGGCGGTGCCGAGCATCCGCCCATCCGGCGTCAATGCGTGGCCCAGCAGCGCCACGCCGAACACGGCGAGCATGACCAGGAGGCCGAGCGGCTCGGCCCGCGTTCGACCACGACTCGAGACGAGCGCCGCGCCGGCGCTGAGGAACGCGACGGCCACCGAGAAGGGCGCGAGGCTGACAACGCCACGCGTCCCGATCAAGAGGTTCGCGCCGATATCCACGAGCACCAGGGCCGACATCAGGCCGGCGCTCAGCGTCACGGCACGCCGCATGGCTCGCCGCTCCGCGGCGTTCACCCGACGACGGATGTGCGCCGGAACGGGACGGCGGCGGTCGGCCGGATTCGGCCAGGATGGCGAGAGCACGTTCGGATCTTGCCCCGCAGGTACGGAATCTCAATCCACCGAAGGTCCTGCGCCCGGCTAGAGGATGTCGTGCTCGCGATCGTCGAACGCGCGATCCGGGCGGAACGGGTTCGCGTCACGCCTCGCACGACCGGTCAGCAGGTCGATCACGAGACGGCTGCCCCCCGCGCCGGCCATGATCCCGTGGCCCGAGTAGCCGCCATTGAGGAAGAGCCCATCCGGACCGACCTGCCCGAGATACGGACGCCGATCCGGCGTGTACTCGTACTGGCCCGCCTGAAGGAACCAGTGCACCGTCGAGGCGCCGCCCGCCCAGGCGTCCCGCCAGAACGGCGCGACGCGCGCCAGCGCATGATGGGAGGCAGGATCCAGGAGGCCGAACGACCAGTCGTGATCGACCGGCACCGGGTCTGCCGGCGCGCCTGGCCGCTCGTCCGGATCGGTGAAGAGTGCGAGGCAACCCCGCATGGAGGGTCGCCAATGGGCGGCGGTCTCCTCCTCGATCGTCATCGGCGCATCCGCTGGCACCGACGGGAGCTCGGGGATCACCAGCTTCTGCCTGCGGGTTGGCTTGATCATCACCTCGACGCCGGCCAGGGCAGCCACGCTGGCAACGAACGGCCCGGTCGCAACGACGACCGCGTCCGTGGCGACATCCCCGAGCGACGTTTGAATGCCGCTGACGCGCTCGCCATCCGTCACGATCGCGGTCGCGTCTGTGCCGGTCACGAAGGTGGCGCCACCGCCAGGCGCCGCGTCCGGGATGCGCCCCGCGTGTGACGCGGCCGTGGCGTACCCGGCGGTCAGCCGCTTCACGTCGAGCCAGCCGTCACCCGCCCGGTAGCGGGCGCCGAGGACGTGCGCGGAGAGCCACGGCCATCGCGCCCTTGCCTCGTCGCCCGTGAGCAGCTCCACGTCGGTGAGGCCCCACTCGCGCTGGCGGGCCACGAGGCGCCGAGACCGGTCGAGGGTCGCATCGGTCAGGGAGCAGAAGAGGTAGCCGCCGTGGTGCAGGCCCAGGTCCCATCCATCGAGTCCGGTGCGTTCGGCGAATGCGTCGAAGAGCTCGATCCCCTCGCGGACGACGGCGATCTCCTCGGGGTTGTCGAACTGGAGCCTGAATGCGCCGGTCGACACGGGTGTGGTGAGGGTCCCGAGCGCCGCGCGACGCTCGAGAACCACCACGCGCAGGCCGGCGCGAGCGGCAAAGAACGCGGTCGCGCAGCCGATGATCCCTCCGCCGATGACCGCCACGTCGGCCGTGGCGGGCGGTCGATCAGCGAAGCGCACGGTCGGTTCGGGCATGATCGGCATCCTAGCCGTAGTTCCCCGGGACGTTGCTCAGGTCGGGACCGGCGGTCGGGCGAGGCTCGTCCCCTCTCAGCCAGTATATCAGTAACGATATATTCGGTGATAGGGAAGCGAGGCGCGCTACAAACGCGCCCCTCGCCTGCAGCGGCCGGGCACGGCAGCAACCTCCATGGGAACCACGGCGAGCCGGTAGGATCGACCACATGAGGCGGGCCGAGCGAGCTGATGTCGTGATCGTGGGCGGCGCGATCATCGGCTCGTCGGTGGCGACCTTCCTGGCGTCGCGCCCGGACTTCGATGGGCGCATCGTGGTGGTGGAGCGGGATACGACGTTCCGGACGTCGTCCACCACGCTGTCGGCGGCGAGCATCCGACAGCAGTTCAGCACCGCGCTCAACATTGAGATCAGCCAGTTCGGGATCGACTTCATCCGGCACCTGGACCGATACCTCGCCGTCGCCGGCGAGGTCCCCGAGCTCGACTTCGTCGAGAACGGCTACCTCTTCCTGGCGACCGATGCCGGGATCGCCACGCTCGAGCACAACCACGCGGTCCAGCGCGCGCTCGACGTGCGGGTGCAGCTGCTGGATCCCGCCGAGCTGCGGGCCCGCTTCGATTGGCTGAACGTCGGGGATCTCGCCGGTGGCTCGCTGGGGCTTTCCGACGAGGGATGGTTCGACGCGCATGCGCTGCTCCAGGGGTTCCGTCGCCGGGCGCGATCGCTCGGCGTCGCGGAGCGCATCGGCGAGGTCATCGGGCTCGAACGAGATGGAAATCGGCTCACCGGCGTGCGTCTGGCCGACGGGGAGATCATCCGCGCGGATTGGGTCGTCAACGCCGCCGGACCGCGCGCGGCCGATCTCGCGGCGCTGGCGGGCATTGATCTGCCGGTCCGGCCCAGGAAGCGGCACGTCTACCACGTCGACGCGCCCGTCAGCCTGGGTGCGGCGCCGCTCACCGTCGACCCGTCGGGTGTCTACTTCCGTCCCGAAGGTCCTTCATACCTCTGTGGCTTCTCGCCGCGCGATGGCGACGTCGACCCCGACACGCTCGACCTGGCGACCGACCGCGGACCATTCGAGTCCTTCGCCTGGCCTGTTCTGGCGCACCGCGTGCCGGGCTTCGATCGCCTTCGGCTCCTCGACACATGGGCGGGTCACTACGAGGTGAACACGCTTGATGCAAATGCGATCATCGGCCCCCACCCGGAGTTCCCCAACCTGCTGTTCGCCAACGGCTTCTCAGGTCACGGGCTCCAGCAGGCACCAGCCGTCGGGCGAGGGCTCGCAGAGTGGATCGCCACCGGCAGGTACGAGACCCTCGACCTGCGTCCCCTCGGCTACGACCGAATCGTGCGCGGCGAGCCGATCCGCGAGCTCAACATCATCTGAGCTGGACTGGCGCGGCTGCGCTGTTGCCACCCTAGCAACTATCGGCAACTCGCGGTTCGGCGTGCCCCTCTTCTTGGTCACCTGTTGCCACGCTCGCAATGTATTGACCGCTGAAGCGCTCACTCGGGGCGCTCATTCGTCGTTAGTTGCGGTGCCGGCAACACGATCACACGATCACGGAGCTCAGGAGCAGCCGGCGTCGGCCGGGTGTGGATCGATGAAGGTCACGGAGCCCTCGGGGGCACCGAACAGGATCTCGGACGTATCGATCACGACCGTGCCATCCTCCTCCATGAGCACGGCGAAGCGGTCCATGCCGCGCTCCGCCGGGCCCTTCTCGAGCTTCTCGCCCAGGATGTTGTAGGTGCTGCCGTGGCATCGGCACTCGAACCGCTTCACCGAGTCGCACAGATCCGGAACCATGCAGCCCAGGTGCGGGCATTTGCGCCAGAGGGCGATCATCTCGTCGGCGGACGGCGATGGCACCTCGATGGGCGATCCGCTGGCGAGCGCCCGCGCGGCCGGCACGTTCACGAGGAAGCTCCGCGCCGCGGAAAAGCTGTAGGGATAGCCCTCGGCGAACGCAGGCTGGGCGAGCAGGATGTCGGAGATCTTGCCCACCCGGAACGGCGCACCGAGCCCCTCGCCGATGTTCGGCCACAGGAACGCCAGCGAGCCGCCGATGAACTCGAGCGACAGCACCCCGACGCCCGTGCCCAGGACTCGTCGCATGAAGGAACGTCGGCTGAGCGTGGCCTTGTCGAGCATGGGTCCATCACCTCGACGGGGCTGGGCCACATCAGGCGCCTCGCTCGCCGCACGAGCAAGGGTCGGATGTCCCTGCTCAGCCGGGACCCATCGCGGCGACCGCCTCCCGCATGGTCGGGTTGTGCCGGTCGCGCTCGGACAGGTTCGGCTCGCCGATGGGCCAGGGGATCCCGAGCTCGGGATCGTCCCAGGCGATGCCGCGCTCTTCAGCGACGTCATAGGGCGAGCCGACCTTGTAGGTCACGTCGGCCACCTCCGAGGTGACGCAGAAGCCATGCGCGAAGCCGACCGGCACGTACACCTGGTGGTGCTGGACGTCATCGAGCTCGAATGCCTCGAACTGGCCGAAGGTGCCGGACCCCGGCCGGATGTCGACGACCACGTCCCAGATGGACCCGCGCGCCACGCGAATCAGCTTGGCCTGGCCGGGCCGTCGCTGAAAGTGCAAACCGCGCAGCGTGCCGCGAGCCGATCGCGAGTGATTGTCCTGGACGAACTCGTCGTCGATCCCGGCCGCCCGGTATGCATCGGCGCGAAAGGTCTCGATGAAGAAGCCGCGCTCGTCGCCGTGGACGGTCGGCTGGAGGAGGAGCGGTCCCTCGAGACGGGTCGGGAGACGCTCGATCATGCGGAGCCGCCGGAAAGCTGCGCCGCGTATCGCGTCGTGGGTGGCCGCCAATCCATGGCCGGCAGGCCGGAGGTCGGCTGCAGAGTGGCCCGGGGCGGTGGCCTCGACGCGCGCTCGAAGGCCGCCAGCGAGACCGGCTCCACGCTGACGCCGACGCCGGCTCCCTGCAGCGCGACGGTCGCCCAGCCCAATCGTGAGGTGGGCGGATCACCGGCGGCATGCACGAGGGCCGGCGGCGCCGGGCGCCCTGAGAGCTCGAGGATGGTGGCGGCAAGATCGGGCGTCCATGTCGGATTGCCCCACTCGTCGTCCACGATGCGCAGGGCCTCCCCGGCCTGTGACGCTCGACCCGCCGCCGCCAGGATCCGGGTGACGAAGTTCGTGCCGCCGGGGCCGAACAGCCACGCCGTGCGCACGATGAGGTGCCGCGGGGTCGCGGCGGCCACGGCGTGTTCGCCGGCCAGCTTCGACGCCCCATAGGCATTGATGGGATGTGGCGGATCGTCCTCGCGATACGGGCGATCGAGCGCGCCGTCGAAGACCTCGTTGGTGCTGATCTGCACCATGAGCGCGCCACAGCCGAAGGCAATCTCCGCGACCGACCCGGCCGCCTCGCCGTTCACGCGCATCGCCCTCGACGGGTCCCGCGCGCAGCCGTCGACATCGGTCCAGGCAGCCGCGTTCACGACGATCTCGGGTGCCCAGGATCGGAGGCTCGCTCGGTGGAAGGCATCGGTGATATCGAGGTCTGCGTGCGACAGCGCTCGCACCTCGTGGCCGCCCCGTTCGTAGGCTGCGACCAGCTGCCGGCCCAGTTGGCCGGCCGCTCCCGTGATCGCGACACGCGCCATCACTCCAGCGCGGAGCCCGCCGCCAGGCGGTCGCCATACTGGCGCCGGTAATAGTCGAGATACTCACCGCTCTTCAACGGTCGCCACCAGTCCTCGCGGTCCATGTACCAGCGCACGGTGAGCGCGAGTGCGTCCTCGAAGCCGTGGCCCGGCTTCCATCCGAGCGCGCGCAGCTTCGACGTGTCGACCGAGTAACGACGGTCGTGCCCGGCGCGATCCGGGACCGATCGAACCAGCGACATCGGCCGGTCGAGCAGCTCCAGGATGCCGCGCGTCAGCTCGAGATTGGTGAGCTCGTTGCCGCCGCCCACGTTGTAGGTCGCGCCGGGCTCGCCGCGCGCGAGGACGGCCTCGAGCGCGTCGCAGTGGTCGTCGACGTAGACCCAGTCCCTGATCTGGAGCCCGTCCCCGTAGAGCGGCAACGGCTCGTTGTCGATGGCGTTGGTGATGAAGAGCGGAATGACTTTCTCGGGATATTGGTACGGCCCGAAGTTGTTGCTCGCCCGCGTGAGCAGCGTCGCCAGCCCGTAGGTGGCGTGATAGGCGCCGACGAGGAGATCGCCGCCGGACTTGCTGGCCGAGTACGGGCTGCGCGGGCGGAGCGGGTCGGCCTCGCTCGAGCTGCCCTCTGGCACGTGCCCGTACACCTCATCGGTGCTGATCTGCAGGTAACGCCGGTGGGCGTGGCGGCGCGCCGCCTCCAGGAGCACGAAGGTGCCGTACACGTCGGTCCGGATGAAGGCATCGGGCTCCTCGATGCTGCGGTCGACGTGCGACTCGGCGGCGAAGTTGACGATCGCATCGACGTCGGCGGCCAGCCGGTCCACCAGGTCGGCATCGGCGATGTCGCCCTGCACGAACGTGAAGCGCTCGTCGGCCTCCGCCTCGGCCAGGTTGGCGCGGTTGCCGGCGTAGGTCAGCTTGTCGAGGACGGTGATGCTCACCGCCGGATGGCGCGCCAGCGCGCGCCTGACGAAGGCGGAGCCGATGAAGCCGGCGCCGCCGGTGACCAGGAGGCGCGGCGGGATGGCATCGGCCATCGTCTCAGACCTCGCCGACGTCGTGGCCGGTGTCGATCGGCATCTCGGGGGCGATCATGACGGCGAAGGAATTGGCCTCGATGAGGCTGTCGATCGTGCCGGCATCCTGCCACTCGCCCGCGAAGACCGTGTGGGCAAGCCGCTCGTCGCGGAGGTAGTGGTTCAGCAGGTCGGTGATCTCGAGCTCGCCGCGGGCCGACGGCTTCAGCCCCCCGATCACGTCGAAGACGGATGGACGGAAGAAGTAGACGCCGATCGGGATGAGATTGCCTTTCGGCTCCTCAGGCTTCTCCTCGAAGCCGATCACGCGCCCGGAATCGTCGAGCTCGGCGACCCCGAATCGCTGCGGGTCGGGAACCTCCTTGAGCACGGCGCCCGCGCCCGCATCACCCGCCACGAACGCGTCGGCGAAGTCGCGCAGTGAGCCGTGCAGGATGTTGTCGCCCAGGACGATGGCGATCGGATCGTCGCCGGCAAAGTCGCGTGCCAGGCCGATGGCATGTGCGATCCCGAGCGCGCCGCGCTGATAGCGATAGGTGAGGCTCAGCCCCAGGTCGGAGCCATCGTGCAGCAGCTCCAGGATGTCGCCCACCGAGCGCCCCCCGACGACGACGAGGACCTCCTCGCAGCCCATCTCCTTCAGCGCGTGGAGCGGGTAGTAGATCATCGGCCGGTCGTACACCGGCAGGAGGTGCTTGTTGGTGACGAGCGTCAGCGGAAAGAGCCGGGAGCCGCTGCCACCCGCGAGCACCACGCCCTTCAGAGCCATCCGACCTCAGCCAAGCGAAGTCGGGCAAGGATAGAGGATGGATGTGCTGGATGAAGCCCGGCCACCCGGTCGCCGGGCCACCCGCGGTCTGCCGATGTATCGGGCGCTGAGGCACACGGCACACTCTCCACGGGTCGGGATGCCTCATCGACGATGCTGGGCGGCGCAGGAGGGACGAGCGGCGTGCGCTACTGCCTCACATATCGGCAGCGGAGGCGCTGTCACGATGTACGTCGGGCCCGAGACGGCAGTAGTCGCGCGGCAGGGTGGTTGCCTCGGTGACCCGGAAACGATCGTCGCGGGCCTCGAGAATGGCCGGCCAGTCGACGGCGGTCGCGAGCCGCTCGCCGTAGATCTGCAGCTCGCCGATGCGATCGACCGCGTCGAGACCGATCTCCCGTTCGAGCGCGAGGTCGAGCCGATAGAAGGGGGCGTCGCGATAGTGGCGATGCACGAGCTCGGTCTGCTGCTCCGCCGGCGAGCGCAGCAGCTCGGACAGGAGCCAGCCGACCCATGGCCAGAGCCAGGTCGGATGCTCGCGTCGGAGCAGCTTGCCGGTACCGAGGCTGACGACGAGCGTGTCGGCCGGCCGGTAGTCTTGGGTGTACTCGAAGGCCTCGACGCATGCCTGGTAGACCGGGTTGCCGGCCACGCCGATGCCACCGTCGATGAGTTCGCCGATGGGCGGGATCGGCCAGGGCCGGAAGTAGGTCGGCGCCGCCGCGGAGGCGGTCACCGCATCGGCAAGGCGAAATCCGCCGGCGCGGCAGGAGTTGGCCGGGTTGTCGCGCACGAAGTACCACGGCATCCCGTCGACCAGCCGCTTGGCCGTGATGAGCAGGTCGACCGGCGCGTCGTTGAGGGTCCAGTCGCGTGCATCGGCACCCAGCTCGTCGCGGATCAGGCCGTGCAGCGTGGCGGTGTCATAGATGGCCCCGGTGACGAGCCTGCGCAGGCCGCTGAGCAGCGGGACGCTGCGGAAGACCTCTGGCGAACGCCTCGCGTACAGCGTCACGAGCCGCTCGGCGGGAATGCCGGCCGCGAGCCCGGCAGCCAGGACCGCTCCGGTCGAGGTGCCGGCGATGAAGTCGAACGTCTCGCGGGTCGTCCTGCCGGTGGAGCGCTCGAGCGCCGCCAGCAGCACGGCTGGGATGATGCCGCGCACGCCGCCGCCGTCGATGGTCAGTATCCGTCGCATGCGTGGCATCCTGACCGGCTCTCGCGACACGTGTCGGTCGCAATCGCCGTCTCAGCGTGCGATGACCGGTGCCAGCCCGGCGGCACGCGCGTCGGCCGCCCGGCGCCGCTTCTCGTCCTCCGTGTGCTGACGGTGGAGCGCCACGACCTCGTCCGGATCCCCCTCGAACACGACCTGCCCGTGCTCGATGAGCACCGCGCGGTTGCAGTACTCGCGGACCCACTCCATGTCGTGCGTGACCAGCACCACGGCCTTGGCATCCTTGACCAGCTCGAGGACGCGTGCCTTCGACTTCGCGCGGAAGGTCGCATCGCCGGTGGCGAGCACCTCGTCGAGCAGGAGGATGTCGGGATCGACCGAGGTGGCGATCGCGAAGCCCAGCCGTGCGCGCATGCCGGAGGAGTAGGTCTTGAGCGGTGCATCGATGAACTGGCCGAGGTCGGCGTAGTCGACGATGCCCGGCAGCAGCTCACGCATGAGCCGGTCGTCCAGGCCCAGGAAGGCGCCCGCCAGCAGGATGTTCTCGCGCCCGCTGAGGTCGATGTCGAAGCCGGCGCCCAGGGTCAGGAGGGCCGAGACGTGGCCCCGCACGTCGATCACGCCCTCGGACGGTCGGATGATGCCGGCAAGCACCTGGAGCAGCGTGCTCTTGCCGGCGCCGTTCGGACCGATGACGGCCAGCGATTCGCCGTGCACGACGTGCAGATCCACGTGGCGCAGCGCCCAGAACTGCTCCGTCGGCTCGCGCGCCAGGAGCTGGCTGAGCGTGCGCTGCATCGACTTCCTGCGACTGAAGCGCAGGCTGTAGCGGACACCGAGGTCGCGCGTGGAGATCGCGTCGTGGGTGTCGGTGATCGGCCCCGGACGGTCGCTCATCGGTCTCAGAGCACCTTCGCGAACGTGGGCTCGAGCCGCTTGAAGGCGACAGAAGCGAGCGCCAGGAAGACCATGCTGGCGACGAGCAGGATGGCCAGCGACATCCAGTCGGGTGGAATCGGCGGCCCATCCGTCGTGCCGTAGATGACGCTGCGGTAGGCCTCGAACAGGACGGCGAACGGGTTCGCATGCGCGATGAAGCGCAGCACGGGATGCTCGAACAGCGAGATCTCGTCGAGATGGCTCAGGGCATACAGGCCAGGCGAGAGGTACCACCACAGCCGAAGCAGATGGCGGACCACGTTGCCGAGGTCACGGAAGAAGACATTGCCGGCGGCGACCAGGATGGCGACCGCCACGGTGAAGACGTACTGGACGACGGCGATGATCGGGATGAGCAGCACGAAGGGCGAGAGCCGATCGCCGTAGAAGGCCATGATCGCGGCCAGCGGGATCAGCCCGAAGCCGAAGCCGACGATGCCGGCGGTGGTGGCCGCGACGGGCAGCACGATCTTGGGAAAGGCGATCTGCTTGATGAGCCGATGCTGGTTGACGATCGACCCGGTGGCGTCGGTCACCGCCGCGGTGAACCATTTCCACGGCAGGATCGCGGCGAAGATGAAGAGCGGATAGTCCGGCAGGGCGCGCGACGTGATGATCGTGACGAGCACGACGTAGACGCCCATGAGCAGCAGTGGATCGAGGATCCACCACACGTTCCCGAGCAGCGTGTCGGCGCCGCGCTTCTTGATCTCGGCCTGCACCAGGTAGCGCACGAGACGGCGGCGAGAGGTGATGTCGCCGATCGCCTCGATCAGCAGTCCGAGCGGGCTCGGGCGGGCGGCGGCATTGCGAAACGCCGCCGGCGCCTCACTCGTGACTGACATGGGACCGCAGCGTATCACTCCCCAGGAATCGCTCCACGAAGCGGACGCTCGCCGTCCCGTCCGACGCGCCGAGATGGCGATCAACGAAGGCGGTGTAGTCCGGTGCATCGAAGCCGTCATCCATGACGGCAGCTGCCACCGCGTCGGTATCGGCGACCTGGATGCCGATCATGTCGGTGCGGTAGTCGAGATAGAGGCCGGGGTCGGAGGTGTAGGGCTTGAGATCCGGGACGAGCAGGATCAGCGGCCGGCGCAGGAGCGCCCATTCGAAGATGGACGACGAGTAGTCGGTGACCAGCACGTCGGCGATCGTGAAGATCTCGTTGATGTCCGCGTGCGGGTCGATCACCACGTCATACCCCTCCGTCGGAGTGGCGCGCGGATCGAGATTCGGATGGGTCTTCAGGACCAGGGCGTGGTCGTCCGGGAGCAGTGACCGAAGTCGCGCTGCGTCGAAGCCTGGTGCCGCGCGCCGCTTTGCGCCGCGGCCGCGGAACGTGGGCGCGTAGAGGACGACGCGCTTGCCGGCAATCGCCGGATGGGACTGCAGGAGGCGCGTCCGCGCGGCCAACATGGCGTCCGGGTCGAAGAAGAAGTCGGTGCGCGGCGAGCCGAGCGGGAGCACGCGCTCCATCGGCGTGCGCAGCGCCGATGCGTAGGCTGTCCGGCCGGCCTCCCCTGCCACGATCACGTAGTCGTAATGCCGATGAAGGAAGCGGCGCTCGGTCGGCCGCCGCCGGCTCGGTGCGTCGAGCCCGAAGCGCTTCAGCGCCCCGGCCGCGTGCCAGATCTGGACCACGGTGGTGCCGGCACGGTGCGGACCCACGTGGATCGGCAGGTAGGCGTTGTCGACGACGAAGAGCCGGGACGTGCACAGGTAGTACATGGCCCGGCCCATGCGGAGCATGTAGACCATCTTCGCGCCCAACCGGTAGCTGTACGGCTCCAGCAGCATCACGTAGCGCAGGTCCGGGTGTCGCCGCCGCATGACCGCGTAGACGTGCCGGAGATTCCCCTCCAGCGTCGCGTGGCGAGCCGAGGCAAGCACCACGCGGTCATTGCGAATCGAGAGCCGAGAGAATGCGAAACGGAGGATCCGCAGGAAGACCGTTGCCAGCAGATACTCGAACCGATTCATGCTCGGACGATCAGGACGATGGCCAGGGAGTTGCCCTGTCGTGGCGGCGAACGTCGAGCACCTGGCCCGTCAGGTCGGAGCAGAGCAGCCGCAGGGTGGCGCGTGCGACCTCCGCGGTCGTCAGGAGCAGGTTGTGGGCCTCATCGGGAAATGCCTGTCGCCGCATCTCGGTGTCGGTGCGCTCGGGACTGACCGCGTTGACCCGGATCCCGTCGTCATGCCACTCCTCGGCGAGGCCCTGCGCAAGGTTCGCGACGCCGGCCTTGCTGGCCGAGTACGCGACGTAGTCGCGGCGGCCACGCGTGAACGAGCTCGAGGTGAAGAGCGTGAGCGAGCCGCCGGTCCGGCACAGGTGCGGATGCGACGCACGCGCCACGTTGAGGCTGCCGACCAGGTTGACCGCGATCACCTCGGCCAGCTCATCCGGCGGGCTGTGCACGACCTGGCCGAGCTTCAGCACGCCGGCGGTGACAATGACGTGATCGATTCCCCCCATGCTCGCTGCAGCGGCGTCGACGCGATCCGCCACCGCGGCGGCGTCGCGAACGTCGAGTCCGACGGAGCGCCCGAGCACCTCGGCCCGGGCGCCAACCCGCACGGCCTCCTCTGCAATGGCTCGCCCGATGCCATGCGTGCCACCCACCACCAAGACGCGGGCTCCCTCCAGGGAGGTCGGTCCAGCCACGTGGCTCTCGGCGTCCAGCGAATTCATCTGCAGCATGCGATCGGCGAGCACCAGGTCGACCTTGGTGGTGATCTTGATGTTCATCTCGACGCCGGGCACCGCCAGGATCCGAGCCCCGGGGACGTAGCGCAGCACAAGGCTGCAGTCGTCGGTCGCGCTCATGTCGCCGGCAACCAGGGCGGCCTCGTATGCCTGCCGCAGAATGCTGCCACGGAACACCTGGGGCGTCTGTCCTCGCCGGTAGCGCGCGCGCTCCGGGATCTCGACCACGGCACCGTCGCTGACCACCACCAGCGTGTCGGTGCTCGGGATCACCGTGTCGGTGCTGTCGGCAATGCCCATCACGACGGGCTCGATCGCTCGACGCACCACGTCGACCGGGACGAGGGGCCGTACCGCATCATGGACGAGGATGACGTCGTCGTCGTCGATGTCGAGCGCCTGGAGCCCGTTCCACGTGCTCTCGTTGCGGGTGATCCCGCCTGCGACCAGGATGGTCGGGACGGTGAGATCGGCAGCTGCCACGAGCTCCTGGGTCTCGCTCATCCAGTCCGGATGCGCGACGACGGCGAAGCGATCCATCCCTGCCGACGACAGGGTGCGGAGGCTTCGAAGCAGAATCTCCTCTCCAGCAAGGCGGAGGAACTGCTTCGGGATCTCGCCACCGAACCGGTTCCCGTCGCCTCCGGCGAGGAGGATTGCGCATATCATCGGGTCAACAGCATCTGGCCTGGCTTTCTTCGGACGGACCGCGCGTGTGAATGGCTGAGAGTAAGCGAAACGCCGTCACTCGGGGTACATCCGAGGGCCCGAGCACCGAGGTCTTCGCCCTCGGCTGGCAACGCATCCAGCTGGTCCTCCACCTGCGCGCGACGCAGGGCGCCAGCGTGCCGATCGATGCCGGAGCGTGCTTCCTGGCTCTCGGCGACGCGGCCCGGAACGGCCCGAGCCACGACGTCATGCCGGCGACGAACGATACGACCAAGCACCGCGGGCGCGTCATCCGATTCAACGTCATGGCCGGTCCGGGCCAGATGCCCCTGGCCGCGGGAACCTGGAAGCTGATCGTACGCCCGGCCTCCGCAGAGGATGAGGAGCGTTGGTCGATCGGCGTCGCCACCGGCCTGAGGGGCCGCCTGGGGGAGGCTGGCCGCTCGTTCGCGGTGCCCGGCGGCAGCTATCGCGTCGATCTGTCGACCGAGCCGGCATCGGGGGCGCTGCTCGTCGACGTCACGCGCGAGGAGCACGTCGGCGGCCGGTTCCGGTTGCCGTCGCGACCCCGGCTGCGCCGGTGGTGGCTCGGCCTGGTGCGGAGTGTTCGGGTCGCCATCTTCCGGTTCCTCGTCGCCGGGCTGCGACGCGTGGTGCCGCGCCGCAGGCGCCTGATCGTGTTCACGTCCGACTCGCGCGAGGCGCTCGGCGGCAACCTCAAGATCGTCCACGACCGCATGGTCGAGCGCGGGCTCCACGAGAAGTATCGGCTTCGGACCATCTTCAAGCCGAGCATCCGGGCCAGGAGAAGCCTGGGTGATCGAGCGCGGCTCGCCTGGCTCATGGCCGTCGCCGACGTGATCCTGCTCGACGACTATCAGCCGGCGATCTATCGCCTGCCTCCTGATCCGGGCGTCCGGATCATTCAGCTCTGGCATGCGTGGGGCGCCTTCAAGACGGTCGGATACAGCCGCGTCGGCAAGCGTGGCAGCCTCAGCCCCTTCTCGTCGGTCCACAAGAACTACACGCACGCCATCGTGAGCTCGCCGCACGAGGTGCCGTTCTACGCAGAAGCGTTCGGCATCCCGGAGCACCGCGTGATTCCGACCGGGACGCCGCGCATGGACCAGTTCCTCGATGCGGAGCGACAGCGCCAGGGAAGGGCCGATGCCATCGCCGCCCTGCCTGCCACGCGTGGGCGGTTCGTCATCCTGTTCGCTCCCACGTTCCGTGGCAGCGGCCCGCGCCAGGCACACTACCCCATCGATCTGCTCGACCTTCCAGCGTTCCATCAGCTGTGCGTCGAGCTCGACGCCATCGTGGTGTTCAAGCTGCATCCGTTCGTGAAGACCCGGATGGAGATCCCGGAGGCCCTCGGCGACCGCCTGGTCGACGCGACCGGCATCTCGCTCGACGTCAACGACGTGCTCCTCATCACCGACCTGCTGATCACGGACTATTCGTCGATCGTGTTCGAGTACTCGACCCTCTCGCGGCCCATGCTCTTCTTCGCCTACGACCTCGAGCGGTACACCGCCACGCGGGACTTCTACGTTCCGTATGTCGAGTTCGTTCCCGGCCGCATCGTGCGAACCATGCAAGAGCTCATCGACGCCATCCGCCGCCGTGACTTCCAGTCGGAGAAGGTCGTCCCGTTTGCCGAACGCCACCTCCCGCGCGGCGACGGGTCGGCGACCGACCGCATCATCGACCAGCTCATCCTGGACCGATGAGGGGTCTGCAGGTCGAGCTGCGAATCTGGCTGGTGCGGGTCGGGCACTGGATCGGCGCGCGGCTGCCGTTGCAGGACGTCGTCGTGCTGGCCACCGCGCATGCACCGCGCATCGCCGGCAACCTGGTCGCGATCCGGGACGAACTGGAGCGCCGCCTCCCCGGCGTCCGCGTCACCGTCATCGCTCATCGGCCCGGCGACGGGGTCGTCGGGAAGCTGCGGGCCGCCGTGCATGGCCTGCTCGCGGGCTACCACCTCGCCCGCGCTCGGCTCTTCGTCGTCGACGACTATTTCTTCCCGATCTACGTCGTGCGACCCAGGCACGGGACGCGGGTCGTCCAGGCCTGGCACGCCAGCGGCGCGTTCAAGAAGATGGGCCACAGCCTGGCCGGCAAGACGTTCGGCGCCGACCGAGCCCTCACCTCGCGCCTGCGCATCCACGCCAACTACGACGTCTGCCTCATCTCGTCGCGGAACGTGCTTCCCCACTACGCGGAGGCGTTCGGCCTCCCGCCGGATCGATTCGTCTCGGACATCGGTATCCCGCGTACCGACCTCTTCTTCGACGCCGATGCCGGGACCGCCGCATCGGCCGCGGTCCGGCGCCGATACCGCCTGCCGCCGGACCGCCGCGTGATCCTGTACGCGCCCACCTTCCGGGGCGATCGCGTGACCGATGCGCGCCACCACGACGGCCTCGATCTCCGCCACCTGCGCGGCGCGCTCGGCGAGGACCACATCGTCCTCGTACGGCTTCATCCGTTCGTGCGGGCCCGCGCCCGCATCGGCTCCCAGCTGTCCGGCTTTGCCTTCGACGTCTCCGATCACCGCGACATCAATGCGTTGATGCTCGTCAGCGACGTGCTCGTCACGGATTACTCGAGCGCCATCTTCGAGTTCTCGCTGCTCGGACGGCCGATGGCATTCCTTGCGCCCGACCTCGACGCCTATGAGCGCGAGCGAGGCTTCTACTTCGACTACCGGTCCGGTGTGCCCGGTCCGGTCTTCACCGAGACCGATGCGCTCGCGCGCTGGATGCGCGAGGGTCCCTTCGACCTCGAGCGGATCCGGCGCTTTCGCGACGCATCCTTCGACGTTGCCGACGGAGAGGCCTCTCGTCGCTTCGTGGAGCGGATCGTGCTCCCGGCCCTCGGCCCGATCTCGCCCTGAGCCTGCCGGCACTCAGGCTCGCAGGCGCCACCGGCGCGTCGCGCGAATGGCCGGCCCCGCGAGCCGCAGGAGCGGGGCCGGGACGAAGCGGCGCACGCGGTCGGCGAGCGCGTCTCGCGGCGTGCGCGCAGCAGGCTGCGGCTGCGGCTGGGCGACCGTCAGCGCCGCCTTCCTCTGCTTCTCCGCGGCGTCCCGCTCCGCGGCCCGCCGTTCGTCTTCCGGGTCCCTGACCCGCAGGGAGACATTGCCGTACTCGGTGGTGTACGGCTCCGCGACGGGACCCGCCTCGGCGCTCCCGCGACCGACACCCGCCAGCCGCCGCACGGCCATCCACCCACAGCTCTGCACGTCCACCGACAGGTCCCACACGCCCATGCCGAGCTCGGTTCCGGCGGCCACCGTCCTCAGGTCGACATCGGCTGCCGCGCGGATGGTGAGCGTGAACGCATCGGCCTCCGGGTCGGCGCCGACCGGCTCCGTGATGACCGCCAGGGCATCGTGCTCCACCGACGTCTCCCGGTTGCGCAGCACGACCGCGACCGTGGTGCGGGCGACCTCGGCGGTGACGTCGAGATCCTCGTCGAGGATGGCCGGATCGCCCGCGAGCGGTGCCGGCGGCCGCCAGAAGACGTGCCCCTCGCGCCGCTCGAGTGCGATGGGACTGCCGTCGGCGTACGCCAGGCCGGCCCGCATCGTCAGGTGGAGCCGCCAATCGGTCCATTCGACCGAGCCCAGGGCGATGTCGGCGCGGATGCCGCGCTCGATCCGCGCCTGTCCAGTCACCAGGTCCATGCGGTCGGCACGGACGGATCGAGACATCACGCGGAACTTCGCCGGGAGCGCCCGGTCGACACCCGGCCCGAAGCGCTCGAGGGCGAGCCGGCGGATCTCGGCGTACACCTCGAGCCCGTACGGGCTCGGATCGTCCGACCATCCCCGCCCGCGTAGCCGGTAGAGGGCCTTGCTGCGGTACCAGTGGGCATACAGACGATCGCGCCCGGGGCCCGGCTCGGTGTGCGCATCGACGATGTCGAGCACCTCGCGGAGATTCTGGTAATGCCCGACGGGCTCGGCGCGGCGGTCGGTGGCATTCCCGGCATCCTCCCGCTTGACCCAGTGGTAGCAGGGATAGTCGGCCAGGATCGAGATGCGGCGGGCGTTGAAGTACGCCGACATCACGAAGGGGTGATCCTCGAGCCGACGGCGACCCTCCGGGAAACGGATCCCGTGCTGGGCGAGGAAGGACCGGCGAAACAGCTTGTGCGGCGTCAGCAACAGGAGCAGCGGTGGGTAGTCGATGGTCGCGTCGTCGACGTTGTGCCGGAACAGCTCGCGGGGCACGCCCTTGCCGTGGCTGACCTCCTTGCCGACGACGACATCGGCCTCATTCGCTTCCGCACGCTCGTACAGCCGCTCGAGCGCCTCGTCGCCGATCCAGTCGTCATTGTCGACGAAATACACGTACGTCCCGACCGCGGCGTCGATGCCCACGTTGCGCGGACGTCCCGGCCAGCCCGAGTTGGGAATGTGGATGGTGGTGATGTTGTCGTGCTGCTCGGCAAGGGCATCGAGCCGTGCTCCCGTCCCATCGGTCGAGCCGTCGTCGACGAAGATCGCCTCGTATTCGTTGGACGGCAGCGATTGGCGAAGAATCGACGCGATGCAATCGTCGATATACGCGCCCGGGTTATAGACCGGCACCACGACACTGACCTTGATCGGCATCAGGGGTGCTCCATCGGCATGGTCGCCGTGCTCGGCGCCAGGCGCGCCGGATCCGATCCGCGGGATGGCCCGCGTGGCACGCGCAGCGCGACGACCGCGGCCACGACCGCCATCACGACCATCAGCGCGTCGATGATGCCGATGGCGGAGGTGAGCGGGATCGTCCCGGCGTCGGCCATCGCCACGATCGCTCCGCCGACCCCGGCGCCGAACGCCGTTCCCAGCGTGAACATGAGCTGGAGCGCGGACGAGCTGAATCCCTCCTCACCGGGCGCCGCCGTCTCGAGGACCACGAGGGCCAGCATCGAGTACGCGAGGCCCATGCCGAGCCCGGCGACGGCCCACCCCAGCGCCACCACGAGCACCGGCATCTGCGGGATGAGCACCAGGGCCGTGATCACGATTCCCGCGCCGATCAGCCCCGCGCCGCTCGTGACCAGGGCGCGCCGAATGCCGGACGCGGCGGCCCGAGCCTGGACCCAGGAGCCGATCGTCCAGGTCACCGCCGCCGCCGAGAGGGCCACGCCGCCGAGCGTGACGCTGCCGCCGCGGACGTCGACCACGGTCAGCGGGACGAAGGCCTCGGTCCCGAAGAAGGCGAAGGCAATCCCGAAGACGACCGCCAAGACCGCCGGACGCCCGCGTCGCAGGTGCAGGGTGCCGGGCGGCAAGAGATGGCGCAGGGCGCCGATGACCAGCCAGGCGCCGGCCGCCGCAAGCAGCAGTGCAAGTGGCAGTCGGCCGAGACCGACAGCAAGCCCGGCAAGCTCGATCCGCACCCCGTCCACTGTCAGGGCCCCGAGCAGGAGGGTCGAGCCGAGCGCCAGCCGCACCGCGTCGATCGCGCGGCGCGCGTCGCCCCGAACCGGGACCGCGGCACGCTGCGCGGCCCCGAGTCGCGCCAGCTGTGGATAGACGGCAGCTCCCATCAGCAGCACCGGTGGCACGATACCCAGGAAGACCCAGCGCCAACCGAGGGCGTCGGTGACCCAGCCCGCCAGCGCGGGACCGATCAACCCCGGGACGACCCAGGCGCTCGACACGAGTGCGATCATGCGCGGCGTCACCGACGCGGGGTAGGCGCGCGCGATCGCCGCGTAGACGACCGACCCGATGGCTCCTGAGCCGAAGCCCTGCACGGCGCGCCCGGCGATCACGATCGACATCTCGTTCGCAATTCCCGAGATCGCCATACCGGCGGCGAACAGGAGCACGCCGATCGCGAATGCGCGACCTGGCCCGCGGCGATCGGCGTCCGAGCCCGCCAGGGTGATGCCGATGATGTTCGTCAGCCAGAACGCGCTGAACGCCCACCCGTACAGGTCCAGCCCGCCGAGGTCGCTGACCATGGCCGGGAGCACCGTCGGCACGGCCATGCCCTCGAAGGCAGCTGCCGTGACAAGGCCGATCAGCCCGATCGTCAGGAGACGCCGTTCCGGCGCGAAGGCGCCGTCGACGCCGCTCACTCGATGACCGCCGGCCCCAGCAGCAGCGGCGAGCCCAGCTTGGCCTCGTAGCGCGGTCGGAATCTGGCTGCGTTGTACATGGCTTCCACATCGAGCGTCCGGGCGCCCGCCGAGCGCGCCGGCAGCGGCGCGTGCGAGTACTTGCCATCGCGGATGGCGACCATGCGCCCGAACTGTCCGTCGGCCAGCAGATCGACGGCCACATTGGCGAATGTGATCGCCACCATCTGGTCCAAGGCATCGGGGTCGCCGGAGCGCAGGTCGTAGGTGAGATCGGAGTGAACAGTCTCGACGCCCGTGCGGCGCCTGAGCTCGTCGGCGAGCACCTCGCCGACATCGGCCTTGTGCCGGTGCCCGTAGGCATCCGACTCCCCGACTTCGCGCAGCTCGCCGCCTCGCCAGATCGCTCCTTCACTGGCGATCACGAAGGCGTACCCCGACGGGTTCAGGCGCCGATCATCGGCGAGGATGTCGGACAGGGCGTCGAGGTCGAAGGGCGCCTCCGGGATGACGCAGCGTGCGCTGGTGACATAGGCGGCATACCACGCGGTGTACCCGGCGTTGCGCCCGAAGATGCGGAACACGCCGATGCGCTCGTGGCTGCCGAGCGTCGTTCGCTGCCGATTGATCAGCTCCTTGGCACGCGTGACGGCCGTCGAGAAGCCGATGCAGTACTCGGTGCCGTGCACGTCGTTGTCCATCGTCTTGGGGATGGCGATCACCGGGAATCCCTCGCGCCCCAGGCGCGCCGCGTAGCTGAGCGTGTCGTCGCCCCCGATGATGACCAGCGCGTCGATCCCCAGGCGCTCGAGGTTCTCCAGGACCAGCGGGGTCAGATCGTACCGATCGCCCTCCGTCTCGAGGGAGGCGAGCCGCGCCTCGTCGAGATGCTCGGGAAGGGCGCTGCGACCCATCGATGACGGGCTGGTGCGCGACGTGTGGAGCACCGTGCCGCCGGTCCGATCGATGGCGCGGGTGCTGACGCGATCCAGGGGTCGCAGGTAGCCACCGTGATCCTCGCGGCTCATGTC
The DNA here is from genome assembly GCA_052388515.1 of Chloroflexota bacterium. Taxonomy (GTDB): domain Bacteria; phylum Chloroflexota; class Limnocylindria; order QHBO01; family QHBO01; genus JACDBZ01. The sequence goes on along the minus strand of JBQTHZ010000158.1, from coordinate 1,462 downwards.
GATGTGGGTCAATCCCTGCCATCCGCGACGGATGCCGACCGCGTCCCAGCCGACCTCGCTCGATCGGTAGACGACGCTCTTGATGACCGAATTCAGGCCGGGCACGTCGCCGCCGCCGGTGAGGATTCCGATGCGTTTCATGACTGTACCGGCCATGCTGCCAGATCGGGCGGTGACTTGTGAAAATGGCCGATTTCTGGCACAATCAGGCCCCGCAAATGGAGTTCCGCCCTGTGTCCTCGACCCCCACTCAGCAGCGACGTTATGTGACGTGGCGGCTGCCGGATCGTCACTTCAGCAAGGTCCATCTCGTCGGCGAGCCCGGCTCGACCATTTGCGGACGGGCCCTGCCGCGCGCCACCGGCCAACCGAAGGCGCCGATCCCCGAGTCGGAGATGTGCCCGGACTGCGACGCACAGGGCTGACCCGCTCCCGATGATGACCCCACCGGCCGCCGACGACCCCGGCGGCCGGTCCGTTTCTCTCGTGCTCGCTGTCCCCGCCGACGCGCTGATCCTGCTGATCGGTATCGCGGCCAGCGGAAAGAGCACGTTCGCTCGACGCCACTTCGCACCAACCGAGGTCCTCTCCTCCGACGCCCTGCGGGCCATGATCACGGACGATCCTGCGGCGCAGGGGGCCACCGAGGACGCCTTCGATCTGCTTCACCGCATCCTGGCCATGCGTCTGCGCCGCGGCCGCCTGACCGTCGTCGACGCCACCAACGTCGAGGAATGGGCGCGTTCACAGCTGCTCGCCATGGCGCGCCGCCACCGCCGGCCGGCCGTCGCGCTGGTGCTGGACCTGCCGTTGGCCGTGGCCCTGGAGCGCAACGCCACGCGCCCTGCTCCCCGCCCGCCACCGGCCGCTCTGCGGCGCCAGCGCGGCTGGCTTCACGACTCCGTTGCTGCTCTCGCAGATGAGGGCTTCGCCTCGGTCCACGTGCTCCGGTCGGCCGCGGAGGTCGACGCCGCTCGCGTGGAGCGCTCACCCCGGTAGTCCGGCACGATGGTGTCGCGCATCTCCAGTCCGTCGCGCCAGCACTCGAACAATGCTCGCTCGTGCGCACAATGGACGGCCGGTGCACCAGCGGTGAACCCGATCTGAGCGTGGGCGAACCGGCCTGGTGCCGCATCGACCGGGCAATGTGCGCTGAACCGCGCATTGTTCAAGTCGCGAGCCGCCGTCTCGCTGAATGCCTCCTCAGTCGGCCAATGTTCAAGTCGGCAGCGTGGCCTGAAGCCGGCGGCCAGGGCACCGAGGCCGCCGGCGGGCACAGCAATGTCCCGAAGGAACAAGACGCTCGGCGGCGGTGACCGAAGCCACCGTTGCCGTCCGACCGCGATGACCGAAGCCACCGTTGCCGGTACCGGAACTCATAACCGAAGTCGTGTGATCCGATGTCGCTTGCCCCTTCGGGACGACCTCAGTATCGGCGGCGCGCGGCGCGGCGCGCAAGACC
>JBQTHZ010000157.1:0-2220 GCA_052388515.1 Chloroflexota bacterium | reverse complement strand
CGATCTTGGTCCGCCAGCGACCCTTGCAGGAGGCAGATGCCGCTGGGCGATCCGCTGCCCGCCGAGGACGAGGGAGAGCTCCCCTTGCCGCCAGTCACAGCGAGACCGGCCAACCCAGTGACGGGCATCTACGCCTCGCGGGCTTCTGACTCATCCCTGGACTGGCGTGGCCACCAGACTCATTCGGATGGCGAGCACCATACTCTCCCGGAGTTCGGGCAAGACCACGCCGTTCGGAAGGCCGCCATGGGCCTGATACGCTGCCCAATCACCAGGCTTGGTTTTGGCGATCTTCGATGTGATCGTCCGCCATGCGCTTCGAGCAATCCATCGACATCGATGCCCAGCAGCAGCGGGTGTGGGACGTGTTCACGGATCTGGAAGCCTGGCCGCAGCGGATCGAGACGGTCGATGTTGTCGAGCTGCTCACGCCCCTCCTGTTGCCACCGGCACTCGCGTCCGCCTCAAGCAACCGAAGCTGCCAGAGGGCATCCACAGCTTCACGCCGACTCGCCGCAGGCTGGCCGAGGTGCTAGAGCTGCCACCCGCTCTGCTGATGGCTGAGTGCGAGGACGGCTGCGGCAGCTGCCTGTACGTGCCGGGCGCGCGGCGCGTCCTTCGCTGGCCCGAGCCTGACCCTGACGCGCGGACCGAACACGGCCGTGTCGATGCGTTGAGACGCATCCGTGACGACCTGCGGGGTCGGATCTCCGCACTCGCGAGCAGCAAACAAACGGAGCGCGGTCACTAGGCAGCGGCACCCGCCAAAGCCAACCGAGAGATGGCGCAGGCCTCGCTTGTGCCGCGGTTCACGCGCCTGTACGCTTCGTCACCCATGCAGCCGATCGCAATCCTGTACGAGCACCCCGAGTGGTTCAAGCCACTCTTTGCCGAGCTTGAGCGGCGCAGCGTTCCGTACGTCGCGCTCCACGCTGCGGGCCACGTCTACGACCCCGCCGCGGCTCAGGCGCCCTATCGGCTGGTCGTCAACCGGATGAGCCCGTCGGCCTGGACGCGCGGGCAGGGCTACGCGATCTTCCACACGATGCGTTACCTCGACCACCTCGACCAGATCGGTACGCCGGTGCTCAACGGTGCCACCGCGTTCCGCTATGAGCTGTCGAAGGCCGCGCAGTATTCGCTCATGGCCCGCCTCGGCATCCGCCATCCGGCGACCCGCGTGCTGAGCCGCCCCGAGCAGGCGCCGGCCGCGGCCGAGGAGCTGCGCTTCCCGGTGCTGATCAAGCCGAATATCGGTGGCAGCGGCGCCGGAATTCAGTCTTTCGCGACGCCCGACGAGCTCGCCGCCGCCGTGCAAGGCGGAGCACTCAGCTTCGGCATCGACCATGTCGGCCTGCTCCAGGAGCACGAGCCGGCCAGGGACGACGCGATCGTGCGGATCGAGATCCTCGATGGCCGGTTCCTGTACGCGATCCGCCTGCTCCTGACCCCCGGCACGTTCAACCTGTGCCCGGCCGACTATTGCGAGCTGCCCGGCACCGCCGACGGCGTGTCGGGACGTGGCCTGCCGATCGAGGCCTACGAGCCTCCCGCCGAGCTCATCGATCAGGCACAGCGGCTTGTCGCCGCTGCCGGCATGGACGTCGGCGGCGTCGAGTATCTCGTCAGCGACCGCGATGGGGACGCCTACTTTTACGACGTCAATGCCCTCTCGAACTTCGTTGCCGATGCGCCGAACGTCGTCGGCTTCAATCCCTATTCGGACCTCGCGGACCTCATTGCCGCGCGCGGTGGGCTCGTGGTCGGTGCCAGCGTCGCCTGAGGGGCGGCCAGCGGCGAGTCGGCGATTCAGGGACCAGGTCGTCCAGCGTCGCGCAGAGCGACCCGGCCTGCGATCCGAATGAGGCGAACCTGGCCCGCGGCGACCCCTGCTCTGCCGCGGGTTACGCCTCGAACGCAGCGCGTGTGCTGTCGTCCGCGGGGAAAAAGAGCTCCAGGTGGAGGTCGCGCACCGTGATCGACTCAGCCGTGCCGAGCTCGGCCGTAGCGGTAAGGAACGCGAGCTCTCCGGCCTCGCCACGAAGGCGGACCGCCGTGAACGGATGCCTGAGGCCGATCCCGTCCTCCGCCGCTGCGGCAGCGGCCGGATCGGCTTCTAAGCGCGCCGCGAACTCGTCGAGTCGCGCGTCGCCGCCGACGTGGCGCGACTCAGTCCGCAGCCGCACGGCCATGGAGCGCAAGGTTTCGCCCAGGTTCATG
>JBQTHZ010000156.1:0-4876 GCA_052388515.1 Chloroflexota bacterium | reverse complement strand
GTGGTCGGTGGCGATCGCGTCGATCGTGCCGTCGGCGACGCCGCCCAGGAGTGCCAGCGCGTCCTCGCGCGAGGGAAGCGGCGGGTTGACTCGACACTCGCCAGCGAACGCACGATCGGCGTCGAGTGCGGCCTCGTCGGGCTCCTCCCACGCGAAGCGGCGCGATCCCGCCACCCACGCGTCGGTGAGGGCGAGGTGGTGCGGCGTCACGTCGCAGGTCACCGGGAGGCCACGCGCTCGTGCATGGCGCACTGCATCGAGCGCCACCGCCGTCGACAGGTGGGTGAGATGGAGCCGCGCGCCCGTCTCGCCCGCGAGCGTGATGTCCCGTTCGACGATCGCCAGCTCCGCGCTCGGCGTCCAGCCGGCCAGGCCGAGGTGATTGGCCGTCGGCCCCGCTCGCATGACGCTCCCGGCGGCGAGGGCCGCGTCCTCGGCATGCTCGATAAACGGACGCCCCAGGCTGCGCAGGGTGGTCAGCGCGGCACGCGCCAGGCGCGCCGACGGGATCGCGGCGCCGTCATCGGAAAAGCCGACCGCGCCCGCGTCGACCATGGCGCCGAGCTCGGCCAGCGCCTCGCCCTCTCGCCCGGCTGTCACGGCGCCCACGACGCGCACCCGGGACGCCGCCTCCCGGGCACGCTCCACGACCCAGCCAAGGCGAGCGGGCTCGTCGAGTGGCGGATCGGTGTTCGGCATGGCGCAGACGGTCGTGTAGCCACCGCGCGCCGCCGCCCGGGCTCCGGACAGGATCGTCTCGGCTCCGTCGCCCCCCGGCTCGCGCAGGTGAGCGTGGAGGTCGCAGAATCCCGGCGCGGCGACGAGGCCGGCAGCATCGATCCGCTCGGCTCCCGGCGGCAGTGATGCGGGGTCGGCAAGAAATCCGTGCAGCAGTGCGAGATCGCGGACGGAATCCGAGCCGACACTGGCGTCGATCACGCGAGCGCCGGCCAGCAGGAGGGTGGCCGGCGCATCGGTCAGGCGTCCGAAGCGGTCCGCGCTCACGCCGCTCCCGCGACCCGTGCCAGGACGGCCATGCGCACCGGCACACCGTTCTCGACCTGCCGACCGATCAGGCTGCGATGGCCGTTGGCGAGCTCCGCCGTCAGCTCCACGCCCTCGTTGGTCGGGCCGGGATGGAGGATCGGCGCACCCGGCGCTGCCAGCTGCATGCGCGACTCGTCGAGGCGCCAATCGGCGGCGTATTCGCGCAGCGACGACATGCCGCTGGCCGCCGCGCGCTCGAGCTGCACGCGCAGGGTCATGACGGCATCTGCACCGTCGAGCGTGTCCCCGATGCTTGCTGCAACCTCCACGCCGGGCCACCCGTCGAAGCCGCGAACCCAGGCGGCCGGCCCGCCCAGGCGAACATGCGCCCCGAGCCGCACGAGGCAATGCAGGTTCGACCGCGCGACCCGCGAGTGGGCCACGTCGCCCACGATCGCGATCACCCGCCCGTCGAGCGCACCGAGCGCCTCGCGCAGCGTCAGCGCGTCGAGCAGCGCCTGCGTGGGATGAGCATGCATGCCGTCGCCGGCGTTCACGATCGCCATGCCGGTGGTGCGGACGGCGAGGTAGGGAGCGCCGGCCGCCGCGTGCCGGAGCACCAGTGCGGTCACACCGGTGCGTTCGAGGGTTCGAAGCGTGTCGACCAGAGACTCGCCCTTGCCCACGCTGCTGCCCGCCACGCCCAGGTCGACCACCGTGGCGCCGAGCGCCTTGGCGGCCAGCTCGAAGCTGACGCGCGTGCGGGTCGAACCCTCGTAGAAGCACAGCCCGACCGTCTCCGCCTCCATCATGGACCGATGCGCGCGCGCCGCGCGCGCCTCGCGCATCTCGACGGCAAGGTCGAGGAGTCGCTCGATCTCGGATCGCCCCAGCGCGTCGAGGTCGAGCATGTGACGCTGCGCACCGGCCTCCGTCGCAGGCAGCGTGTCCAGCATCAGGCGGCATCCTCCGGGAGCTCGATCACGACCTCGTCGGCGTCATCGGTCTCGACCAGGCGGACGTGCACGATCTCCTCCGCGCTGGTCGGCAGGTTCTTCCCGACGAAGTCGGGGCGGATGGGCAGCTCCCGGTGCCCCCGGTCCACCAGCGCGGCGAGCTGGACAGCGCGCGGCCGGCCATGGTCGGTCAGGGCGTCGAGCGCCGCGCGCACGGTACGTCCGGTGTAGAGAACGTCGTCAACGAGCACGACGGTGCGCCTGCCCACCTCCGCCTCCAGGTCGGAGCGCTTCACGATCGGGGCGTGGGCCAGGCGCGTCAGGTCGTCGCGGTAGTACGTGATGTCGAGCGAGCCGACCGGAACCGATACGCCCTCGTGCTGCTCGATGAGACCGGCCAGGCGCCGCGCGATGGGGACGCCACGACTGCGGATGCCGACGAGGACGAGATCATCGACGCCGCCGTTGCGCTCCACGATCTCGTGGGCGATCCGGGTCATCGCGCGACGCAGGTCATCGGCGTCGAGGATGTGGCGTTCGGTCATGCGTCTCCTTGGCGGCCTCGCCGGACCGCGTTAAAGGCTTCGCGCCAGAGTATACCGGTGCGCCGGAGCCGCTATGGGGCCAGCGCGGGGTCCCATTCGAGCTCCGGCGGCTCAGGCTGGAAGACCGCCGGTCCCACCCAGCCGTCGTCCGAGACCTCGGTGATCTGCTCAGACTCGTCTGGACGATCGCCGGTGTGGCGCGTGATGAGCCGCAGTTCCGCGCGTGGCACGTCGCCGATGCCACCGGGACGCTCGCGGGACGTGATGAGGAGATGCCGGCCGGTCGGCGCGACCTCGACATCCACGATGACCAGCTCGCCGTCGAGCTCGTGGTGGTCGATGGCGTGCTGCCGGGTCAGGCCACGGCTGTCCGTTGCATGGCCGAAGTAGACGCGCGTCGCATCGGGGTAGGGCTCCTCTCCGACGGCAACCTCGCCGGTCCAGATGGTGTCCCAGACCGCGTACGCGTCGCCGTCGAGGCTCCAGGCGATGGCCGCCGATCCGAACAACGCCCCCCTCACGGGGCGATCGCTGAAGAGCGGTCGCTCGTTGTCGAACGCGTAGGCGCCTTCGTCCATGTCGTGCTCGGCGAGATAGGGAGCGCCATCCTCGACAAATCCCCAACCGGCGTCCGGGTCATCGGCCATGCGCCCGAGCCAGAAGATGGCGAGCGATCCGTTCGGGCTCAGGAGCGGCTGGAAGACGTCGGCAGCGTTCGTGCCCAGCTCAGCCGGGTCGCCGGCGACGATCGCACCGTCGAAACGGAGCTCCATCACGAAGCTGCGTGGCTCATCACCCGCCAGGCTGACCCACAGGTCGGCAGTCGTGCCGTCGATGCTCGGGATGAAGCTGGCGGCGTATGCGTTGCCGACATCGGTGAGTCGCACTGCCTCGCCCTCATCGGTCTCGAAGATCCAGGCGTCGACGCTGGCGTCTCCGGTCGCTTCCGTATCCGGCGCCGCCAGGGAATAGGCGAGGTATCGTCCGTCGGACGACCAGCTCATCCGCTCCAGGAACGGGCTGCCGGCCACCGTCTCCCCGAGATGCACCGTCTCGCCGACCGGGATCGACGAGTCGATCGGCGGGAGCATTTCCGGGTCGGCGGACGGCGCGGGCGCCTCGGTGAGGCGGGTGGCCCAGACGTCATTGACGCCGCGGCCACCGACCTCGGTCATGAAGGCGAGCCATTGTCCGTCTGGAGAGAGCTCCGCCACGATCGGCGGGCCGCTCGGACTCATGGGCTCAACGACATCGTCACCGATGGTCTCCTCGATGGGGACCACCTCGTCTCCCGTCTTCCCTTCCACGACGCTGAAGGCGAGGTCCTCGACAGGCCCGGTGACCGCCATCACCACGTCCGGCTCGGGGGCCTCCACCACCGGATTCGCGGTGGCGCTGGGAGCGATCGACGATGGCGCGGCCGTCTCGGCCGGGGAGGCGTCCGGGGTTGGCGTTGGGATCGGCGGCAGGGTGGGCTGCGCAGTCTCGCTCGGCTCGGTCATCACGACGGACGGGGTCGGCGTGGCCTGGCCGACCTCGGGGCTGGGCGCATCGTTGAGGAGCACGATGGCGAGGAGGGCGCCGGCCACGGCAGCGAGGCTGCCACCGATGCCGGCGAACATCACCGCCGGCGTCCGCCACCAGGGTACCGACGCGAACCGTCCGCGCTCGATCCCGGTTCGCACGCGCGCGCCGAGATCGCGTGGCGGTCCGACGTGGCGGAGGCCGGACATGATGCGGCGCTGATCGGCGAAGGCGGCCAGGGTGGCGCGGCACTGGCTGCATGAATCGAGATGCTGATCCAGCCGCTGACGCTCGTCGGCCGTCAGGTCTCCGCCCAGCGATGCGCTGATGAGCTCCTCGAAGGGCTGGTGTCGATCCATCGTCATCGCGCGAAGCCCTCCGCCGACAGGGCGCGCCGCATCTCGCCACGCGCGCGGCACAGCAGGGTGCGAACCGCCGCGTACGAGAGGCCCATGACCTCGCCGATCTGCTGCGCGCTCATGTCGTCGAGATCGCTGAGCAGCAGGCACTGGCGATGGTTGGGGCGCAGGTGCATGAGGGCGCGCTGGACCCGCTCGTCGAGGGTGGCGGCCATCACCTGCGCCTCCGGTCCCGGGCGGTGGTCGGGCCGGTTGGCGAACGTGGGGGCGTCGTCACCCATGGGCGTCACCATCCGTCGCCGGCGCATGTCATCGATGGCGGTGTTGGTGGCGATCCGATACAGCCACGATCGGGTCGAGGTGGCTTCGGTGATCGTATCGAGCTTGCGGTAGGCCTTGATGAACGTGTCCTGCGTGATGTCGGCTGCCCGGTCGGGATCGCCGACCATGCGCAGCACGTAGTTGTGAATCGGTGCTGAGTACTCCTCGAAGAGGCGAGCGAACT
>JBQTHZ010000155.1:0-31603 GCA_052388515.1 Chloroflexota bacterium | reverse complement strand
TCGTACGGCGAGGTCCACGGGCCTCGCGCCGGAGAGATCAGCCGCCGTGGATTCATGCGCCGCATGCTCGGCGTCGGCGTGGGCATCCTATCGCTCGAGTTCCTGGGCGGGACGCTTGCCTTTCTGTGGCCGAACCTGACCGAGGGTCTCGGCGCGGAGATCAACATCGGCACCGCGGCCGACATCAACAACGCGCAGCCCGAGTGGCAGAACGGGCTCCCGTACATCTACGGCCCGGCGAACCTGTTCATCGTCAACGTGCCGGCCGCCAAGGCGCGCGTCGAGGGCGAGGGCACGGTCTCCTCGCCCGTCGAGGATCCGGGCACGGATCTCGGGGATGACCTGGAGCTCGCCGATCGCTCGATCCTTGCCCTGTGGCGCAAGTGCCCGCACCTCGGCTGCCAGGTGCCGCAGCTGTGCGACCAGAGCCAGTGGTTCGAGTGCCTGTGCCACGGCAGCAAGTACTCGGTCCTCGGCGAGAAGCGAGATGGCCCGGCGCCGCGCGGGATGGACCGATTCCCGGTGAGTGCCGAAGGTGACGCGTACGTCGTCAATACCGCACAGGTGATCAGCGGACCGCCGCCGGGAACCGTGACGTTCGACGACCGGCCGCCGACCGCAATGCCCCACTGCTCGGGCTGATCGATGCGACTGAAGACCCTTGGCGTCATCCTCGTCACCGTGCTGTCCGTCTTCACGCTCCTGTACTGGGTGACCGACAACCTGAGACGTGACACGATCGCCGTCGAGCAGGACGAAGAGCTGCTCGAGTACGGGGAGGTGATCTTCAGCGCCGATCCGGCCGAGCCTGCCGCCGCCGGCTGCGCGAACTGTCACGGCCCGGAGGGAATGGGCGGCGAGGAGGGCGCGCCGGTCGTGGGCCCCAACCTGCATTCGCGGAGCCTGGCCGACAAGATCCGAGTCAAGGACAACTATGTCCACCTGGTCGTCAGCCAGGGCGGCGTGGTCGTGTCCGGAAACGTCAACTCGGCCATGCCGGCGTGGAGCTACGAAGTCGGCGGCCCGCTGAACGAACAGCAGATCGAGGCAGTCGTCACGCTGGTCGAGTCCTGGGCCGAGGAGGCCGCTCAGCAGCCCGTCGAGGACGTCGAAGACACCGTCGAGGCAGGCGCGGAGGTCTACACCGCGGCGGGGTGCGTGAGCTGCCATGGCGCCGAGCTCGAAGGCGGGGCCGCCGGCCCCAACATCCAGACCATCGGCTCCGACGTCATCACCGAGTTCGAGGGCTTCCCGACGCCGACGGGCGTCGACCAGATGGTCGCCGACTACGAGGAGGATCCGCGGAACTTCCTCGAGCTGTGGATCCGTGACTCCGCTGGGAACTACAACGACGGCAATGCGACCGGTATGCCACCCCATCCGGAGGGCCAGGTGAGCGAAAGCGCGCTCCAGGCATTGATCACCTTCCTGCTGGACCAGACCGGTGAGTAGGAGCACCCGCGAACGATGAGCACCTATCCCGTCTACCGATCACGGGGCGGCATGAGCCGGCTCCTCGGCTGGGCCGATGACTTCATGAGCTGGTTCCTCTACGGCCACGAGACCTGGCTGGTGGCCGTCCTGAAGGGCGTTCCGCTCTTCCTGTTCGTCTACTTCATGCTCACCTACGTCCCGAACTACGTGTACTACCTGCTGACGGTCGAGCTGCCGTTCTTCCGCTTCAGCGACGACGTCGGGTTCCTCTTGGCCAACGGCATCGCGGGAGGCAACTTCGCGCTCCTCATCCTGCTCGCCATCGGTGTCCAGGCCGCGCGGGGCCGGCGCGGGTTCGGCTGGTCGCTGATCCGCATCTTCGTCCTGCTCAACTACCTCTTGACCGTGCTCCTGCTCGTCCCCCTGCTGGCGTTCAACCTGGCGGGCGGATCGTTCTGGCCGGTGCGCATCACGCTCCAGGCGGTCGCATTCGGCACCATCGTCGCCGGCCTCGGCGCCGCTTCCTGCGTGTACCTCTACTTCGAGTTCCGGCGCATCACGCGTCGGGACGCGGATGATGCAGCCCGCCGCAGCAGCGAGCTCGCGGCGCGCTGAACCGCGCCCTCGCCGCACATCTCGCCTGGTCTGCGGCGGTCCTGGCCGCCGCGGTGATCCTGATCGTGGTCGAGGTCGCGGCGCCGTGTCCGCCCGGTGGGCCGATCGCCTTCGGTGACTGCGAGCGCGTCCGTCCATTCGCCATCGGCGTGGTCGCGCTGGCCGCGCTCCTCTACGTCGCCGGCCTGTCGGCCGTGCGGTGGTGGACGGCCGGCTTGATGAGCCGCGGGGTGGCGGATGCGCGGGCCTCGCGAGACTGGTACCTGCTGACCGCGGTCCTGGGCGTCATCATTGCGCCGCTGCTCGCGTTCACGCTCGCATCGACCCTTCGCTAGGATGGCTCGCATGCAGATCTCCACCGCCGACGACCTGCGCGGCCGGCTCGACGGCATTGCCACGATCACCGCTGCCGGGCTCGACATCCTCGACGAGCAGCGCCTGCGCGATGAGCTGATCGACGAGCTCGTCTTCGAGTCCGTCTTCAACCCTGATGCCGCGCTGCGTGACGCGGCGCGATGGGTGATCTGGAGTGCCTCGCAGGCGCTCGGCTGCGGCTCCGCGTCCATCCACGAGCTGTATCGAGCGCGCGGCCGCGGCGAGTTCGATCCCACCGAGTTCACGGTGCCCGCCATCAACGTGCGCGCGGTGACGTACCTGACCGCCCGGCAGGCGTTCGCCGCGGCGCTGGAGCGCGACGCTGCGACTGTCATCTTCGAGATCGCCAAGAGCGAGATGGCCTATACCGAGCAGCGCCCGGCCGAGTACACCGCGGTCGTGCTCGGGGCTGCGATCCGCGAAGGTTGGCGCACGCCGGTCTTCCTCCAGGGCGATCACTTCCAGTTCAACGCCACGAAGTGGGCATCCGGCCCCGGGCCTGAATTGGAGGGGATCAGGGACCTGACGCGCGAGGCGATCGGCGCCGGCTTCCTCAACATCGACATCGACAGCTCGACCCTGGTCGACCTCTCCCTCCCCACGGTCGTCGAGCAGCAGCAGGTCAATGCCGAGAACACGGCCGCGCTGACCCGGCTCATTCGCGAGCTGGAGCCTGAGGGGGTGACGATCAGCGTGGGCGGAGAGATCGGCGAGGTCGGCAAGACGAATTCGACGGAAGAGGAGCTGCGCGCCTACGTCGACGGATACCTGGCGCTGTGCGATGGGGTCGAGCCGATCAGCAAGGTGAGCATCCAGACCGGCACGAGCCATGGCGGCGTGCCGATGCCGGATGGCAGCGTGGCCGAGGTGAGCATCGACTTCGACACCCTGCGGCGCCTCTCGGCGGTGGCGCGGGAGGAGTACGGGATGGCCGGCTGCGTCCAGCATGGCGCCTCCACGCTTCCCGACGATGCGTTCGACAACTTCCCGACCAACGGCACAGCCGAGATCCACCTGGCCACCGGGTTCCAGAACATCCTGTACGACGGCGGTGGACTGCCAGATGCGCTCCGGGCCGAGATGATGGACTGGTGCCGCGACAACTGTGCCGATGAGCGCAAGGACGGCGAGACCGAGGAGCAGTTCCTCTACAAGACCCGCAAGAAGGCCATCGGCCCGTTCAAGCGGCAGCTCTGGACCCTTCCGTCCAACGCCGCCGATACGATCGCCGCGAACCTGCGTGCCAAGTTCGGCCTCCTCTTCGACGAGCTCAGGATCGCCGGGACGCGCCGGCACATCGAGCGCTTCGTCACGCCGGTTCCCGTCCCGCGGGCTCTCCCGGCCGCGCTGGGGGGCGGCGGTGCGTCCGCCGTCATCGCGGGTGCGTCGGTCTTCGAGGACGACGGCTCCGGGGAGTAGCTTCGCAGCCGCGCAATGTTCACGGGTCGGAGGCTGTCGAGGTCAGCGAGCGCCGATGAGCCTCTGAAGGACCGGTTGATCCGCGAGGCCGATGAGGCGGCGCGCCGCCGGTGGCGGGAGCCTGGCGAGTGCTTCGAGCGCGCGGCCCAGGTCCTCCGTTCCCAGCTCGCCCAGCAGCTCCCAGAGTCGATCGACCGTGTCGGGCTGCAGGCGCTCGAGCGTGGCGAACAGTCCCTCGATCGCTCGTGCGTCGCCCCGCACGAACAGCTCGACGCCGCGATCGAAGCGCTGAACGAAGCCGAGCAGCGACTCAAGCCGATCGCCGAGCCTGGTCAGCTCGTCATCTCCACCGTCGCCGGCGGCTTCGCGCGCCTGTCGCGTGCAGCTCGCGATGACCGGCAGCACGGGATCGGTCTCGCGCTGCTTGCGTGCCGCGGCCACGCGCCGGAACCACTCCCAGTGGTCGCCCACGACCGTCCAGGCAGCGGCTGCCGGACCGCGCTGTCCCGAACGCCGCGGCGCCTCGGCTCGCTGGATGAGGCCCCACTCCTCGCACTGCGCCAGCGCCATGCTGGCGGCTCGGTGGCTCATCCCGAGCGCGCGGCGCACCTCGGGTTCAGAGAGCGGACCGTCCGACACCAGGAGGTACCCCTGGACGGTGGCCGTCGACGGTGCAACGCCCCAGGCTGCTCCGATGGCGCCCCAGGCCGCGGCGAAGGAGCGGCGCAGCTCCTCGGCGGCGGTCGCCTGTGGGGCGACAAACGTGCTACTCACGGAAGCATGTTACCCGTTCGAACCGGGCACGACGAAGCCCCGACGACGGTCGCCGGGGCTTCGGTCGCGAAGGAGGAGCGTCTAGTGGGCGCAGCCGCCGGCCTTGGCCGGAGATCCGTCGGTGTTGAAGGACGAGCCGCAGGCGCAGCTGCTGACCGCGTTCGGGTTGTTGATCGCGAAGCCGGAGCCCATGAGCGAGTCGACGTAGTCGATCTCGGCGCCGGCAACGTGCTGCTGGCTGAACTGGTCGATCACGACCGGGACGCCGGCGTGGTCCTCGACCTTGTCGCCGTCGTTCACCTTCTCGTCGAAGGCGAGCCCATAGCTGAAGCCGGAGCAGCCGCCGCTCTTCACGAAGAGACGCAGGCGCGCATCGGCCTTGCCCTCCCGGGAGCGGAGCTCGAGCACCTTCTTGCCGGCCGCCTCGGTGACCGAAACGAGCAGCTCACCGCTCGGTGCGCCACCGGTCATCGAGATCGGCTCGCGAGGAGTCTCGGAAAGGGTCATTTCGTATCGGTCTCCTGATGTGCGCTCGAGAGCGCGCGGGGATCGGATTTCGCTTTGGAAAGTATAGCAAGCCCGCGGCCAGCGCCTGCAAGAGGGACTTCTGGGCGTGGGCAGACTCGATAGATCGGGCGTTCCTCACCGGAGGGCGGAGGCGCGTGTCGTTCGCGCGAACCATCGAGCGCCGACACGCATGAGCGGTGCATGGAGGTGCACCTCACGCTCCCGGGTGCTCGATACATCGCGAGAAGAGCAGATCGCGGCGGCCTCACGTGGAGAGCGCTCGATCGATCGACCGCGTGCTCCGCCCCGTCATCGGTACACTAGGCTTCCCGAGCCTGGCACGGCAACCGCACGAGGATCGACTGTGAGACTTGCGAGCCGCATGGAGCGGATCGGGACCGAGACCGCCTTCGAGGCCGCCGCGCGTGCCCGCGCCCTGGAGGCGACCGGCCGCGACGTCATCCATCTCGAGATCGGTGAGCCCGACTTCGATACGCCGCGTCACGTCTCCGAGGCCGCCGCGCGTGCACTTCTCGACGAGGGAGCCACCCATTACACGGCCGCAACGGGGATTCAGCCGCTCCGCGAGGCCATCGTCGCCGACGTGAGGCGCTGGAAGGGGATCGAGACGACGCCGGAGCAGGTGGTCGTCACCCCCGGCGCCAAGCCGATCATGTTCTACGCCATGCTCGCCCTCGTCGACGACGGCGACGAGGTCATCTACCCGAACCCGGGATTCCCGATCTACGAATCGATGGCGCGCTACGTGGGAGGCACGCCGGTGGCCGCGCCGCTGAGGGAGTCGAACGACTTCCGCATGGACGTCGACGAGGTGGCGGGCCTGATCACCGATCGCACCAAGCTGCTCGTGTTCAACACGCCGCACAATCCGACCGGCTCGACCCTGACCCACGACGACATCCGCCGGCTGGCCGAGCTCGCGGTGGAGCACGATCTGGTCGTCCTGGCCGATGAGATCTACGGCAGGCTCCAGTACTCCGGTGACCCGCTCTCGATCGCGACCCTGCCGGGAATGGCGGAGCGCACCATCACGCTCGATGGCTTCAGCAAGACCTTCGCGATGACCGGCTGGCGCATGGGCTACGGCGTCCTGCCCGAGTGGCTGGTTCCGTCGTTCAGCCGTCTCGTCATCAACAGCGTCTCCTGCACGAACGCCTTCGCCCAGGCGGGTGCCGTCGAGGCGCTCACCGGGCCGCAGGACGAGGCCGATGCGTACCGCGACGAGTTCATCGCCCGCCGCTCGTTGATGGTGGATGGCCTGAACGCGATCCCGGGTGTCAGCTGCCGGATGCCGCACGGCGCCTTCTACGCGTTCCCGAACGTCTCGAGCTTCGGGCGCTCGAGCGCCGAGATCGCCGATCACCTCCTCTACGACGCCGGCGTCTGTGGCCTGGCGGGCACCGCCTTTGGCGCGCACGGCGAGGGGCACCTCCGCTTCAGCTACGCAAACTCCCGAGAGAACCTGGCGCTCGCGCTGGAGCGCGTGGGCGATTCACTGGCCAGGTTGGAGCGGACCGGCGAGCTGGTCGAGCAGGGAAGCCCATCGTGATCCCGCCATCATCGGTCCAGGCGAATGATTCGTTCCGAGGGTCGGCCTTCCTCCGCCATCTCACTCGCCGGGCGAGTGAGAGCCTCCCAGGTGGCGGAGCGAGGCTCCCCGATGGCCATCGCTCCTCGGCGGGCGAGGATCTGGCGGCGTCGCGCCGATGAGCCGACCGCGTGTCCTCGTCACCCGCGTCATCCCCGACGCCGGCCTGAACCGGGTCCGGGAGGCGTGCGATGTGGACCTCTGGGATCACGAGCTGCCCCCTCCCCGCGACGAGCTCGTTCGCCGGGCAGCGGGTATGGACGGCCTGCTCACGCTCCTCACCGACCGCGTCGACGACGAGCTGCTCGACGCCGCCGGCTCGCAGCTCAAGGTCGTGAGCAACTTCGCGGTCGGCTTCGACAACATCGACGTGCCGGCTCTGACGCGGCGGAAGATCCCGGCCGGCAACACCCCCGGCGCCTTGACCGAGACGACCGCCGATCTCGCCTTCGCGCTCCTGATGGCGGCCGCGCGCCGCATTCCGGAATCGGTCGAGTACGTGAAGGAGGGCCGATGGAAGACGTGGGGTCCGATGCTCCTCATGGGTGTCGACATCCACGGCGCGACGCTCGGCATCGTCGGGTTCGGGCGGATCGGGCGCGAGATGGCTCGGCGCGGTCGCGGATTCGGCATGACGATCCTGTACCACGACGTGCACCCCGCCGCGCCCGAGGAGGAGGCCGAGCTCGGAGCGCGACGCGTCGAGTTGGATGAGCTGTTGCGCGAGTCCGACTTCATCAGCCTCCACGTCAACCTGACCGACGAGACCCACCACCTCATCGGTACCGATGCGCTGCGCGCGATGAAGCGGACGTCCGTGCTCGTCAACACATCGCGCGGCCCGGTCGTCGATCCGGAGGCGCTGGCGACGGCGCTTCGCGACGGGCAGATCTTTGCTGCCGGGCTGGACGTCACCGAGCCGGAGCCACTGCCCGCCGACCATCCCCTGGTCGCGTTGCCGAACTGTGTCGTCGTGCCGCACATCGCGTCCGCCAGCCGCGTCACGCGAGACCGGATGGCCGAGATGGCCGCCGACAACCTGCTGGCTGGGCTGCGTGGTGACCGCCTGCCCACGCCGGTGAATCCAGAGGTCTATGAGTAGCGTGCCCGATACGCGATTCCGGCTCCCCGACTTCTCGAAGAGCAATCGGTACGAGCACCGCAGGCCGCACCGCCCGTCGCACCTGCCGAAGCGCCTCACGCCTCCGCCGGAGCGCGAGGGACCGCCGGACCTGACCCTCTTTCTCTACGCCGGTGTCGTACTGGCGGTGATCCTGGCCATCCTCGCCATCCCCTACCTCATCGGCTACCTGTTCGAGGTTGCCTTCTAGGCCGGTCCGGGCGCCGAGGACAGGGGCGGGACGGCCCACGGGCTGAAGGCGAAGGTGCAGCGGGCCGGGCGCGTCAGGCCTGCGACGTCCAGACCAGGATCACCCCGTCCTCGACCTTGACGCGCGGCCGGACGAGGTCCGGAAGCTGGATCGGATAGGCCTGCGCATCTCCACGATACGGGTTCTCGCGCCAGGTTCGACGACCATTGGCGAGCTGGCCGCTGAGATCGAAGCTCGCGCCGTGGCACGGACATCGAAGGTCCTGCCATTCCGGGCGGTACTGGAGCGTGCAACCCATGTGCGTGCAGACTGACGAGAGGGCGCGCAGATCGCCTTCGTCGTTGACGACGAAGCCGTCGAAGGCCGCGGTCGAGAAGCGAACGGCTGTCCCCTCCGGCACATCGGAGACACGGGCCACCTCCTGCCAGAAGCCCTCACCCGCCACCAGGTCGTCGTCGCCACCGAGGGTGGGGTCGGCGTCCGGCGACCTCGGAGCAACGGCGACACCGATGAGTCCTGCCGCGAGCCCTACTGCCGCGCCGATGCCGCCCTGCAGCAGCTGGCGTCTCGAGAGACGCCACGAACGTGACCCGGATGGCTCGGCGGCACGGTCACGAACCGGCGGCGGGACCTGCACGGCGGCGAGCCCCGCATCGGCGGCACGCATCCGCAGGCGAAGCTGCTCGACGAAGGCGGGGTCAGGCTCGGTACCCCCGGAGGCTACTGCCGCGGCAATCTCCGCCGCGAGCCGCGCCATCTCGGCTTCGTCGGTGCTCTCGACGTCCTCCGGCGAGGGGCGACCGCCGGCGAGGAGCGCGTCGAGGTAGCGCTCGAACCGTTCGGCCCTCGGGTCGCGTTCGTCAGCCATCCGGGGCATCTCCGAGCAGTGCGGCCTTGCGCAGCGCGCGGTACTGCAGCACCTTGGCGTTGCCGTTGGTGATGCCCATCGCCTGCGCCGTTTCCGCGACCGACATGCGCTGCAGGAAGCGCAGCTCGAGCACGCGCCGGTATCGGTCCGGCAGGCTGCCGAGCAGGGCGTGCGCACGGACCGATGCGCGCTCGTCGATCATGGCCTCTGGCTGCGCGCCGCCGTCGATCGGTTCCCAGCCTGGCGCCACATGGTCGACCCCCACCACCGGCAACCGATAGAACGCGCGCCAATAGTCGGCGATCGCGTTCTGGGCGACCCGGTACAGCCACGCCGCGATCTGTCCCGGCTCGCGTGTCGTGTCCAGCTGCTCGACGGCCCGCACGAAGACCTGCGCGGTCAGGTCCTCCGCATCAGGACGATTGCCGACGCGCGCGAAGGCGAATCGGTAGATGCCGACCACGTGCTCGCCATAGACCTGCTCGAAGCGACCCGGACCGGTGGACATGTCACCGATGCGGTACGCGGCCGGTTACGTCCGCGGACGCAGCGGAGCGAGGAGCGCGGCGATCTCCTCGAGGAATCGGGCATCGGTCTCGTCGAAGGCATCGAGGTCGGAGCCATCGATGTCGATCTCGCCGATCACCGCCCCGCGGTCGAAGATCGGCACCACGATCTCGCTCCTCGTGCTCGCGAAGCAGGCGAGGTACCGCGGATCCGCGTTGACGTCGGCGACGATCTCGGTGCGGCCCGATGCCGCGGCGGCACCGCACACGCCCGTCCCGATCGGGATACGGGTGTGCTCGGTCGCCTGCGGGCCGGTCCAGGGGCCCAGGACGAGATCGGGGCCGTCCACCCAGTAGATGCCGACCCAGTCGTATGGAGGGAAGCGGTCGTGGAGCACGTCGACGACGCGCTGGGCGGCCCGCTCGGGTCCGGCGGCCTCGGCGATGGCCGCGCGCACCAGGTTGAGCGCGTCTCCGTGCGCGGCCGGGCGCTCCTCGGCGACCGGGTGGCTCATTGCCGGGCCGCCCATCGCTCCGCCCAGTGGTCGATGCCGGTGATGGTGGCGTCCAGGTCGCTCCCTTTGGCGGTCAGGGAGTATTCGACCCATGGCGGAACGGCGCTGATGGCGTTCCGCTCGATCATGCCCTCGTCCTCGAGGAGCTTGAGCCGCTGGCTGAGCGTGGCGGAGTTCGCGCCGCCAAGGGCATCCTGGAGCTCGCAGAAGCGCTGGGTTCGCTCGCCAAGCGCGCGGATGATGCGCAGGACCCACTTCTGGCCGAGCACATTCAGCGCCGCGGTGGCGGCGCATTCGGCGCGCTGCGCCTCCGCTCGTCGTGTGGCGCGCGAGCGGGTCGTGGCGGGGGACGGATGGGAGAGTCCGGCGTCCATCAGGACGCGAACCCTAGCACCGCCCCCGGCGCTCGATCAACCGCGCCACATCACTCGACGACGATGGTCATGTTCATCTGCGAGTGGAACAGGCAGGTGATCTCGTACGTGCCCGGCTCGTCGAACGTGAAGCTCGCCGCTCCGCTGCCCTGCAGCTCCTCGTCGATGATCGGGTCGTCGACGGCCTGCCCATCCGTCCCCTCCGTCACGGTGTGCGCTGCCGGGTCGGCATTCAGGAAGGTCACCTCGGTGCCTGCCGTGATCGTCAGCTCCTCGGTGTCGAACGCGAACTGGCTCAGGCGCACGCTGGCCTCATCACCCGCCGGCTCGGATGCCTCGACCGACGCTGTCGGCTCCGCGCTCGCGACTTCGCTGGGCTCGGCGCTCTCGACGGCGCCGACGGACTCGAACGTCGTCGATTCGGTCGTGCCGGTGCACGCCGCCAGGACCAGGATGAGGCCGGCGCCCAGGGCCGGGAGAAATCGAGATCGGTTCATCGCTGGGGTCGCTCCATCGTATGGGAGAGTCTGTCATCGTCCGTACGCGGTTCGTTACGCACCGCCAGCATTTGACGCCCATTCTCGGGGCCCGCATAGTGCGGTGGCCCACCTTCACCCCCGCGTGTCGAGCATGCCGCAGACCACGATTTACGTGTCGCCCCGCTCCCTCGGGGCCCCTGATGCGCGCCCGCCGGCGGTCACGACGACCGATCTGGCTCGCCTCTTCGCGGGGAGCCCCGCGCTGGCCGGTGTCTCGCTGCGCGTCGACGGCGGCCGGACCGTGGCGCTGCTCGGGCCGAACGGTGCCGGCAAGACGACGCTGCTGCGCCTGCTCGCCACCGCCATCCGGCCGTCCTACGGCCGCGCCACCGTGGATGGGTTGGACCTGGAGCGTCACCCGTCGCTGGTCAGGGAACGGGTCGCCTACCTCTCACACGCCACCGGGCTGTACGACGACCTGACCGCGCGCGAGAATCTGTGCTTTTCGGCCGCCATGCTGGACACGCCGGACGCCGGCGACCGCGTGGAACGGGCACTCACCGATGTCGGCCTGGCGTCGCGAGCCGCCGATCGCGTTCGCGACTTCTCGGCGGGCATGCGCAAGCGCCTCGCCCTCGGGCGAATCCTGCTCGGTTCCGCGTCCCTCGTTCTGCTCGACGAGCCGTACGCGGCCCTCGACGCTGAAGGGATGGGGCTCGTCGATCAGCTCCTCGGTGCGTGGCGCGAGGTCGGGGTCACGGTGCTGATCGCGTCCCACAGCACCGAGCGATTCGACGCGCTCCTGGATGGACGCGTGATCCTCGAGCGCGGCCTGGTCCGAGCGGCGAGCGGCTCGGGCGTCACGAACACGCCGCCGACCCTCCCCGGGGGTCGTCGGCCCACGGTCGCGGAGGTTGCCAGGTGAGCACCGTCCGCCGAGAGGCGCGCATCGCCATGGCGATCGCGCGCAAGGACGCCCTGGCGGAGCTTCGCGGGCGGCACGCGACGGTGAGCACCCTTTTCTTCGCCGCCGTCGTCCTGCTCCTGTTCGGCTTCGCCCTTGGGCCCGATGCCGCGCGGCTGGCGGACGCCGCCCCCGGGCTGCTCTGGCTGGCCGTCGTGTTTGCCGGAATCCTGGCGGTGAACCGGCTGCACCTGATCGAGACCGATGACGGCGCTCTCGAGCAGCTCGCCCTCTACCCGGTAGCCCGCCGAGCCATCTACGCCGGCAAGGCGCTCGGCGGCTTCGCAGTCATGCTCCTCCTCGGACTCGTCGTGCTCGGCGCCGTCGGCGTGCTCTTCGCGGTGGACATCGGGGGCGCCTGGCCGCCCCTGGTGGCGACGGTCGTGCTGGGTGCGGCCGGCGTCGCGGCGGTCGGCACCTTCTACGCCGGCGTCACGGTGCGGCTGCGAGCGCGCGAGGTCATGCTGCCGCTCCTCATGCTGCCGGTCCTGGCGCCCCTCCTGCTCGGCGCCGTGAAGGCCACGGCGGCCGCCCTGACCGGCGATCCGTTCGGCGAGCTCGGAGCCTGGCTCCAGCTGCTCGTCGCCTTCGACGTCATCATGATCGTCGCCGGAGCGGCGACCTATGGCTATCTCCTGGAGGATGGATGAAGACCCGGATCGTCGGCTTCGCGGCGCTGGCGGCAGTCGTGGTCGTCACGGCGGTGGCCCTGTTCGTGGTGCCGCCGGACGGGAACCAGGGTGACGCGCAGCGGATCATGTACCCGCACGTTGCATCGGCGTGGCTCGCGTACCTGTCGTTTGGCGTGACCGCGCTTGCCGGCTTCGGCTGGCTCTGGAAGCGCGACCTGCGGCTGGATGCGGTGGCGCATGCCGGCGCCGAGATCGGTGTCATGTTCACAGCCTTCGCCATCTGGGGCGGCATGATGTGGGGCCGTCCGATCTGGGGCGTCTTCTGGCAGTGGGAGGACCCGCGCCTGACGACGACGGCGCTGCTGCTGGCGCTCTACGTCGGCTACCTGCTCCTGCGACGCCTGACCGATGACCCCGAGCGCCGGGCGACGCGTGCGGCGATCGTCGGCATCGTGGCCGCCATCGACATCCCGATCGTGCACTTCAGCGTCGAGTGGTGGCGCGGCCTGCACCAGACCGCCACGATCGCTTCGCCGGACCGTGTCCTCGACCCGGCCGCACCGATGGCCTTCGTCGGAACCCTGCTCGGCACGCTGGCGGCGTTCACCCTGACCTGGCTCTACCTGATGATCCGCCGCTATCAGCTCGCGCGGGCGGAGGTGGCGCACGAGGAGGCCATGCGGCTGGATCGGCTCATGAGCGCCCGCACTGCGGAGATGGCCCGATGACGGACGCCGGCTTCGTGATCGCCGCCTACGTCGTCATCATCGGCGGGCTGGCCCTCTACACCGCGACCCTCTGGCGCCGGCTTCGCGCGGCGCGCGCCCGGGACGACGAGGCGCGATGACGGTCTCCGCGCCTCCGGAGCCGATGCTGCCGCCTCGCCGGCGGCAATGGGGGATCCTGGTCGTGGTGGCGGTCGTGCTCGCTGCCATCGGCTATCTCGCCTTCAGCAGTGTCGGCGGCGCGCTCGTCTACTACCTGACGCCGACCGAGCTGCTCGAACGTGGTGATGCCGCCCTCGGCGAGACCGTGCGGCTCGGGGGCCTGGTCGAGGAGGGGAGCGTCTCCGGACCGGCGACGGACCTGACCTTCGTCGTCACCGATGGGGACACCGGGATCGAGGTCCACTCGACGGTCGCTCCCACGCGCTCCTTCCGCGAGGGATCCGGCGCCGTGGTCGAGGGCGCGCTCGGCGCGGATGGCGTCTTCGAGGCAACCCAGGTCATCGTCAAGCACGACGAGAACTACGAGGTGCCGGCCTCCGGCGAGGTTCCTTCGGACCAGGTCATCGACCCGGGCGCGGATCGATGATCCCGAGCATCGGTCACGCGTCGGTCCTGGTCGGCCTGGGTCTGACGGTGTACGCGGCGATCGCCTACATCCTCGCCGAGCGCGGACGAGACGAGCGCCTGTCGGTCAGCGCGCGGCGCGCCGTCATCGGCTCCTTCATCGCGGCCGCCATCGGCTGTGCGGCGATGATGATCGCCCTGCTGACGCACGACTTCAGCGTTCGCTACGTGGCCGAGAACAACGCGACCACCACGCCGCCGTTCATCGGCGCCATCAGCCTGTGGGCCGCGCTCGAGGGGTCGATCCTGTTCTGGGCGCTGCTGGCCACCGGCTGGGCGTCGCTGGTGGTGCATCGGTACCGGGATCGGTACCGTCAGCTCATGCCGTGGGTGGGCGCCACGCTGGCGACGGTCAATGGCTTCTTCTTCGCGGTGATGACCTGGCCGGGCAACCCGTTCGCGCTCACCTCCCCGGTTGCCGCCGAGGGGACGGGGCCGAACGCGCTGCTCCAGAACCATCCCTTCATGGCCCTCCATCCGCCGCTCCTGTACCTCGGCTACACCGGGCTGGCGGTGCCGTTCGCGTTCGGCATCGCTGCGCTGGTGACGAAGCGGCTCGACGAGGAGTGGCTGCGCATCGTTCGGCGCTGGACGCTCATTCCATGGACGTTCCTGACCCTCGGGATCGTGGCCGGGGCGTGGTGGAGCTACGAGGTGCTCGGCTGGGGAGGCTACTGGGCGTGGGATCCGGTCGAGAACGCCGCACTGCTACCGTGGCTGACCGCGACGGCCTTCATCCATTCGGCGATGGTGGCCGAGCGGCGCGGCGGCCTTCGCATCTGGACGAGTGCCATGGTGATCGCAACCTTCGTCCTCACCCTGGTCGGCACCTTCCTCACCCGATCCGGTGTGGTGGCAAGCGTGCACTCCTTCACCCAGTCGGCCATCGGTCCCTGGTTCCTGGCCGCGATCCTGATCGCCCTTGCCGGGTCGTTGACCCTGCTCGTCTGGCGCCTGCCGGGGTTGGCCGGCGGTGACCGACCCTCGGGCACCGTCAGCCGGGAGTCGGCCTTCCTGCTCAACAACGTCCTCTTCCTCGGCCTGACCTTTGCCGTCCTGTTCGGCACCCTGCTGCCGCTGCTCGTCGCGGCCACCAGTGGGGACACGATCAGCGTCGGCGCGCCGTGGTTCAACGCGGTCACCGTCCCGATCTTCGTGGCGCTCCTGTTCCTGATGGGCGTGGGTCCGGCGCTGCCGTGGGGGACCGCATCGTGGGCGACCGCACGCCAGCGCTTCAGCGTGCCCCTCATCATGGGTGTGGTCGTGACGGCCGCGGCCCTCGCCCTGGGGCTGCGGGAGCCGACCTCGATCGGGACGCTGGGCCTCGCCGTCGTGGTCGGTGCGATCATGGTCGAGGAGATCGTGCGCGGTGCCCGCGCCCGCGCCCGTGGCCGCGGCGAGGATCCGGCCACCGCCACGTGGCGGCTGACGACTCGGAATCGGCGCCGGTACGGCGGCTACGCGGTTCATCTCGGCGTCCTGGTCATGGCCGTCGCCGTCGCGGTCTCTTCGGGCCTGGCGACCGACCGCACCGTGACCCTCGCTCCCGGCGAGACGGCCACGATCGGCGATTACCGGATCACCCACGACCGCCTGGTGGTCGAGCGGCTCGCCAGCGACGCGCGCGTCATCGAGACGCGCGCGGAGGTCACCTACGCGGGCGCGCAGAACGGCTCGCTCGGCACCGCGCTGCGTGACTATCCGAACTCACAGGCCGCCATCGCCACGCCGGCCGTCCGCACTTCGCTTGCCGAGGACCTGTACGTCACGCTCCTCGCCTCGGACCAGGAGAGCGGCACGGTCACGCTGCACCTCTTCGTCAACCCGCTCGTGGTCTGGATCTGGATCGGCGGTGCGGTGGTCGGGTTCGGCGCGATGTTCGCCATCTGGCCGGAGCGTCGCGGCCGCCCGGTGACCGTCGAGCGGGCGCTGCGAGCGCCGGCGACGGCATCGGTCGAGGGGGCATGAAGATGCGCCATCTCCGTTGGCTGCTCGTTCCGCTGATCGTGGTTCCGCTGGGATGGCTGCTGGTGAGTGGCTTCGGCCGGGACCCGCGCGAGATCGCGTCACCGCTGGCCGGTGGCGCTGCCCCTGCCTGGACACTGACCTCGTTGGACGGCGAGCGCCTGAGCAGCGACGAGCTCGCCGGACGACCCTACATCGTCAACTTCTGGGCCAGCTGGTGCATCCCGGCCTGTGTCGACGAGCACCCCGTCCTTGCCGACGCGCACGATCGGTACGGCGACGACGTCACGATCGTTGGCGTGCTCTACAACGACCAGCCGGCCGACGCCCAGGGCTTCCTGGCCCGATACGGCGATGCTGGCTACGCCCACCTGATCGATCCCGATGGACGCCTCGCGATCGAGTTCGGCGTCACAGGCCCGCCCGAAACCTTTTTCGTGGACGCCGATGGGATCGTGCGCGACAAGCAGTTCGGACCGCTCACCGATGCCCTCATGGCGGAGCGGCTGGCCACGATCCTCCCGAGTGCGGGCCGATGAGGACCTGGATGCCGGCGGTTGCGGCAGGGGGCGCGCTGGCGCTCATCGCCGTCGGGGTCATGCTCGTCTTCCAACCGGGCCCGGCTCCAACGACGGGAGAACGCGCCGACGCGCTGGCGCGCGAGCTGCGCTGCCCCGACTGCCAGGGGCTGTCGGTGGCCGACTCGCCGACGGCATCCGCGCAGGAGATCCGCCGCCAGATCGACGCGCTCCTGGCCGATGGCGCCAGCGCCGACGACGTGCGCGCCCATTTCGTTGCCCGCTATGGCGAGTGGATCCTCCTCGCCCCGGCGTCGCCATTGGCCTGGATCCTGCCGTTCGCGGTGGTGCTCGCCGGCGTCGGTGGCCTGGGAGCCTGGCTCATGACCCGCCGCCGGCCGGCGGCGCCACGCCTGCAGGACATCTCGCCTGGCGAGCGCCAGCGTCTCCGCGAGGAAGCCGAGGCGCTCGATGCCTGAGATCGTGATCCTGCTGTTCGGGCTGGCGGCGGCCGTCATCGTGCTTCGCCCGCTGCTTGGCTCGCGGGTGGCCGCGGACGAGAGGACCGATGATCTCGATGCCGCGGCGCTGCGTCACCGGGTATCGCTCGAGGCGCTGCGCGACGTCGAGACCGACCGCCGCGCCGGCTCGCTCGACGAGGCAGGCTATGCCGAGCAGCTCGCGCGGGCCGAGGAACGCGCCGCCCTCACGCGCGCTGCCCTCGACCGCCGTCCACCAGCTACACGCGTCACCCGGGCCGCTCGTGGGCGCGTGGCAGCGTTCGCCGCCGCCGGCCTCATCGGCGTGGGGCTGCTGGGCGGCTCGCTCATCCCGGCCACCGGCATCGGCAACAGCACCGAGATCAACCAGGCCCTGGCCGGCGCGCAGGCGGCCGAGTCCGGGCGCCAGGATCGGATCGATGTCCTGCGAGCACGTCTTGCCGAGCGCCCGGACCACCCCGCCACGATCTCCTCGCTTGCCGACGAGTACCTCGCCGGCTCCAGCCGGGACGACCTCGTGAGCGCCGCCGTGAGCCTCCAACTGCTGATCGCGCTCGAACCGCAGCGCGCCGATGCCTTCGAGCGGATCATGAGCGCCTACCTGCGAGCCGGTGACGCGGCGAATGCCCGCGCGGCACACGACTCGTATGCGGCCCTTCACACGGCCGATCCGGCCGAGGTGGCCTTCTACGACGGGCTCATCGCCCTGCGCGGCGAGCATGACGCCACGGCGGCGCGGGCGGCATTCGACCGCTTCCTGGAGATTGCACCACGGGACCCGCGCGCCGACATGATCCGTGCCCTGCGCGATGAGCCCGCTCCGGAGCCTTGAAGCATACGCCGCCCGCAATGAGGTCTTCGAGCCGGGTTCGATCGATCCTTCCACTCGCGTTCGTCCCGAGGCCGGCGTTCGCGCATCCTCGACCACGCTCGCGGACGAAGAATCGGTTGAAACCCGCATGACCCAGCTCCTGGGCAGGGAACAGCGGAAATTTCGGTGACCCTCGGGCGCGATGGCTGCGCGCGGAGGGCTCCTGTGCCAACGACGGAACGGCACATCGGTCAAACTCCGCGGCACGCATCGACGCGAGTGCGATCGGCCCCCTCAGCCCCCGTCCGCAGCCACTGCCGCGAGCGTGCGTCCCAGGAGGGCGAGGTCATCGGCCGACAATCGGTCGAGGAAGTGCTCGGCCACGCCGCGCAGGTGGGTCGGGGAGGCGCGCCGCAGCCGCTCATAGCCAGCGGGGGTGAGGGCCGCCCACTGCCCTCGTCGATCGCTCTCGCAACTGGCCCTTTCGACGAGCCCCTCCGCCACGAGGCGGTCGATCAGCC
This sequence comes from Chloroflexota bacterium, assembly GCA_052388515.1. GTDB lineage: Bacteria > Chloroflexota > Limnocylindria > QHBO01 > QHBO01 > JACDBZ01. Next base: position 13,534 of record JBQTHZ010000155.1, on the reverse strand, counting down.
GGGTGGCGCCCGACCGCGAGAGCATGAGCCGATCGGCCAGCTCGCTCATTCGCAGACGATGCTCCCCGGCCGCGGCGAGCTGGACGAGGACGTCGTAGTCGGTGAGCGCCAGCTGCTCCTCGTCCTGCAGCTCCCGCTCGAGCTCGCGCACGATCCGCGCGTGGGCGCGCAGGAACGTCCGCCAGACCGTCAGGCGGGGGTCGTGGCGCGAAATCTGCCCGGTCATCGGAACATTCCGGTCGTCAGGTGGTTGCATACGCAATCATATCCGTCTATAGTTGCACAATCAATCATACACGCACCTCGAACCTGGAGCCGATCCCCGCCATGACCTGGACCCTCGACCCTGCCCACTCGTCCGTGACCTTCAGCGCGAAGCACATGATGGTCACCACCGTCCGTGGCAGCATGAAGATCACCGACTTCGACCTGGACTTCGATCCCGATGACCACCGGGCGTCCCGCGTCCGCGTCAGCCTCGACGCCGCATCGATCGACACTGCCCAGGATGCCCGAGACCAGCATCTGCGCTCGGAGGACTTCCTGAACGTTGACGAGTTCCCGACCATCGACTTCGTCAGCACGCGGATCGAGGGCAATGGCCACGACCGCAGCGGCAAGATCCATGGCGACCTGACGATCCGCGGCACCACCCGCCCGGTGGTTCTTGACGCCGAGTTCGCCGGCGTCGTGCCGAACATGCAGGGCGGCGAGCGCGCCGCATTCAGCGCCAGCACGAAGATTGACCGCGAAGCGTTCGGGCTGACCTGGAACGTCGCCCTCGAGCAGGGTGGCTGGCTCGTCAGCAAGGACATCAAGATCGAGATCGAGGTCGCCGCCGTCTCATCGGCGGAGCAGGCGCGGGACCAGGTCGAGACCGAGACCGACCTGAGCGAGCGCGAGGCCGCAGCGGCACGATAATGGAGCCGTGAGCTCCCAGGCCCCGTGCGGGCACCTGGATCAGATTCAGGAGGTGCAACCCAGCGCCACCGGCTGCGAGGACTGCCTTCGCATCGGCGGCGAGTGGGTGCACTTGCGGATGTGCCTCAGTTGCGGCCATGTCGGCTGCTGCGACAACTCGCCCAACCGTCACGCCACCGCTCATTTCAATTCGACGGCGCATCCGCTGATCCGATCCGCCGAGCCGGGCGAGAACTGGACGTACTGCTACCCGGACGACCTCTACATGGAGGCCGGTTGAGCATGCCACGGTTTGACTATCCGACCGCGCCGACCGACGACCAGGTCGACGACCTCCACGGCGAGCGCATCGCCGATCCGTACCGCCCGCTGGAGGATCCTGACGCGCCACCGTCGCGGGCATGGATCGACGCCCAGAACGCGTTGACCGAGCGCGTGCTGGGCGAGGTGCCCGCACGGCGGGAGATACGCGAGCGGCTGGCCGAGCTGTGGGATTACCCGCGCGCGGGCGCTCCGTGGCGTCGCGGCGATCGCTGGTTCCAGCTGCGCAATACCGGCCTGCAGGACCAGGACGTGCTCTGGTCGGCCGACTCGCCCGACTCCGTCGGCAAGCCCATCCTCGACCCGAATCAGCTCAGCACCGATGGCACCACCGCGTTGTCGGTGACGGCCGTGTCCGAGAGCGGCGAGCTGATCGCATACGCCACCAGCGATGCCGGATCCGACTGGCGCACGTGGGGTGTGCGGCGCTCGGCAACCAACGAGGACCTCCCCGATCGGCTGCCCTGGAGCAAGCACTCATCCGCGGCATGGACCCACGACGATGCGGGGTTCTTCTACGGTCGTTATCCCGAGCCGCCGGGTGACGCTGCATACCAGGCACCGAACCGCGACATGGAGCTGCGCTACCACCGCCTCGGGACGGATGCGGCCGACGATCCGATCGTCTTCGTCACCCCGGAGCAGCCCGAGTGGGGCTTCGAGCCGGAAGTGACCGATGACGGGCGGCTCCTGGTCCTCACCGTCTGGCGCGGGACCGATCCGACCAACCGTATCTACGCCGCCGACCTGTCCGGCGGTGTCGATCACCTCGACGTCCGCCCGGTGCTCGCTGAGGGCGATGCGCGCTACGAGCTCATCTCGGCCGTGGACGGCACCCTCTACCTGCTGACCGACAGGGATGCGCCGCGCGGCCGCGTGGTATCCGTCGAGCTCGCCGATCCGGGGGAGCTGCACGAGATCATCGGCGAGGGGCAGGATCCCCTCGAGACGGTGCGCATGGTGGGCGGTCGGCTGGCGGCCGTGACGCTGCACGATGCCCACCATCGGCTCACCATCTTCGAGCCCGATGGACGCGCCGTCGACGAGGTTGCGTTGCCCGGCATCGGCACGGTGGGCGATCTTGCCGGACGGCGCGACGACGACGAACTGTTCCTGGCATTCGGCAGCTTCGCCGCGCCTTCGCGCATCCTGGGGGTAACGATGGAGGACGCCGCGGTGCGCGAGATCAATCCGCCCGCGCTCGACTGGGACCCCGATGCCTACGTGACCGAGCAGGTCTTCGTCACCTCGGCTGACGGCACCCAGGTTCCGCTGTTCCTCAGCCATCGTCGCGACGTCTCGGCCACGGGGGAGGTCCCGACGCTGCTGTACGGCTACGGCGGCTTCCAGATCTCGGTGGGTCCGACCTTTCGGGCCGAGTGGCTGGGCTGGATGGAGCGCGGCGGTCTCCTGGCCGTCGCGTCGCTGCGCGGTGGTGGCGAGTATGGTCGCGAGTGGCACGATGCCGGCCGCCTGGCCAACAAGCAGAACGTCTTTGATGACTTCGCGGCGGCGGCGCGCTGGCTGGTGTCATCGGGCTGGACGAGCGCGAAGCGCATCGGCATCAGCGGTCGCTCGAATGGAGGACTGCTGGTGGGCGCCAGCATCACGCAGCATCCCGAGCTGTTCGGTGCCGCCCTGGCCGAGGTCGGGGTGATGGACATGCTGCGCTTCCATCGCTTCACCATCGGCTGGGGCTGGACGAGCGACTACGGATCAGCCGACGACCCCCGACCAGTTCCGCACGCTGCTCGCCTACTCGCCACTGCACAACATCCGCGACGGCGTGTCGTATCCGCCGACGCTGATCACCACCGGCGACCACGACGATCGCGTGGTGCCCGGGCACTCGTTCAAGTTCGCCGCCGCACTGCAGGCTGCGCAGTGCGGCGACGACCCGATCATCGTACGCATCGATACCGATGCCGGGCATGGTGTTGGCAAACCGGTGGGGAAGCTCATCGCCGAGCGCGCGGACGTCCTCGCCTTCTTCGAGCTCGCACTCGTCCCGTCCAGCTGAGGAGGGCCTCGGTGCTGCCGCCCCAACGGTCAGCCGGGGTCTGCGCGGGGAACCTCGATCCAGAAGACTGAGCCGAGGCCCTCCTCGGAGCGCAGGCCAACCGTTCCCCGGTGAGCCTCGGCGATGTGCCGCACGATCGCCAGGCCCAGGCCGGCGGAGCCGCCGCCCGGATCCGCCTCGGCATCGGCGTCTCGCGCGCGGGCGCGCGATCGGTCCACCTTGTAGAAGCGCTCGAAGATCCGGCCCTGGTGGGCCTCCGGGACGCCGATTCCGTCGTCGGCGACCGAGAAGCGCACGCTGTCCGGCAGCGGCTCCCAGCCGAGCCGCACCTCGCCGCCGGCGTGGCTGTACTTCACCGCGTTGTGGGCGAGGTTGAGAAGCGCCTGTCCCAGGCGCGTCGGATCGGCGAGCGCACGTGCCTCGCCGGCTGCCGGTGGGAGACGGGTGACACGCACCCCGCTCCGTTCGGCCACCGGGCCGATCCGCTCGGCGGTTGCGACGACGACGTCGTCCGGGTCCAGCGCCTCGAGCACCAGCTGCGTCTCGCCTGACTCGATCATCGAGAGATCCAGCAGCTCGTCGACGAGCTGGGCGAGGTGATCGGTCTCGCGCTCGATCTGGGTCGCGAAGTCGCGCATCGTGGCTGGGTCGTCGACCGTGCCTAAGCTGAGCGTCTCGGCGAGCAGCTTGATCGAGGTGAGCGGCGTGCGCAGCTCGTGGCTGATGTTGGCCACGAAGTCGCGCCGCACCCGCTCGATGCGGCGCAGGACGGTGATGTCGTGCAGCGACATGACGAGGCTGCCATCGCCCAGCGGTACGGCGTCCACCGCGAACTGGCGGGTCCCGAGCCGGCCGAGGTCGGCCTCGCCGCTGGTGGACTCCTCGCTCGAGGCGGCCTGTCGAGCGACCGCGTCGAGCGAGGATGAGCCGAAGGCGGCGATCAGGCTCATGCCGCGCAGCGAGGCCTCGTCGCGCTCGGCGAGGAACGCTGCCTCCGGTCCGACACGAACGATCCGCAGGTGCTCGTCCACCAGGATCAGCAGGTCGCCGCCGCGCCGGCCGAGCAGGACCTCGAAGGCCGCGGATGAGGTCGGGTCGGTCACGCGGGGCGGGGTGCGAAGGCGTATCCGACCCCGCGCACGGTGCGGAAGTAGTTGTGGCCGTCGGCGGCGCGCAGCTTGCCGCGCAGCCAGCTGACGTGGACGTCGACCGTGCGGCCGTCGCCGAGGTAGTCGTAGCCCCAGATCCGGGCGAGGAGCTGGTCGCGGGTGAAGATCCGGCCCGGGTTGGCCGCCAGGTGGGCCAGCAGGTCGAACTCCTTGGTGGTCAAGTGGATCGCGTCGCCGCCCACGGTCACCTCGCGCCTGGCGACGTCGATCTCGACCTTGCCGAAGGCGAGCTGCTCTCGGCGCTCGGGCTCATCGGTCTCGCGACGCTGCCGGCGCAGGACGGCCTCGATGCGGGCCAGCAGCTCGGGGCGGCTGAACGGCTTGGCAACGTAATCGTCGGCGCCGACCTTCAGGCCCACCACGCGATCGATCTCGTCGCCCTTGGCCGAGAGAATGATGACCGGCGTCGTCACGCCCTCCCGACGCAGCACGCGCAGCACCTCGACGCCGCTCATTCCGGGCAGCATCACGTCGAGCAGGATGAGGTCGAGCCGTTCGTTGCGGGCGGCCTCAAGGGCCGCCTCCCCATCGGCGGCAGAGGTTACCTCGTAGCCCTCCCGAGTGAGGTTGAACGTGAGCGCCTGGCGAAGGGTGGAATCGTCCTCGACCAGGAGCAGGCGCCGTCGCATCGCTTCCCCCTCAGGGGTTGAGGTCCTCGACCTGGCCGGTGGCCAGGTACACGACGTCCTCGCCGATGTTCGTGACGCGGTCGCCGAGCCGCTCGAGATGATGAGCAGCGAACAGCATGTGTGTCGCCTGGCGGGCACGCTCGGGCGCGACCGTCATCAGCTGCATGGCGTCCTCGTAGACGCTGTTGTAGAGATGATCGATCTCGTCATCGCGCTCACAGACCCTGCGGGCCTCGTCCTCGCTGATGTCGACCAGCGCGCGCATTGCCGAGCGGAGCTGTTCGCGGCAGATCTGCTCCATGCGCGGGATCTGCCTGAAGATGGGCGTCTCTGCCTCGCTGGCAAGCTGCTGGGCCAGCTTGGCAATGTTGACGGCGTAGTCGCCCATGCGCTCGAGCTCGGCGGAGGCGTGGTAGAGCGCCAGCAGCTCGCGCACGTCACGGGCCACCGGACCCTGGGTGGCGATGAGGGTCGTGATCTCGGTGTTGATCTGCCGCTGGAGCTCGTTGACCTCCGCGTCCTCCCAGCGGACGGTGTCCGCAAGCTCGGAGTCGCGCTGCACGAGCGAGCGTCCAGCGCGCTCGAGCGCATCCTCCACCCTCGCGCCGAGGCGCAGGACGTCATCCTTCACGGCGTCGAGTGCGCGGTCAAAGGTGGCTCGCGTGCCCTGGTGATGCGGTCGTGCGTCGCTGCCGGGGCCCCTCGTCTGGTCGATTGCGCGTTCCATCTGGTCGCTCCTCCCCGGCTCAGCCGAATCGGCCGGTGATGTAGTCCTCCGTGAGCCGATGCGCCGGCCGCGTGAAGAGATCCTGGGTCGGCGCCATCTCCACCAGGTATCCGGCGCGATCCTCGCCCATCGTCAGAAACGCGGTCACGTCACTGGCGCGCGCCGCCTGCTGCATGTTGTGGGTCACGATCACGATCGTGTAATTCTCCTTGAGCTCGCGCATGAGCTCCTCGATCTTGAGCGTCGCGATCGGGTCGAGGGCGGAGCACGGCTCGTCCATGAGGATGACGTCGGGCTCGACGGCGATGGCGCGGGCGATGCAGAGGCGCTGCTGCTGGCCACCCGACAGGGCCGTCCCGGCCTGCTTGAGCTTGTCCTTGACGTCGTCCCAGAGGGCCGCGCGACGCAGCGATCGCTCCACCAGCTCGTCCATGTCTCCACTGAAGCCAGCGACCCTGGGACCGAACGCGACGTTGTCGTAGATGCTCTTCGGGAAGGGGTTCGGCTTCTGGAAGACCATCCCGATGCGGCGCCGCACCTCGACAGGGTCCACGCCGTCGGCGTACAGGTCGACGCCGTGATAGCGGATCGACCCGCTGATGTGCGCGGTGTCGACCAGGTCGTTCATGCGGTTGAAGCTGCGCAGCAGGGTGCTCTTGCCGCACCCCGAAGGCCCGATGATCGCGCTGATCTGGTTCTTCGGAATCTTGAGGCTGATATCGCGGACCGCGCGAAACGAGCCATAGAAGCATGACAGCCCGTCGAGCTCGAAGACGACCTCGTCATCGGCGAACTCCATCGGCACGCGGGGGCCGCCGGCGGCCGGCGCGATCTGCTCGGCCTCGTCGAGCTCAAGCTGGCTGCTGTTCATGAGCCGTATTGTCGGGCCTTGGCCATTGCTCTGCTCGTCGGTCGAGGGCGGCATGGTCTCGGTCTCGACGGTCACGGGGTCACCACCTTCGGTCATATCGGTTTCTCAGGATGATGGCGACGCCGTTGACGAGGAGGATGACGGCCAGCAGGACCGCGATCGCCGCGGCGCCCAGGGCGCGGAACTCGTCCTGTGGGTAGCCGGCCCAATGGAAGATGATGGTCGGCAGCGTCGTGTACGGAGAGGTGAGCTGGTCGACGGGTCCGCCGGCGGAGCTGAAGGTGCCGGCAATGGCCCCCACCAGGAGGAGCGGTGCCGTCTCGCCGAAGGCGCGTGCCAGCGACAGGATCGTGCCGGTGAAGATCCCCGGCGCCGCGTACGGCAGGACGTGGCTGCGGATCGTTTCCCAGCGCGTTGCCCCGACGCCGAACGCGGCTTCGCGGATGGAGCCGGGCACCGCGCCGAGCGCCTCCGAGGTGGTGATCACGACGATCGGAAGCACCAGCACCGCGAGGGTCAGGCCGCCGGCGAGCAGGATCCGGCCCATGCCGAGGACGGTCACGAAGACGGCCAGGCCCAGCAGGCCATAGACGATGGCCGGCACGCCGGCCAGGTTGCGGATGTTCGTGCGGATGAAGCGTGCAAGGCGCGTGTCGCGCGCGTACTCCTCCAGGTAGATCGCCGCGCCGATGCCGATCGGGAGGGCGACCGCCGCCACGATGAGCGTCACGAGCAGCGAGCCGACCAGGCCCTGGACGAGACCGGCGCGTTCTGGGCGTGCCGAGAGCGGCGACGTCATGAACTCGGTCGGACGCTCGAGGAAGATCGGCGCCGCGGTGGCGAGGATGTCCGCCAGCAGCACGAGCAGGACACCGAGCGCGATGAGCAGCGACAGCAGCAGCGCGCCCTCGAGGATCCAGCTGCGCCAATCGGTCGTGCCGCCACGCAGGCGTCGCTCGACCGCGTCGCTGGCGGTCAGCGCCGCCCCCGCCATCAGTACCGCCTCCGCACACGGCGCACGAACGCGTCGGAGAGCAGGTTCAGCCCGAAGGTGAAGAAGAACAGGAGCATCCCCACGAAGTAGAGGCTCTCGAACGTGAGCTCCGCGCCGCGGACCTGGTCGGAGCCGATGGCCAGCGCCGTCATGGCCGCCGTCATCGTCTGCCCCTGGTCGAGCGGGTTGAGGTTGAAGAGCGAGCCGCCCGTGGCGCCGGCGGCCATGGCGACGATCATCGTCTCGCCGATCGCCCGCGACACGCCGAGGATCAGGGCGGCGACGATTCCCGAGACCGCCGCGGGCACCACGACGCGGATGCTGGTCGTCCGGCGCCGCGCACCGAGGCCGTACGCAGCCTCGCGCAGGTAGGCCGGCACGGCATGCATCGCGTCCTCGGCGATGGATGCCACGAGAGGTGTGATGAGGATGCCGACCGCGACGCCCGCGGCGAGCATGTTGAACAGCGGCGTGCCCGGAAAGAGCGTCTGCACCAGCGTGGGGCTGATGAATGCGAGCGCGAAGAAGCCGAGGACGACCGAGGGGATCGCAGCCAGGATCTCGATGATCGGCTTCAGGACCTTGCGCGCGCGCGATCCGGCGTACTCGGAGAGGTAGATCGCCGCCCCGACCCCCAGTGGCGCCGCGACCACCATGGCGATCGCGCTGATGACGAGCGTCCCGGCCACGATCGTCTTGATGTCGTACATCCCGCGTCGCGGGAACCATCCATCGGTCAACAGCGTCGCGGGATCGACCTGGACGACGAAGGCCAGCGCATTGCCGATCAGCGTGAAGACGATGCCGCCGCTGATGACGATGGAGAAGGCCGCGGCGGCGAGGAAGAGCATCCGCACGGTCGACTCACGGCGTCGGCGCGCGGGCGCGATCCGGAGGTCGAGGGCCGTTGAATTCCGCGAGCGTGACGCGGTGGTGGACGTCATCGGTGCCTCATGGTAGCCGGAGAAGCTGGATCACCGACCGTCCCAGGCCGCTCGTGTCTCCTCGAGGGCCTCGGGCGTGAGAGGGACGTAGCCCGCCTCCTCGACCGCGGCGATCCCCTCATCGGAGAGGTAGTAGTCGACGAACGACGTGAGCGTCTCGTTGCCGGCCGCATTGTCCGTGTTCACGTAGATGAACAGGTCGCGGCTGATGGGGTACTCGTTGCTCGCGATCGTCTCGGCGGTCGGAGCCACGCAGCCCTCTCCGCCATCGACCTCGAGGGCCTTGACCACGTCGGCGTTCTCTTCGAAGAACGCGAAGCCGACCCAGCCCAACGAGGTGTCAGAGCCGCTGATGCCCTCGATGATCACGTTGTCGTCGGCCGACGCCGTGTAGCCGGCGCGCGCGACCGGCTCGGCCTCGCGAACCTCCGCGATGTCCTCGAAGACGAGCTCCAGGAAACTGTCGTAGGTGCCGGACTCCTCACCGGGTGCCGTGACCTCGAGCGGGGCATCGGGATACGGGGCATTCGAAGCGCCGAACTCTTCGCCCAGCTCGCCGGCCAGCTCGCCGGCCAGCTCGTCCTGGTCGCTCCAGCTGCTGTAGCCCTCACCCTCTGGTCCCATCAGGGCGTACAGATCGAGGAACGAGAGACAGCTCACCGCCTCGTTCGCCGGCGAGGTCAGCACACTGATGCCGTCGACGGCAACCTTCAGCTCGACGTACGGGATGCCGGCCGCTTCACAGGTGGCGATCTCCTCCTCGCTGATCGGCCGCGACGCGTCGCTGATGTCGGTCTCGCCCGCGCAGAACAGGGCGAAGCCATCGCCGGTGCCCGGACCGTCGACCGAGTACTCGAATCCCTCGTTCGCCGCGCCGAAGTCCTCGGACACGAGCGAGCTGATCGGCTCGACGGTCGAGGAGCCGGAGATGACCACGGCGCCCGCCGTGCCGCCCCCGTTGCCATCGTTGGCGGGCGTGCTCACGCAGCCGGCCAGGGCGAGTGAGCCGACCATGGCCAGCGACAGCATGGGCCGGCGCCACCTGCTCGTACCGTTCAATGGAATCTCCTTCGGTGGAAGAGCCCGGCCGTCAGCGGCAATGGGCATTCGTTGACGTCTCACAGCCTCGGGGCGCGCCCTTAACGACGGCTTAGCGCAGCGTCAACGGTGTGTTAAGGAGCGATCTCGATCGCGGATTGCGCCACAGATCCGATGGTGCGGTCGAACGACCCCAACCCCGGTGAGGCCGGCTGGTCGTTCAACGGCATCGCCGGACCGCTCACCGATGACGGCAACACGCAGGTCACCCTGGTCAACCTGACGACCGACACCGTGAACATCAAGGCCGGCGGCGACTCCGGTGGCATCGACTTCTGCTTCACGCCGGTCAACGGCGGTGGCGGCGAAGGCTGCACGCCCGGATACTGGAAGGTGCCTCAGCACCACGACTCGTGGGCGGCCACCGGCTACGCAACGAGCGACACGCTCGAGTCCGTGTTCAACGTACCGGATTCGCTCGGCATGGACAACGTGACGCTCCTGCAGGCCCTCCAGGGCGGGGGCGGGCCCGGGGTGACGGGTGGAGCGAAGATCCTCCTGCGGGCTGCAACGGCATCGCTGCTCAATGCCTCGCATCCGGACGTGAGCTTCGGCCAGACGGAGGCCGAGGTCATCTCGGCAGTCAACACCGCGCTGGCAAGCCTCAACCGCGGGACCATGCTCGCGCTGGCTGGCGACCTCGACGACGCGAACCACCAGGACTGCCCCCTGAACTGACCGCAGCGTCGCAGGAACCCCTTGCCGGGGCCGCTCACGGGAGCGGCCCCGGTTCACGCAGTGGCGTTTCAGCCCAGGAGCGGGTTGAGGACCAGATACGCGACGGCCGCGGTCAAGCCGGAGGCGGGGAGGGTGAGCACCCATGCGGTAGCGATGCTGCGCGCCACGCCCCAGCGAACGGTCTTCAGCCGGTCCGACGATCCGACGCCCATGATCGCGGAGCTGATCACGTGCGTCGTGCTGACCGGCATGCCGAAGTGCGAGGCGGTGAAGATGACGGTCGCGGCGGTTGTTTCGGCGGCGAATCCGTGGACAGGATCCAGCTTCACGACCTTGCTCCCCATTGTCTTGATGATCCGCCAACCACCGGCCGCGGTGCCGAGGCTGATGGCGGCTGCCGCAGTCAGGATCACCCAGACGGGAACGCGGAAGTCGGGGATCACGCCGGCAGCCACCAGCGCGAGGGTCATGATGCCCATGGTCTTCTGGGCGTCGTTGCTGCCGTGGCTGAATGCCATCCACGCGGCGGAGACCACCTGGAGCCGGCGGAAGATGCCATTGAGCCAGCCGGGATGCGCGCGCCTGAACACGTTGAAGATGACTGACATGACGAGCAGGCCGATGGCGAAGCCGACGATCGGCGAACCGACGAGGGGCGCGAGCACCTTGCCGGCGATGCCCTCGATCTGCCATGAAGCGATGCCGGCGCTGATCAGCGCCGCCCCGAGCAGGCCGCCGATGAGTGCGTGGCTCGACGACGATGGGATGCCAAGGCGCCATGTCAACAGATTCCAGGCGATGGCCCCGACGAGCGCCGCGGCGATCACCGTCTGACCTTCGACGACGTTCGTGTCGATCAGCCCGGTGCCGACGGTTTCGGCGACCGCTGTGCCGGTAAGCGCGCCGACGAAGTTCGCGACGGCGCTCATCGCGATGGCCCACCCCGGCTTCAATGCCCGCGTGGCCACGCTGGTGGCGATCGCGTTTGCGGTGTCGTGGAAGCCGTTGATGTAATCGAACGCGATGGCCAGCCCGAGAACGACGAGCAGGACGAGGGTAAAGCCCTCAGGCATGCTTGACGACGATCCGCTCGATCACGTTGGCGGCATCCTCGCAGGCATCGATGGTGTCCTCCAGAAGCGCGTACACGTCCTTCCACTGGATGATGTGGATCGCATCGGCGCCATTGGTGAACAGGTCGGCGATCGCCCGTCGAGCGATCCGGTCACCCTCGTTCTCGAGCCGATGGATCTCGATCCAGTGCGGCGAGACGTTCTTGAAGCCCTTCAGCTTCTCGAGTGCGCGGACCAGCTCCTCGCACTGCTGGACGACGATCTCCGCCTGTGCGCTGGCGGTCGGCGTCGGCGCCTCGATCTTGAAGAGGATGCAGGTGTCCGCCACCTCCTCGATGAAGTCGAGGACGTCGTCGAGGCGGCTGATCAGCTGGTGGATGTCCTCTCGGTCGAACGGCGTGACGAAGGTGTGCTCCAGCTTGTGCCCGATGTCGTGGCTGAGCCCGTCGCCCTTGCGCTCGAGATCACGCAGCTGGCTGGCAAGGCGCTCGCGTTGGTCGTACGAATGGAAGAACTCCGCCAGCAGGCGGGCACCGGCGAGCACGTTGTTGGCGTCTTCGACGAACAGCTCGAAGAACTTCTCCTCGCGAGGAATGAATGGCAGGCGCATGAGCGCGTGGCGACCCCGTATGGGAGCACGGGAGCGATGGCCCCTCCACCGTCGAGTGCACCGCGCGCAAGAGTACTCGCTCGACTCGCCTCATGGGGTCGCTCGCGGGACCTGCGGCCGAGAAGCCTCCGCCAGCAGCACGAGCGTCTCGCGCCGCATCATCGATTCGTGCGCGACGGCGATGTGCTCGAAAACTCGTCGAACAGCTCCGCCTCGTCACTGGCCCCCACGGTCGTGCCGCACTCGCACTCGACTGCCACCTGGATCCGATGTCCGATGTTCATCGCCACGGCCGCATCCTTGATCGGCCGAGTCAATTCCACGGCAAGAAGATGGTGCGATCCGCGGTCGTCTCGACCCATCGAGGTCGCGACGTCGGAACGCCGGGGCGGGCGCGATTCCCACGATCGATGACCGCCTCGCGAGCCCGAGGAGCGCCGCACGGCGAGGCTCAGGCTCGCAGGTCGTTCACGGCATGCGGGAATCGCGCCGCCGATCGGCCTCGGGCGCCTACGCATCGGCACATCGAGAGGCCGAAGGGAAGATCAGCAGCAGGCGCCGCCCGTCGCTTCGCAGCAGCCGCCGTCGCAGCAGCCGCCGTCGCAGCAGCCATCGTTGCGTCGCATCGTCATCACCTCCCTTCCGTCTGACCAGGTCGCGTCGTTGATCAGGTAGGGCAGGGCGTGCAGGCCTCGCCGATCGGCAGGAAGCCGAGCAGCCGCCGCCGACAGGTCGCGATCAGGTGCTGGAGTCGTCGAGACTGCGCGGCTCGCCGGAGATCGGCCTCGTGTGCTGAAACCAGGAGCTCCGTGACCAGGTCCATCGGTTCATGTCCTCGTTTCGTGTCCGTCAACCGACGACGCTATTCAAGATATCGATGCTTGTCAATATGGACGTGGATCAATATACTGCGCCGCACATGAAAGCCCTCGATCCCGACGTGCAGCTGCTCTCGGCGCTCGCCGATCCGGTCAGGCTCTCGTTCGTGCGGCAGCTCGTCGACAACGAGGGCGTCTGTGCCTGCGACTTCAGCGAGTGCTGCACGGTGAGCCAGCCGACGATCAGCCATCACCTCAAGGTGCTGCGCGACGCCGGCGTGGTGACCAGTCAGCGCCAGGGCACGAACATCGTCTACTCGCTCTCGCCCGACTTCAGCCGCCGCTGGTCCGCCATCGGTGCCAGCCTGGCCGGCCTCGTCCAGGTCGCCTGACCTTCAAGCAAGGGGAATCGCCGTGGCCGATCAGATCCACGGGACGGTCCGCGAGCGCTACGCCGCCGCAGCGGCACAGGCGGCCACCGGGACGGGTGCAGGACGCCGGCCTGACCGACATCTCCCTCACATCCACCCAGTTCGTCGCCGATGGCATGCACAGCGCATCGCCAAGGCCACCAAGCCGATGCACGCCGAGGTCGTCGCACCGGCCGTTTCCGACCTGCCCGTGGCCGTGCTCTCGTCGGGCTGCGGCTGCGGCTCCGGAG
>JBQTHZ010000154.1:0-9304 GCA_052388515.1 Chloroflexota bacterium | reverse complement strand
CCAAGTATGTCCTTGCCCTCGACCAGGGAACGACCTCCAGCCGAGCCTTCCTCTTCAACGCCGACGGCACCATCCACAAGACAGCAAAGCAGGAGTTACCGCAGATCTATCCATCGCCGGGCCATGTCGAGCACGATCCTGAGGCGATCTGGGACTCCCAGATGGCGGTGGCCAAGCAGGTCATCGCCGATGCAGGGGCCTCGCCCGACGACATCGCCGCCATCGGCATCACCAACCAGCGCGAGACCGCTGTCGTCTGGGACAAGAACACCGGGAAGGCGGTGCAGAACGCGATCGTCTGGCAGAGCCGCATCACCGCCGGCTACTGCGACGAGCTGAAGGCGGCGGGCCACGAGCAGAAGTTCCGCGACAAGACGGGGCTCCCGATCGATGCCTACTTCTCCGGCACCAAGATCCGCCACATCCTCCAGAACAACCCCGGCGCGCAGGAGAAGGCGGAGGCAGGCGATCTGCTCTTCGGCACCGTCGACAGCTTCCTCATCTGGCGCCTGACCGAGGGTCGCGTCCACGTCGCCGACTACTCGAATGCCAGCCGCACGCTCCTGTTCAACATCCACGACCTCGACTGGGATGACGAGCTGCTTGGGATCATGAACGTGCCGCGCGCGATGATGCCCGAGGCGCGTCCGTCCAGCGAGGTGTACGGGGAGACGACCCTGCTCGGTGGCTCGCTCAAGATCGCCGGCTGCGCCGGCGACCAGCAGGCGGCCACGTTCGGACAGGCCTGCTTCGAGCCCGGCATGGCGAAGCAGACCTACGGCACCGGGGCCTTCATGCTCATCAACACCGGTGAGGAGGCCGTCCCGAGCAAGAACGGCCTGCTGACCACCATCGCGTGGGGCTACGACGGAAAGGTGATCTACGCGCTCGAGGGATCGGTCTTCATCGCCGGCGCGGCCGTGCAGTGGATCCGCGACGGGCTCAAGGTCATCACCAGCTCGGCCGACGTCGAGAAGCTGGCCGGCAAGGTTTCCGACACCGAGGGCGTGTACATGGTGCCCGCCTTCGTGGGCCTCGGCGCGCCGTATTGGGACCAGTACGCTCGCGGCGCGATCGTGGGCCTCACCCGTGGCTCGACGATCGAGCACATCGCCAAGGCGACCGTCGATTCGATGGCCTACCAGACGCGCGAAGTGCTGGAGGCCATGCAGGCCGACTCCGGTGTCACCCTCAAGGAGCTCAAGGTGGACGGCGGCGCCGTCGTCAACAACGACCTGATGCAGTTCCAGGCCGACATCCTGGGCGTCGCGGTCGAGCGCCCGGAGGTCGCCGAGACGACGGCCCTGGGGGCTGCCTACCTCGCCGGCCTGGCGGTCGGGTTCTGGAAGGACACCGGTGACGTCACCAAGAACTGGGCGCTCGATCGTCGGTTCGAGCCCCAGATGGACGAGGAGAAGCGCGAGAAGCTCTTCCGCGGCTGGAAGAAGGCCGTGCAGCGCGCGCTCGACTGGGAAGAGCACTAGGCTTCGCGTGAAGCCAGCGGGCCGATGGACCGGAGCCATCCTGGCTCCGGTCCCGGTCCACCTCGCCACGGAGACTCACCTCGCATGACCGAAGGAACCTCGGCGGCGGTCGGCATCGTGGTCGTCTCGCACTCCGGCGAGCTGGCCGATGCCACCGTGCGCCTGGTGGCACGCCTGGCCAATCTTCCCGCGGACGGCCCGCTGCTGGTTGCGGCAGGGGGCCTCGAGGACGGGAGCATCGGGACCGATGCGACGCGGATCGCCGATGCCATCGTCGCGGCCGATGCGGGTGCCGGCGTGGTCGTCCTCGCCGATCTCGGCAGCGCCGTCCTCGCGACTGTCACCGCCATCGATGAGCTTCTCGAGCCTGACGTTGCGAGGCGCGTGCGCATCTCGCGCGGGCCACTGGTGGAGGGCACCTTCGTGGCCGCCGTGCAGGCCTCCGCCGCTGATGCGATCGATGGCGTGCTGGCGGCCGCCGACGAGGCGGCCACGATGAACAAGCTCGAGGGCCGGTGATGAGCCTGCTGCTCTCCGCGGTCCTCGGCTACCTGCTCGGCGCCATCCCGATCGGGCTCATCGTGGGTCGGCTGACGAAGGGGATCGACCTGCGCGAGCACGGGTCGCACCGGACGGGCGCGACGAACGCGCTGCGAACGCTCGGCACGGGCGCGGCGGCCACGGTCTTCGTGCTCGACGTGGCAAAGGGGGTGGCGGCCGTGCTCCTTGCGCGCCTCCTGTTCGCCGCTGACCCGATGGTCGGGTGGGCGGCCGCGGTGGCGGGTCTCGCCGCCATCGTTGGCCACAACTGGTCCGTCTTCATCGGCTTCACGGGCGGGCGCGGGGTTGCCACGTCGGCCGGCGCCCTGGGCGCCCTGAGCATCTGGACGATTCCGATCCTTGCGCCGATCGTGGCGGTCGTGATCTGGCGGACGCGCTTCGTGTCGCTCGGCTCGATCGTGGGTGCGCTCGGCGCTGCCGTCATCACCGCCCTGCTGGCGGGCATCGGCGCGGCCACGATCCCGGCCATCGGCTATGCGGTTGCATCCGGCCTGCTGGTGACGGCCGCCCATGCCGACAACATCGGCCGGCTGCGAGCGGGGACCGAGCGGAGGATCGGCCAGAAGGAGGCGGTGAGCTCCAATGGCTGATGCCGAGGTCGAGGTCCGCAACCCGTCCGGGCTGCACGCCCGCCCCGCAGCCACGTTCGTGCGGGCGTCGGCGGGCTTCACGTCGGAGGTGACCATCATGAACCTGACGCGCGACGCGACGCGCTCGGCAAGCGCGAAGAGCGTGCTGGGCGTCATGGGTCTGGCGGTGTCGGCCGGCCACCGGATCCGGATCGTCGCGGAGGGCTCCGACGCCGACGAGGCCGTCGCGCACCTGACCGGGCTCGTCTCGTCCGGCCTCGGCGAAGCGATCGATGACGCATGACACGTGCACTGCGAGGAACGCCCGCCGCGCCCGGGGCAGTCGTTGCGGCGCCCTGGATCTACCGCGCGGCGGTCGACGGCGCCGGGACCGGCATGTCGCTGGCCGATGCGTCCGCCGCTGCCGCCGCCGAGGTCGGCGCGCTCGCAGCGCGGCTGCGCGTTGAGGGACGGGAGGCGGAGGCCGGGATCCTCGAGGCCCAGGCCCTGATGGCGGCCGATCCCGCGTTGCTCGGCGCGGCTGATGAACGGGTTGCGGCGGGTGCCGACAAGGGCGCGGCCATCGTCGCTGCCGGTGAGTCGGTAGCGGCCCAGTTCGAGGCCATCGACGACGAGACGCTCGCGGCTCGGGGCGCGGACGTGCGCGATGTCGCAGCGCGCATCGCACGCATCGCGACCGGCGCCGAGGCGCCCCGGCTCGCGCGACGATCCGTGGTCGTGGCGCACGATCTGCCGCCGTCGGTGACGGTCGAGCTCGATCGGGCGCTCCTCGCGGGCATCGCGCTCGAAGGCGGCTCGCGGACCTCGCACGCCGCCATCCTGTCCCGTTCGCTCGGGATCCCTGCGGTGGTCGGTGTCGCGGGCGCGTGCGAGGCCGCCGCCGGGGCGCTCGAGCTCGGCGTCGACGGTGATGCCGGGATCGTCCACCTCGACCCGGACCGGGAGTCCGTGGCGCGCCTGGCGGTAGCTGCGACGGCCGCGGGCCAGCGCGCGGCGACCGACGCCGCCATGGCGACGGCGTTACTCGCCACGGCGGACGGGCACCGGGTCATCTGCGCGGCGAACATCGGGGAGCCTGCGGAGGCCGCGGGAGCCTTCGCCGCCGGAGCCGAGGCGATCGGGTTGTTTCGCACCGAGTTCGCCTTCGCCGGACGTTCCGCCGCCCCCGACGAGGCGGCACAGGCTGCGGCATACGCGGAGGTTCTTCGGGTGTCGGCCGGACGTGAGGTCGTCTTCCGCCTGGCCGATATCGGCGGCGACAAGCCGATCGCGTACCTGCCGCTCGAGCCGGAGGCCAACCCGTTCCTGGGCGTGCGGGCCATCCGCCTGGCGGCGCGCCATCCCGAGCTGCTGCCGACCCAGCTGCGCGCCATCCTGCGTGCATCGGCCGAGGTCGGCCAGCGCGCGTCGATCATGGCGCCCATGGTCGCCGACGAGGAAGACCTCGAGCTCGTGCTGCGGCTCGTCGGCGATGCGCGCGCGGCCGTTCCCGACGCGCCGCATCCCCGGGTCGGCATCATGGTGGAGATCCCGTCGGCGGTGCGGCTCGCCGACCGGCTCGCAGCCCTCGTGGACTTCATGAGCATCGGGACCAACGACCTGACCCAGTACCTGCTCGCCGCCGACCGCTCGAACGCGGCGCTGGCAACGCGCCAGGACCCGTTGCATCCCGCTGTGCTGCGAGCAATCGGCCGCGTGGTGGACGCGGCGGCCGGGACGAGCTGCGAGGTGGCTGTGTGCGGCGAGATGGCCGGCGATGCGGTCGGCGCGCTCGTGCTGGTCGGGCTCGGGGTCGACGAGCTGAGCATGGAGCCCCGAGCGTTCGGCGCAGTGAAGCGCGCGATCGGCGAGCGTGCGAAGGCGGACCTGGTCGGGCTGGCGACACGCGCGCAGCATCTCTCGACCGCCGCCGAGGTTCGCCACGCCATGGAGCTGGTCACGTGAACGGGGTGCGCCCGGCCGCGCGCATCGGCTCACCGGCGAACCTGCTGGGGATCGCACGCATCCTGGCCACGCCCGTCATCATCGCGCTCATCCTGATCGGGAGCCCCGGGCTGGGGATGATCGCCGTCGTGCTCTTCCTTCTCGCCGGCCTGACCGACTTCCTCGACGGCTGGGTGGCGCGCGCCCGCGGAGAGGTGTCGCCCCTCGGCGTCTTCATGGACCTCACCGCCGACAAGGTGCTCGTGGGCGGCGTGCTGATCGCGATGGTCGAGGTCGACCTGCTGCCGACCTGGATGGTGGCCACCATCCTGGTTCGTGAGCTCGTGATCGGCGGGGTACGGCAGATGGCTGCCGCGGAGAACGTCGTCATCGCCGCCAGGCCGCTCGGCAAGGCGAAGACGCTGACGACGCTCGTCGGCATGGGCGTGCTGCTCATCGCGTACGACGCGCTCACCGGCGGCCCGCTTGCGGGCACTGGGATCGGGCCGGGCGTCGAGGTGGCCGGCTTCTGGTTGATGGTCGTCGCGACGGTGCTCACCGTCGCATCCGGGTGGGACTACCTACGCGGCGCGCTGCCACTCCTGCGGGGCGAGCGGCGGTGAGCACGCCTGCCGAGGTGGACGTGGTCGTCATCGGTGGCGGCGCCACCGGGGCGGGCGTGCTGCGCGACCTTGCCATGCGCGGCCTCCGCGCGCTCCTGGTGGAGCGGGGCGACTTCACCTCCGGCACGAGCGGCCGCTACCACGGCCTGCTTCACTCCGGGGCCCGATACGTGGAAAGCGATCCGATCTCCGCGCGCCACTGCATCGAGGAGAACGAGGTGCTGCGCCGGATCGCACCGGCCACCATCGAGCCGACCGGTGGCTTCTTCGTGGCCACGCCCGATGACCCCGACGACTACCTGGATCGCTTCCCCGCGGCCTGCGCGGCAGCCGGCATCGAGGCCGAGCCGGTCGCGCTCGACGACCTGTTCCGGGCCGAGCCGCTGCTCTCTCGCGAGATTCGCGCGGCCTACCGGGTGCCGGACGCATCGCTCGAGCCGTGGGAGCTCGTCGACGCCAACCTGGCCAGCGCCCGGGAGCACGGCGCGGAGGCACACCGCTATACGGCGGTCATCGGCTTCGAGCGCGCGACCGATGGTGCGCTGACCGCGGTCAATGTGCGGGACGAGCACAGCGGCGAGGAGTCCTCGATCGCATGCCGCGCGGTGGTGTCGGCCGCCGGGGCGTGGTCCGGGAAGGTGGCCGCGCTCGCCGGTGCCACGCTCGCCATGAGCCCTGGCAAGGGGTCGATGCTCATCCTCAACCGGCGCATGACCGCGGCGGTCATCAATCGCCTGGCGCCTTCCGGCGACGGCGACATCCTGGTGCCGGTGCATACGGTCTGCATCCTCGGCACCACCGACATCACTGTGCCGGATCCCGACGACGCGCACGTCACGCGCGACGAGGTGGACGCGCTGCTTCGGGACGGCGAACGGCTGGTCCCGGGCATCAGCGCCGCCCGCGTGCTGCGTGCGTACGCCGGCTCACGGCCCCTCTACGATGCCGCCGACCTGGGGGAGCCGCACCACGACGAGTCGCGTGAGATCAGCCGCGCGCATCACGTCATCGATCACGGCCGGCGTGACGGCGTCGGAGGCATGTGGAGCATCGTCGGCGGTAAGCTCACGACGTACCGGCTCATGGCTCGGGACGCCGTGGATGCGGTCGCGGCCGCCCTGGACGTCGACGCCCCGTGCCGGACCGCCGACGAGCCGCTGCCGGCGCCGGCGACCGGCACGCCGTACTGGCTCGGCGATCGCCTGGCGGCCCTCGAGGCCGAGGGAGGCGGCAACGCCGACCTGGTCTGTGAATGCGAGCTCGTCACCCAGCGACGACTGGACCACGCGCTCGACGAGCGAGGCGACTCGTCGCTCGACGACCTGCGCCGCACGACCCGGCTGGGGATGGGTCCCTGCCAGGGTGCGTTCTGCATGCCGCGCGCGGCCGCCGTCCTCGATGCTCGTCGCGCGGGCGCAGCCAATGCATCCCTGCGCGGCTTCATGGCCGAGCGCTTTCGCGGCACGCGGTCGATCGCGTGGGGCGACCAGCTCGCCGAGCTGTGGCTGACCGCCGGCATCTTCCGCGGCACCCTGGCGGTGGGGGATCTCGCCGATGCGCCGGGGGCCACGCCAGAGGCCGAGCGTGCCGCAGGCTGACGTGGCCGTCATCGGTGCCGGCCTGGCGGGCCTCTCCTGCGCGGCGGAGCTGGCCGAGCGCGGTGCCCGTATCTTCCTCGCCGCAAAGGGGATGGCGACCACGCACTGGACGCACGGGGGTCTCGATGTGGCCGCGCCGGCCGGCGCCCGAACGCCCCGCGACGGCATTCGGCTGCTGGCCGACGTCGACGGCCACCCGTACGGCCTCCTCGCCGCCGATGCGGAGGCCGCGGTGGCGGCCCACCTCGTCCGAACGGAGGCCCAGGGCGTGCTCCACGGGGGATCGTTGGACGCACCGCTCACCAGCATCCCCACGGCGATCGGCGCGCTCCGCCCTGCGGCTATCCTGCCTTCCGCCCAGGCCGCCGCGCGCGAGGCCTGGGACGACGCCGGACTGCTTCTGGTCGGCTTCGCGCGCTACCGCGATGCCTGGGCAGGCTATGCGGCTCGCAACCTCCGCCACGCATCGTGGCCCGGCGGACCGAACGAGATCCGCGCGGTCGATGTCGACCTGCCCGGACTGGAACAGCTCCACAACGTCGCTCCGCATGTCCTGGCGAGACTCTTCGAGGACCCCGCCTGGCGTGCTCGGGCTCTGGCGGCCATCGCGGGCGCCATCCCCGCCGGGGCATGGCGCATCGGCGTGCCGGCCGTGCTCGGGCTCGACGCGCATGCTGACGTGCACGCCGACGTGGAACGAGCGCTCGACCACCGGGTATTCGAGATGGCGAGCCTCCCGCCATCGGTGCCCGGCCTCCGACTGTTCGAGGCCCTTCGACGCCGCATCCTCGGTCACCATGGACGGGTGCAGATCGGATTCGACGTCGTCGGAGTCGAGCAGACGGGCACCAGGGTCACGGCGATCCACACCGAGGCGGCCTCCCGCACGCTTCGCATCGGCGCCGATGCGTTCGTCCTCGCCAGCGGCGGTATCGGTGGTGCCGGCATCCGGGCGCACCACGACGGGACGCTGACCGAGCGCGTCTTCAACCTGCCGGTAACCGCGCCCCCGCGCGAGCGCTGGTTCAGCGACGATCCCCTGCAACCTCATCCTCTCGAGGCGGCGGGGATCGAGGTGGACGCGACGCTCGCGCCGGCGGACATGGAGAACGTGCGGGTCATCGGCGCCGCGCTGCCGGGCATGCACTACCTCGACGAGCGGTGCGGCGACGGCGTGGCGTTGGCGAGCGCCCATCGCGCGGCCCGGTCCCTCGCGGCGCCCGGGGCGGTGGCCGCATGACATTCCACGACGCGGCAGCTCGCGAGTTCCCGCCGTTCAGCACCGATGCGTGCACCAAGTGCAACGTGTGCACGACCGTCTGCCCGGTCGCCCGCGTGACCGATGACTTCCCCGGGCCGAAGTACGTCGGGCCGCAGGCGCAGCGCTTTCGCGTCCCCGGCGTGGGCCCGGACGCGCCCGATCACACCGTCGACCTGTGCTCGGGCTGCGGGATCTGCACCCGCGCCTGCCCGGCCGGCGTCCTCATCGCCGAGACCAACAACCGCGCCCGCGCTGCCATCGTCGAGGAGCGCGGGTCCAGCCTGCGCAACCGGATCATCAGCGACACCGACCTGATCGCGCGCTTCGGCGTGCCGCTCTCGCCGCTGGCCAATTTCGGCCTGAAGAACCGGATGGCACGATGGATGGGGGAGAAGCTGCTCGGAGTGCATCGGCGAGGTCCGCTGACCACCTTCGCCCGCCGCACGTTCGCTTCGTGGTGGAAGGGTCGCGGTGGCGCAACCGCACTGCCTTCCACCCCGGATCCGTCGAGGACCGTCGCCTACTTCCACGGCTGCGCGGTCAACGCCTTCGAGCCCGACCTCGGTCGGGACGCGGTCGAGATCCTCGAGCGCAACGGCTTCAGCGTCATCGTGCCGCGCCAGGAATGCTGCGGCCTGCCGTTCATCTCGAACGGGCTCTACGAGGATGCCCGGCGCAAGGCTCGCCGCAACGTGTCCTCGCTCGCCGAGTTCGCGCGCGCCGGGTACCGGATCGTCGGCACCTCGACCTCCTGCACCCATGCGCTCAAGGCGGAGTACCGCGAGATGCTCGACCTCTCCGACGCCGATGCCACCGCCGTGGCCGATGCCACCTGGGACATCTGCGAGCTGCTGGTCGATCTCCACGACCGCGCCGAGCTGGATACCGGCTTTGCGCCGATCGCCGAGCCGCTGCCGTACCACCCGCCCTGCCAGCTGAAATCGCACGGCGTCGGCACGCCGGCGATGGACCTGTTCGCACTGGTGCCCGGGCTGCGAGCGGTCGACTCCGACCACGACTGCTGCGGTGCGGCGGGCACGTACGGGCTCAAGGCCGAGCGCTGGCAGATCGCGCAGGACGTGGGCGCGCCGCTGTTCGCAGCGGTGCGGGCCTCTGGCGCCGCGCGGGCCGCCTGCGACTCGGAGACCTGCCGCTGGCAGATCGAGCAATCGTCCGGCGTGCCGACCGTCCATCCCATCACGATCCTCGCCGAGTCCTACCGTCGCGCGGATGCTGCGGTCGAGGAGCCCTGGCGCCGGCTCGT
>JBQTHZ010000153.1:0-3511 GCA_052388515.1 Chloroflexota bacterium | reverse complement strand
GTCTCGTAGTAGAGGTAGTACGGAAAGCCCAACTCGGTGGCCAGCGTCGGCCACAGCGTGACGAAGGCGCTGTACCCGAAGGCCACGCTGGTTCCCACCGCGACCAGCGTGTTCATGTTGGTTGCGCCATGACGGGCCGCCGCCCACGTCGCGCGGTAGAAGACGGCACCGGCCCAGAACTGGACGATGGCAGCGGCGATCAGGAGCAGCGGGGCGACGAGCAGCATGTCCAGCCCCAGCGGCAGGTACATGATGGCCATCATCACGAGGCCGACGCCGATGCTGACGAAGGACTTGCGACGCAGGTCAGCGATCTCGCGTTCGCGCATGGCGTCATGTGCATCGGACTGGGTCGCCGAGGAGGGCGTTGCAGCCGTCGAAGGCGCCAAGGTTGGGTCGGCAGGAGGTGCCGCTGGCTGGGGCCGAACGTTATAGCCGGCGCGCTCCACGGCCCCCACGAGGTCACTCATGCCAACCGCCGACGGGTCAAACGTCACCCTCGCACGCTCAGTGGCCAGGTTGACGGAAGCCCCCGTCACCCCCTCGACCTTGTTGAGATACCGCTCGATGCGGTTGACGCACGACGCACAGGTCATCCCCTCGACGTCGAGTGAGAGGATCTGCAGTGGGCCGTCGATGGGTGTGCTTGTCATAGCTGAATCACGATCAGGAACGGATCAGGCGCTCGATCGCCGCGGTCGCCTCGGACACCTTCGAATCGTCGCCCTGGGCCGCGGCCTCCATGACACAGTGACGCATGTGCTCATCGAGGAGGCCGACCGCGACGCCCTGCAGGGCCTTCGTCACTGACGACACCTGCGTGAGGATATCGATGCAGTAGCGATCGTCACTGACCATGCCCTGCAACCCGCGTACCTGTCCTTCAATGCGCCGCAGCCGCTTCAGATAGTCGTCGCGACTCAGGCTGTATCCGGCCATGTCGATCTCTCCTGGCGTGTCTCACGACTCAATATACCATACCCCCCTGTCCTATCCGGATCAGTCCTGGCGCGCGAAGGCGACGACCGCTGCGATCATCAGCACGGCCGCGAGGGCGCCGACGATGATGGTGCCTTGCGAAACACGGCAAGCTATCGTTGCCGATGACGACCTTGCCCGAGGAACCGACTTCGCATGATCACCCCATTCGTCGACGCGGGTCTCGGGAACTCCTCGTATGGAGTCGATCTCGGCGATGGCCGTGCGCTGGTGGTGGATCCCGTCCGTGACGTTCGGTCGTACCGTCGCTGGGCCGAGAAGCATGGGCTACGGCTCGCGTTCAGCCTCGAGACCCACCTCCACGCCGACTTCGTCACTGGCAGTCTCGAGCTGGCTCGCATCCGGGCGCAGGTCCTGGCGCCGTCCGGTGGTCACGTCGAGTTCCCGCATCGACCACTCGAGTACGACGAGGAGGTCGATCTCGGTGGACTGACGCTCCGGGCCATCGGCACACCCGGGCATACCCCGGAGCACCTGGCCTATCTCGTCCTCGACGGCTCCAGGCCGGTCGCCCTGTTCAGCGGCGGGGCGCTCATCGTCGGCGGCGTGGCCCGTACCGACCTCATCGACCCCGAGCAGACGGAACCGCTGGCACGAGCGCTCTTTCGAGCCCTCCGTGACCGCATCAGGCCCTTGCCGGACGACCTGCCCGTCTACCCCACTCACGGAGCCGGCTCGTTCTGCTCGGCTCCAGGCACGGGCGAGCGGACCACGACCATCGGCAGCGAACGCGCCTCGAATCCGCTGCTGGCCGCCGCCGATGAAGACACGTTCCTTCGACTGCTGACCGACGGCCTCGGCACCTTCCCGCGGTACTTCCTCACGCTGCGCGAGGTGAACCGCCGTGGGCCGCGCACATATGGCGAGCGTCTCCCCACGCTCGCTCCGCTTCCTCCCGGGCAGGTGAAGGACGCGGTGCGGGACGGCGCGCAGGTCATCGATGGGCGGCCGATCGTCTCCTTCGCGGTCGGCCACATCCCCGGTGCAGTGTCGATTGCCCTGCGTCCGGCCTTCGCCTCCTGGCTCGGCTGGGTGGTCGGGCCGGATCGCGACCTCGTCTTCGTCCTCGATCCTGGGCAGGATCGCGGCGACCTGGTCGAGCAGTGCCTGAAGATCGGCTTCGAGCGGCTCATCGGCGAGCTGGACGGTGGAATGGAGTCCTGGCGGGCCGCGGGTTTCACGGAGCAGCGCATCGAGCTCAGCACGACACCGCCGATGGATGCGTCCATCCTCGATGTGCGGCAAGCGAGCGAATTTCTGGCCGGGCACGTGCCGGATGCCGTCCACATCGAGTTGGGCAGCATCGCGGAGCGGGGCCGGGACGTGGCCCCGAGCGATCCGGTCGTGATGTGCGGACACGGGGAACGCGCGATGACCGCCGCCAGCCTGCTCGAGCGCGACGGTTCGCGGCCAGCCGTCTTCGCGGGGAGCCCATCCGAGCTCGCCGAGCATCGAGGAACCGGACTGACAGGCGCCGGTTGAGCTTGGAGCGCCCGTCGGCCCCGACCCTGGGTCTGGGCGCCAACGTCGGCCAATTCGCGTTGCTCGTCGCCATCAATGCGCTCGTGGGCGGCCTGATCGGGCAGGAGCGCGTCGTCCTGCCCCTGCTGGCGGAAGAGGCGTTCGGCCTCGCGGCCGCCACCAGCGCCCTCACGTTCATCGTCGTGTTCGGCGTCGTCAAGGCATTCACCAACCTTGCGGCAGGTCTCCTCTCGGACCGATTCGGCCGGCGGCCGGTGCTCATTGCGGGCTGGCTCATCGGGCTGCCGGTCCCCCTGCTGCTCATCTGGGCGCCCGGCTGGGAGTGGGTGGTGCTGGCCAATGCGCTGCTCGGCGTGAACCAGGGCCTCACCTGGTCGACGACCGTGATCATGAAGATCGACCTGGTCGGCCCGGCTCGTCGAGGCCTGGCGATGGGTCTCAACGAGGCCGCAGGCTACGGCGCCATGGCCCTGACGGCGTTGGCGACCGGCCTGCTGGCGGAGGCGTACGGGCTGCGGCCCGCGCCATTCCTGCTCGGGGTCGCCTATGCCGCGCTCGGCCTGTCCGCGTCGGTCCTGCTGGTGAGAGAGACACGGTCGCACGCCGAGCATGAGGCCGCCACGCGACCCTCGCTGCCGCGCTCGACGGCCGGCCGCGTCTTCGTGGACACCAGCTTCCGCGAGCGAGCACTCTCGGCAGCGTGCCAGGCCGGACTGGTCAACAACCTGAATGACGGCATGGCATGGGGGCTGCTTCCGCTCTACTTCGCGGCAACCGGGTTGTCGATTGCCCAGATCGCGATGCTGGCCGCCATCTATCCGGGGGTTTGGGGGCTCGGACAGCTGGCCACCGGTGCCCTATCGGACCGGATCGGCCGCAAGGGGCTCATCGTCACCGGGATGTTCGTGCAGGCCGTCGCGATCGCCCTCTTCGCCACCGGCGATGATTTCGGCGTCTCAGCCGGCGCGGCCGCGTTGCTCGGACTCGGCACCGCAATGGTGTACCCCACGCTGCTGGCGGTCATCGGCGA
>JBQTHZ010000152.1:0-30792 GCA_052388515.1 Chloroflexota bacterium | reverse complement strand
CTGTCCGTCGCCGCGCTTGACGCCGAGTCGCTTGCCGGCGCTGTCTCGCCCGTTCCTGCTGGACGAGCCGGCCTTCTTGTGTGCCATCTGGTTACTCCTTCGACCCGGCCTTCCTGGCGGGGCTGCGGCGTCGTGTCGCCGGCTTCGCCGGCGCATCGGCCTTGGCGCTGCTGGATGTCGTCGCTCGCGCGCGAGCCGGCTTCTTCGTCGCGGCCGCCTTCGCGGGTGCATCGGCTCCGGCCTTGTCGGCCTCGGCCTTGCCCGCTTCGGCCTTGCCCGTCGCGGCCTTGCCGGCCTTCGCCTTCTTGCCCGATGCGTTGATCTCGTCGATCCGGACGCGGACGAGGTGCTGGCGATGGCCGCGCGTCCGCCGATATGTCGCCTTCTGCTTGAACTTGAAGATGATCAGCTTCGGGCCGAGCTCGTCGCCGAGGATGGTGCCGCTCACGCTGGCACCGTCGACCGTGGGAGTGCCGATGGTGACCGCCTCGCCATCGCCGACGAGCAGCACGCGGTCGAACGTGACCGACGCGCCGGCATCCGCCGCCAGCCGCTCCATCACGAGCTCGCTGCCGGCCTCGACGCGATATTGCTTCCCGCCGGTCGTCACGACGGCGTACATGCTTCTCTCCTGGGTCTGCTCATAGGATGGCGCCGCGATCGGCGCACACCAAAACGGGCCGAGTGCTCAGCCCGCGGGACGACGAAGTTTACCGGGCGATCGGGGGAGTGTCAACGAAGAGGAGCCGCGTGCGGACCGCCTTCCGCACGCGCAGCGGCAGGTCGAGGGCGTTCACAACGTCCTCCGGGCGACCGGCACCGCTGGCATCGAGCTGGAGCACGGTCCGCAGACGTGCGCTGTGTGCCCTGTCGTCGACGTCGAGCACCTCGACATCCTCGATGAGCGGCCTCAGGTCGCGGTCGCCGGCGTCGCTGCGTCGTTCGCTCTCGCCACGTCGCCGCATGCCGTTCAGCTCGTCGGTCGCCAGCAGCCTGACGACCGCGCCGCGCAGCGCATCGGACGTCAGCTGGTCGTCGCCGCCGACCTCGATCTCGTATTCGGCGCCCCGCAGCTGTGAGGCGGCCGACGGGAACCCGTGCCAGACCTCCTTCGCATCGCGCAGCGCGACCCCTTCGGGAAACAGCTCCCCGGCGGCCTGAATCGCATCGGCCGGGACGAGGTCGTCGAAGTAGGCCTCGACCACCTCGCCGCGAAGCTCGAGCCCGATCGGCAGGTTGGCGGCGAGCTTGATGCGAGGCTTCGGCTTCAGGGCGCGGGTGTACGAGAGCGGCAGGCTTGCCTCGCGGAACGCACGTTCCAGCTCCGACACCAGCTCCGCCTGGCGCATCCGGAGCGCGGGCTCGGCGCGACTGAAGAGGATCTGCCAGCGCTGACGTGGCCCGGCATCGTTCGATCGGTTTGTCATCGCTGAGTAGCGTACCGTCGATCGTGTCCCGAGGCCAGAGCCGCCGGGCTGAACGCTGGCCGGGCCTGGCGTCGGTGCGCGTCGGCGCGAGTTGAACAACGAGCGGCCCTGTGAGCGTTGGTCGGAAGTCGGGGCCCCGGAAGCATCTCGATGAGCATGGAGCGATGCGGGGCGGCCGATTCTGCCGGCTCGTGTCCGCGTGGGCGATCATTGTTCAAGTCGAGCGACCTGGTCTCGAACAGTGTGCCGCTGGGTGATCAATACCCGGCGCGCTTGCCATGGATGGCGTCTCGCTGAGCGTGGAGCCGCCGTTCCCAGCGCACACGTGCCACCCAATGTGCGCGCGGGTGCGCATTGTTCCATCCGCGCCGAGATGGTCTCGAACATGTGCCGCCACGGAGCAGTGTGCGAGATACGCGGCGGGCATGGAACCTCAGAGGGTCGGCTTGTGGGCTCGCATGCGGATCGACTGGAGGATGCCCATGCCAAAGAGCAGGCTGATCAGCGACGAGCCGCCGTACGTGACGAAGGGAAGCGGGATGCCGGTGACCGGCATGACCCCGATCACCATGCCGATGTTCACGAGCACCTGGAACAGGATCATGCTGGCCAGGCCGACCGCGATCATCATCCCGAACGCGTCGCGCGCCTGCCAGCCGATGAGCAGGATCCGCCACAGCAGCAGGCCGAACAGCGCGAGGACCACGACGCCGCCGACGAACCCGAGGTCCTCGGCCACGACCGTGAAGATGAAGTCCGTGGATTGGACCGGGATGTAGCCGCGCTGTCCCTCGCCACCCACCGTGAGGCCGCGGCCGAACCAGCCCCCCGAGCCGACTGCGTTCAGTGCCTGGATGAGCTGAAAGCAGGCGCCCTGCGGATCGGCTGACGGATCCAGGAAGCAGAAGAGGCGCTGCCGCTGGTAGTCGGCGAGCATGCTGACCGCGATCGGCGCTGCGCCGATGATGCCGGCCGCCAGGAGACCCATCCAGCCCAGGCTTGCCCCGCTCATGAAGAGCATGCCGACCAGGATGCCGATGAACACCAGGGCCGTGCCGAGATCGGGCTGGCGGAAGACCAGGAACGCCGGGATGGCCATCAGCGCGCCGGCGACGACGATGGTGGACAGGCGACCGATGCGCTCTCGCCTTCCGGCGAGGTAGGCGCCCAGGACGGCGACCATGAGCACCTTGCTCACCTCGCTGAGCTGGAAGTCCAGCCCGGCCACCGTCACGGACATCTGGGCTCCGAACAGGTTCGTGCCGATCAGCATCGTCACCGCCAGGAGGACCAGCACGACGAAGTAGATCGGCGCGGCCAGGGTCTGCAGCCAGTGGTAGTCGACGCTGGCCACCACGAAGAAGATGGTGAGACCGATGCAGGCCCAGATCAGCGTCTTGACCGTCTCGCTCATGCCGCCGCCGGCCGGGTCATTGAACCCGGCCGAGTAGCCCATGACCACGCCGAAGCCGATCAGCAGCATGACGTACAGGAAGAGCTGGACGTCGAAGTGACGCCAGTCACGTCCCCGGAACGACTCGACGAAGGTGGTCGTCGCGACGCCCATCGGTCAGTTCGCCGTCACGAGGCTGAAGTCGTTCGGATCCAGGCGCAGGTCCTCGTCGAGATCGTAGTAGAGCTGGAGGAAGTACTTCACGACCTCGGCCGACACGTTGCCGGGCACGACAGCGGAATAGTTGAAGCTGACGATGGCCAGCTCCGCATCCGTGGCGCCCGCGGCGCTCGGAAGGTACGCGACGAACCAGGAGTGGAACGGGAGCGTACCCTCGTCGGTCAGCTCGCCGAACTCTGCGGTGCCCGTCTTGCCCGACAGGGCGCCCGGAAGGTCGAGATCCCGGATGTTGTAGGCATGCCCTGACGTGATCACCTCGCGCGCGCCGACACGCATCGTCTGCAGGGTGGCGTCGCTGGCATCGATCTCGTGGAGCGCCTCGGGCTCGTACGTCTCGATCAGCTCCCCCATGGAGTCCGTCTCGCCGCGCACGATCATCGGCCTCATGAGCGTGCCTCCGTTCGCGAGGGCGGCGTACGCGTTGAGCACCTGGAGGGGTGTCACGGCAATCACGTTCTGGCCGATGCCGGCCTGCGCCAGCTCGCCGGTGAAGACCCCCGAACGGCCCTGCTGGCGTGCCCAATCGGTCGAGGCGATGATGCCCTCTTCCTCGGATGGCAGTCTGATGCCCGTCGGCTCGCCGAAGCCCAGCTCGTGCGCCCACTCGGCGAGCGGGTCGATGCCGGTGTGGACGGCCATCTGGTAGAAGAAGGTATCCGAGCTCTTGGCGAACGCGTCAACCATGTCGAGGGGGCCGAAGCCCTGACGGTTCCAGTCGTACAGGCACTCGCCCTCGGGAGCGCCCGGGATCTGGTAGCAGCCGTACGTCGGCCACTGCCGGTTCGCCGTCGTGACGCCCTCCTCCATGGCCGCGATCCCGGTGACGAGCTTGTACGTCGATCCGGGCGGATAGATGTCGGTGATGGCGTGGTTCCGCAGCGGCCTGTCCGGATCGGCGAGATAGACATTGAAGTCCGCCGTGCTGATCCCGGTGGCGAACTTGTTGTTGTCGTAGGCCGGCAGCGAGACCATCGCCAGGATCTCGCCGGTCCGGGGGTTCATGACCACGGTGACGCCCTGGCTGACATCGGCGACGTCCATCCCCCAGGTGAGCGCCTGCGTCGCCAGGCGCTGGATGTTCGCGTCGATGGTGAGCATCAGGTTGTCGCCGGGAATCGGCTCGCGGATGGTCTCGATGACCTTGAGCTGCCGTCCGGACGCGTCGCGTTCGACCAGCTGCATCCCGTAGGTGCCGCGCAGCTCCTCCTCGAACGAGGCCTCGATCCCCGCCTTGCCGATCACGTCATCGCGAAGATAGCCGTCGCGCTCGCGCGCCTCCAGCTCGTCGCGGTTGATCGGGCCGGTATAGCCGATGACGTGCGACAGCAGCGGGCCCCCGGCGACGCCGGCCTCGTCGAGGTACCGCCGAATCGGCTCGACGGCGATCACCACGCCGGGCAGCTCATCTGCCTCCTCGCCGATGAGCAGGGCCGCTTCGCGGCTCACGCCACGCTCGATCGGGACGAGATCGAACGGCGAGCCGGTGAAGGCACCCAGCCGCCCACGGAGCGTCGCGCGATCCGCCCCGGTGAGCGTGGCGATGCGCGACAGGACCCGGGTTCGGTCGGCGGCCGGGAGATCGGCGGGGCGGATCCTCACCGTCCACGACGGCACGCTCACCACGATCGGTCGCCCGGCCCGATCGAAGACGAGGCCCCGCGGCGCCGGCAGCGGCACGTCGACCGTGCGAGCGGCGGTCGCGCGGCCGGCATAGAC
The DNA here is from genome assembly GCA_052388515.1 of Chloroflexota bacterium. Classification (GTDB taxonomy): domain Bacteria; phylum Chloroflexota; class Limnocylindria; order QHBO01; family QHBO01; genus JACDBZ01. The sequence continues at coordinate 26,016 of JBQTHZ010000152.1, read as the reverse complement.
ATCCCCGCTGACGACCTGCAGCTGGAAAAGCCGGCCACCCAGCGCCAGCAGGAGCAGCACGGCCGTCAGCGAGAACGCGACGAATCGCGCGCGAGACCGATGCAGGTCGATGCGGCCGTCGTTCAGATCAGCCATCGGGTCACCACGCCTGGGCTTCTTCCGGCGCGTAGCGCTGCGCGAGCGCGCGTGCGGGGTAGAGGAGGATCGCGACGATGGCCGCATTGAGGATCGCAGCGCGCAGCAGGATGTCGATCGGAGGTGCCGCAGCAGCGGCCTCGGTCACCAGCTGCGAGACCAGCAGGGAGCCGATGTCCGCAAGGACCGAGCCGACCGAGGCAGCCGCCACCGGATAGATCCAGACGACGCCGCCGAACAGGCGGCCGCCGCCAGCGACCGCCACCGCGACGAGCAGCAGCACCAGGGGCACGGACCCGAGGGGCTCGCCGACCAGCAGGTTGGCGGTCAGTCCGGCTACGAATGCCCAGGTGATGCCGGGAAGGAGCCCGGCGAGGCATGTCACCAGCACCACCGCCACCAGCACGAGATTCGGCTTCACGCCTCCGACGACGATCACGGGAGCGAGCCCGGCGTGCACGATCCCGACGATGACGGCGAGGAGCGGACTCATGTAGCTGATCGGACGGACCCCTGCGGCAAGCGGCTGGTGCCGGTCAAGTATACGGCGATCCAGTTCGGTCACTCGAGTGTGGACAACCTGTGGATAACCATTCCACGTGAAACATCGCCCCCTGTCCATGAGGCGTGCCGGGTAAGCCGCTGATAAGCGCCCGAACAGCCTGAAACTGGTAGAATCAGGGAGCACATGTGAACTCGCAGCGGAGCACTCGTGGTCCGGGTCACGGCCTGTACGAACCAAAAGGGCGGCGTCGGCAAGACGACCACGGTCATCAACCTGGCGGCCTTCCTGGCGCTCTCCGGCACACGAACGCTCGTCATCGATCTCGACCCGCAGGGGAACGCCACCAGCGGCCTCGGGATCGACCGTCGGTCGGTAGAACGCTCCTCCTACGACGCACTCGTGGAGCGAACGCCGATCTCCGAGCTCGTCGTGACAACCCAGGTGGACGGCCTGGATCTGGTCCCATCGGCCCCGTCGCTGTCAGGCGGCGAGGTCGAGCTCGTTGGCGTGGTGGACCGGGAACGGCGGCTCTCCGCCAGCCTCGCCGAGCTGAATGATCGCTACGATCGCGTATTGATCGACTGCCCGCCGTCGCTGGGGCTGTTGACCGTGAATGCGCTGACTGCGGCGGACGGGGTACTGATCCCGATACAGACGGAGTACTACGCCCTGGAGGGGCTGAGCCAACTGGTGAACACGATTCGAAGGGTCCGCGAAGGGTTGAACCCGCGCCTCGAGATCGACGGCGTCCTGCTGACGATGTATGACGCGCGCACGAACCTGTCCGCGCAGGTCGCTTCCGAGGTGCGCCGCCATATGAATGGCAGCGTGTACGCGACCGTCGTCCCGCGCAGCGTCCGTCTCTCCGAGGCTCCGAGCCATGGGCTTCCCATCGCGCTCTACGACCCTGCATCCCGTGGGGCGAACGCCTATCGCGCACTCGCCGGCGAGGTGGCCGCCCGTGGCTAGCAGCCCCACGCGCGGGGCGCGCACGTTCGGCCTCGGCCGCGGACTCGACGCACTGATCCCGGGACGTGACGAAGGCCAGCGCGTCCTCGAGATTGCGCTGCATCGCATCGAGCGCAACCCGGACCAGCCCCGGGCGAGCTTCGACGAGTCACAGCTCGGTGAGCTGGCCGCGTCGATCGCCGTGCACGGCGTCCTGCAGCCGGTCATCGTGCGCGAGCTCGCAGACGGTGGGTACCAGCTCATCGCCGGTGAGCGGCGGACGCGTGCCGCAAAGCTGGCCGGCCTGGAGACCATCCCGGCAGTTGTTCGCGACACCGAGGGCGGCGAGAGCTCGCTGGAGCTCGCTTTGATCGAGAATCTCCAGCGCGAGGACCTGAACGCCATCGAGACGGCGCTCGCCTACAGGGAGCTCATCGACCGGTTCGGCATGACCCACGACGCGGTGGCGCGCCAGGTCGGCAAGAGCCGGGTGGCGGTCAGCAACGCCCTCCGGCTGCTCGAACTCGCTTCTGAAACCCGGGCCGCCATCATCGACGGCGCGATCAGCGAGGGCCACGGCCGCGCCCTGGCGGCCATCACCATCCCGGAACTCCAACGCGCGGTTCTCGCGGTCGTCCTCGAGCGACAGCTCTCCGTCCGCCAGACCGAGGAGCTCGTCCGCCGCAAGCGAGAGGAGGTGCCCGCGGCGCGCCGCGGCGCGCTCAGCCACGACCTCCAGGATCTGGAAGCCCAGCTGCGAGGCGTCCTCGCCACGAAGGTCGGCATCGTGCGGACGCGCCGCGGCGGCCGCCTCGTCATCGATTTCTACTCGGACGAGGAGCTTGACCGGCTCTATTCGATCATCACCCGCGGCGCGCATGGCGGAACGACCGCCACCGGCGCGGCGCCATCGGTCGAGACCGACCACGAGGATCCCCCGTCAGCATGACCGTCGAACGAGCACCGAAGGCGCGCGGCAGCAGCAGGGCGTCGACGAGCTACACCGCCAAGGACATCGAGGTCCTGGAGGGCCTCCAGGCCGTCCGGCTGCGCCCGGGCATGTACATCGGCTCGACGGATGGCCGTGGCCTGCACCACCTGGTCTGGGAGATCGTCGATAACAGCATCGATGAGGCGATGGCCAACCAGGCCACCCGAATCGACGTCAATATCCACGCCGACGGCAAGCTCGAGGTCATCGACGACGGACGCGGCATCCCGGTCGACCGGCATCGGACCGGGAAGAGCGCCCTCGAGGTGATCATGACCGAACTGCACGCCGGCGGAAAGTTCGGCGGCGGCGGCTACAAGGTGTCCGGTGGCCTGCACGGCGTTGGCGCCAGCGTGGTGAACGCCCTCAGCTCGGAGATGCGGGTCGAGGTCCTGCGCGACGGCAAGCGCCATGCCCAGGAGTTCGTGCGGGGCGTGCCCAAGGGACCGGTGAAGCAGAGCGGCGGCGCGGCCGAGGCCAACCGCGGCCTCGATCCGGCGTGGAAGCGCCAGCACGGGACGCGCACCTTCTTCCTGCCGGACCCGGAGATCTTCGAGACGCTCGACTTCAGCTGGGACACGATCACAACACGGCTGCGTGAGTCGGCGTACCTCAACAAGGGCCTCTGGATCCGGCTGCGAGACGAGCGCTCCGACACGGAGAAGAACTTCTTCTTCCAGGGTGGCGTGACCAGCTTCGTGCGCCACCTGAACCGGCGGCGCGACGTGCTGAACGCCCGTCCGATCTACGTGGAGCGCCTCGTGGGGTCGACGAGTGTCGAGGTGGCGCTGCAGTACAACGACGGCTTCGCCGAGAACGTCATCGCCTTCGCCAACAACATCAACACCGTCGACGGCGGGACGCACGTGGCCGGCTTCCGAGCCGCGCTGACGACATCGCTCAACTCGTGGGCACGCAAGTCCAGCACGCTCAGCGAGAAGGAGGCCAACCTTTCCGGCGATGACGTCCGCGAGGGCCTGACCGCGGTGATCAGCGTCAAGCTGACGGATCCGCAGTTCGAGGGACAGACGAAGGCGAAGCTGGGCAACGCCGATATCAAGGGCATCGTCCAGAACGTGGTGACCGAGGGCATCGTCCAGCACCTGGAGGAGAACCCGGCCGACGGCCGACGCGTGATCGAGAAGTGCCTGACCGCGGCGCGAGCGCGCGAGGCGGCGCGCAAGGCGCGTGACCTCGTGATCCGCAAGGGCGCGCTGGAGGGGATGGCGCTCCCGGGCAAGCTGGCCGATTGCCAGGAGCGGGATCCGGCACGCAGCGAGCTGTACATCGTCGAGGGCGACTCCGCGGGTGGATCGGCCAAGCAGGGACGCGATCGGCGCTTCCAGGCCATCCTGCCCATGTTCGGCAAGATGCTGAATGTCGAGAAGGCGCGCCTCGACCGCGTGCTGAGCTCGGACAAGATTCGTCCGCTCGTCATCGCGCTCGGCGCCGGCATCGGCGAGACATTCGACATCGCGAAGCTGCGCTACCACCGCATCTGCCTCCTGTCGGACGCCGATGTCGATGGAGCCCATATCAGCACGCTGCTCCTCACCTTCTTCTACCGCCACATGCCGCAGGTCATCGACAACGGCTACCTCTACATCTGCCAGCCGCCCCTCTACCGGGTCAGCACGGGCAAGGTGACCCGTTACGCGACGAGCGAAAAGGAGCGCGACACCGCACTCAAGGAGCTCTCGCGTGACGGGAAGACGAAGAACGTGACCGTGCAGCGTTTCAAAGGGCTCGGCGAGATGAACGCCGACCAGCTGTGGGAGACAACCATGAATCCCGACACCCGGACGCTCCTGCGTGTCGAGGTCGGGACGGCGGAGGCCGCGGACGAGATGTTCAGCACCCTCATGGGCGAGCATGTCGAGCCGCGGCGCGACTTCATCCGGGGCGAGGCGCGCAAGGTGCGCAACCTCGACATCTGACGTTCGACACTGAAAGGCAGTCAGACCGATGCCATCACGACACGTGGCCGACCTCCGGCAGGTGGCCCAGAAGACCGGACGCACGCTCGACGAATGGTGCGAGCTCCTCGAGGCGAACGGCGTGGGCGACCGCCGAGAGGCCGTCAACATGCTGCGCGATTCATACGCGGTGAGCCACGCCTTTGCCCTCGCCATCGCAGACCGGTGCCTCCGCAGCTCCGACGACGACGAGTGGGGGGCCGCCGACTACGAGGCCGAGGAAGGAACGGATCGCTGGTAGTCATGGAGAGCGACGAGCGCACGCTCGGAGACAGCCGCTCCATCGTGGCCGAGGACGGCCGCCGATACGCGTTCGCCGATCACAACTGCTTCGCATGCGGATCCGAGAACTCGATCGGCATGCGCCTCCACATCGAGATCGGTGAGGGCACGGCGCGAGCCGCCTGGCGGGCGGGGGATGACTACGTCGGCTGGAGCGACAAGGTCCACGGCGGGATCATCGCCACGCTGCTCGACGAGGTGATGGCCTGGGCGCCCTCCAGCTACGACTCGTGGGCGGTGACGGCCCAGATGACGGTCCGCTACCGATCCCCGGCGACCCCAGGCGAGGAGCTGACCGCGATCGGTCGCGTGGCGGAGCGCCGGCGCCGCATCTACGAGGTGGTCGGCGAGGTGCGCGGGGCGGACGATCGGCTCATCGCGGAAGGGCGCGGGCGCTACCTGGGAGCCACGCCGACCCAGAAGGCGGAGCTCAAAGACCGATATGGGCTGGCGCCGGGCACGGCAGGCGAGTGATCACCACGACAAACGCGACACGAACGACGAGGAACGGCTGAACCGATGGAGATGGACAGGGTCGGCAACGTCCGAGCGGTCGCGATCGAGGACGAGATGCGCACCGCGTACATCGACTATGCGATGAGCGTGATCGTTGCGCGCGCGCTGCCGGACGTGCGGGACGGACTCAAGCCGGTTCATCGGCGAATCCTGTACACCATGCAGGAGATGGGGCTGCGCTCGACCGCCGCGTATCGCAAGTGCGCCGGCGTCGTCGGCGAGGCGATGGCCAAGTACCACCCCCACGGCGACCTGGCCCTGTACGAGACGCTGGTGCGCATGGCCCAGGACTTCAGCCTGCGCTACCCGCTCGTCGACGGGCAGGGCAACTTCGGCTCGGTCGACGGCGACCCGCCGGCCGCCATGCGCTACACCGAGGCACGGATGGCCTCGATCACGGACGAGATGCTGGCCGACATCGAGAAGGAGACCGTCGATTTCGTCGACAACTACGACGGCCGCCTTCGCCAGCCGACGGTGCTCCCGTCCAAGCTGCCGAACCTGCTCGTCAACGGCTCCTCGGGCATCGCGGTCGGCATGGCCACCAACATCCCTCCGCATCACCTCAACGAGATCTGCGAGGCCGTCCGGGCGCTGATCGACAACCCGGAGATGAGCGTCGACGACCTGTGCGAGATCGTCACCGGGCCGGACTTTCCGACCGGCGGCACCATCTTCCGCTTCGAGGAGCAACGCAACCCGCTCAGCGGTGAGCGCGAGCGAACGGACGCCATACGCCACCTGTACGCGACCGGACGGGGCCGCATCATCGTTCGCGGCCAGGTCGCCTTCGAGGAGGCACGGGGTGGGATGGCGGTGGTCATCACCGAGCTGCCCTACCAGGTCAACAAGACGACCCTCATCGAGAAGATGGCCGACCTGGTCGCCACGAAGAAGATCACCGACGTTCGCGACATTCGCGACGAAAGCGACAGAGATGGGATGCGAATCGTCGTCGAGGTCAAGCGCGACGGATCTCCGCACACGGTCATGCAGCAGCTCTTCAAGCACACGCCGCTGCAGACCAGCTTCAGCGCGAACATGCTCGCGCTCGTCGACGGACAGCCGCAGACCCTCGGCCTCAAGAAGATGCTCGAGCACTACATCTCGTTCCGTCGCGACATCGTGCGTCGCCGGACCGAGTTCGACCTGGCGCGCGCGCAGGAGCGGGCGCACATCCTCGAGGGGCTCAAGATCGCCCTGGACAACCTCGACGAGGTGATCGCCACCATCCGGGCGGCCGCGGACGTCGACGCCGCGCGGGCGGCCCTCATGACGCAGTTCGGGCTGACCGAGGTCCAGGCGAACGCCATCCTCGAGATGCAGCTCCGCCGCCTTGCCGCGCTGGAGCGCAAGAAGATCGAGGACGAGTACCGGGCCATCATCCAGCTCATCAGCGAGCTCGAGGACCTGCTGGCGAACCCGCGGAAGATCCTGCTCGTCATCAAGGACGAGCTCGCGGGGCTCGTCAAGAAGTACGGCGACGAGCGCAAGACGCGCATCCAGGCCGATGCGAACCGGGAGCTGACGGCCGAGGACCTGGTCGCCTCCGAGGACGTCGTGGTCACGCTCAGCCAGCGTGGCTACATCAAGCGCCAGCCGATCAACACGTTCCGCTCCCAGCGGCGCGGTGGGCGCGGCAAGCTTGCCATGCTGACGCGCGAGGAGGACGCCGTGCGCCACCTCGTGGTGGCGAACACCCACGACAACATCCTCTTCTTCACCAACCGCGGCCGCGTCTTCATCACCAAGGTGCACACGCTGCCGGACGCCTCGCGTCAGGCAAAGGGGCTTCCGATCATCAACCTGCCGGGCGTGCAGGTGGAGCAGCGCGAGTACGTCAGCGCCATCATCAGCCTCCCGCAGTTCGAGCCCGGCCACTATCTGGTGATGGCCACCCGCAAGGGGATGATCAAGAAGACTTCGCTCGAGGACTACGCCAAGATCCGCGCCAACGGGCTGATCGCCATCAACCTGATCGACGGTGACGAGCTCCAGTGGGTGGGCCTCTCCGACGGCCAGAACGACATCATCGTGGCGACCAGGAAGGGGCAGGCGGCGCGCTTCACGGAGCGCGAGGTCCGGCCGCTCGGCCGCGGAACGCAGGGGGTCACGGCCATCCGCCTCAAGGGCGACGACGAGGTGATCGGCATGGAGGTCATCGAGCATCTCGAGCAGCAGCTGCTGGTGGTCACGGAACAGGGCTTCGGCAAGCGGACCGAGATCGCCGACTTCCCGGTCAAGCATCGCGCCACGGGCGGCGTCATCGCCAACTCCCTCAACGCCGATACCGGCGACGTGGCGGCCATCCGCATCGTGGGCCGCGAGGATGAGGAGCTCATGCTCATCACCGAGCTGGGCACCATCCTGCGCACCGAGGTCGGTGGGATCAATCGCTACCGGCGAGCCTCCCGGGGCGTGACCGTCATGAAGCCCCAGGAGGACGACCGCATCGTCTCGATCACCGTCTTCGTCGATGACCGCCTTCCCGAGGAGCTCCTCGAAGCCGAATAGGCCCATGGTGGCGCCGCCGGTGACTGGGCGGGCCGAATCCGCGCCACATATTCGCGGGATGACTGCAAGCCGTCATCGATGCCGAATCGTGGTCAGACATTCACCCACTGACCGCTAGGCCATCATTCGCACCGGCGGACGCCGGAATTGCGAGGCACACACGCTCAGAACCGGCCGGCCGGCCGCCATTTCCCCTCCAGTTCCACGCTTACGAGTCACCTGGTGAATCCGGAGACAGCCTCGCCGGCGGCACCCGACGTCGTCGTCGCAGGCGCCGACAGCCTCTCGATCCAATCGAGCGGGCCGCGGGCTCAATCGGGACCCGGCACAAGTCCGGTGTCACATGGGAGGGGCACCCGCTAGAATCGGTGGGCCTGACCCGCCCCGCGGAGATCGACGTGTACGCCGACGAGTTCAGTATCTACGCCGGCAACGCCAATAAGCCGCTCGCCGAGCGGATCACCCGCTACCTCAAGACCCAGCTCGGCGAGGTCGAGGTGTTCCAGTTCGCGAACGAGAACATCTTCGTGCGCGTGATGGAGAACGTCCGGGAACAGGACGTGTTCCTGGTGCAGCCCACCAGTCGCCCGGTGAACGACTCGATCATGGAGCTGCTGATCATGATCGACGCCTTCAAGCGCGCCAGCGCGGGACGCATCACCGCCGTCATTCCGCACTACAGCTACGGCCGCTCCGACAAGAAGGACCAGCCCCGGGTACCGATCACGGCGCGCCTGATCGCCGACATGCTCACCGTCGCGGGTGCCGATCGGGTCCTGACCATGGACCTCCATCAGGGCCAGATCCAGGGGTTCTTCAGCATCCCGGTCGACGAGCTGACGGCGGTCAACCTGATCTGCGCCCACATCAAGGCCAAGCAGCTCGACGACATCGTCGTCGTCTCGGAGCTGGGCTTCGCGAAGAAGGCACGGAACTTCGCCGAGCTGCTGCAGGCACCGCTGGCGATCGTGGAGAAGCGCCGCCTCGGAAACGAGGATCGCACCGAGGTGATGAACATCATCGGCGAGGTGGGCGACAAGACGGCAATCATCATCGATGACGAGGTCGACACGGCCGGGTCATTGATGGAAGCGGTCGGCGCGCTCCAGGCGGCCGACGCGCGCGCGATCTACAGCTGCGCCACGCACGGCGTCTTCTCCGGCTCGGCGCTGGAGCGGATCGCCGAGTCCGCGCTGACCGAGGTCATCGTCACGGACACGATCCCGCTGCCACCCGAGGCGGACGATCCTCGCATCACGGTGCTCAGCGTGGCGCCGCTCTTCGGTGAGGCGATCAAGCGCATCCATCGCGGCGAGAGCGTCGGCGCGCTCTTCAGCTCGGAGGTCCAGATGGTCGAGGAGATGACCTTCTGGGACGAGGAGGCCGACGATGACGACGAGCCGGTGCCGGAGCCCTTTCGGGTGAGCGCCGGCGGGTGAGCGAGGTCAAGCTCGGGGTTCTCCTCTGGAGCCAGGCCACGGACTGGCCATCGTTCGAGCGCGCGGCGCAACGAGTCGACGAGCTCGGCTACGACTCGCTCTGGACCTGGGATCACGTCTACGCCATCTTCGGAGACCCGTACCAGCCCATCTTCGAAGGCTGGATGTCGCTCGCCGCCTGGGCGAAGGTCACCAGTCGCGTCCAGCTCGGCCTGCTGGTCGGCGCGAACACGTTCCGCAATCCCGGCCTGGTGGCGAAGACGGCGGTGACCCTCGATCACCTGAGCGACGGCCGGGCCGCCCTCGGCATCGGTGGTGCCTGGTTCGAGCTCGAGCACACGGCCCACGGCATCGAGTTCGGCACCGGCTTCGGCCAGCGGCTGACCTGGCTCGATGAATCGGTCGAGGCGATGCGCGCCATCCTCGACGGCGAGGAGGTCACGTCCGCCGCCGGTGGCCGCTACCGATTCGATGGCCTCCGTCACCAGCCACAGCCCATCCAGCATCGCCTGCCGATCATGATCGGCGGGTCCGGCGAGCGGAAGACGCTGCGCACCGTCGCGAAGTACGCGGATGCCTGGAATGCCATGGGCAGCATCGGGAAGCTGCGGCGCAAGGACGGCGTCCTGCGCGCGCATTGCGATGCCGTCGGTCGCGATTCGAACGAGATCGAGCGCACCGTCGGCTGCAAGCCGATCATCCGCGACAGCGAGGCCGACGCGCGCCGCGTCTGGGAGTCCCAGATGGAGCACAACCGGACGCCGATGGCGGACGTCGCGAGCGACGACACATTCTGGGTCGGGACGCCTGACCAGCTGGCGGAGCGCATGATCGCCTGCCGAGAGATCGGCTTCTCGACCTTCCTGGCCGAGATGGCGGCCCCGTACGATGGCGAGACGCTCGAGCGCTGGATCGGCGAAGTCAAGCCGATGGTCGAGGCCGGCTGACCCAGCGCCCGGAGTGAATTCGGGACGCTCTGAGACCCAGCACACGCCGCATGTGAATCGCGACCATTCGCGAGGCCGGACCGTGAGCCCGCACCGAGCACGATGGTGGGAGCGCAGCCGGGATCGGGCTATACTCGCGGCCCGATGTTCAAGTTCCTGTCCCGCCTGGGGGACTCCAACGAGCGCGAGGTCCGAGCCCTCCAGCCGCTCGTCGAACGCATCAACGCGCTCGAGACGGAGGTCCAGGCGCTTACCGACGCCGAGCTCGCCGGCAAGACCGATGCGCTGCGCGCCCGCCTGCGCGAGCAGGTCGGCGACATCCTCACCCCGATCGAGCTGCGTGAGACCGATCCGGACGAGGACGCCGCAGACTCGGCCCTCGCCGGCGCCGATGCGGCGCGCCTCGCGGATGAGCTCAAGCGCCAGCGCACGAGCGAGCTCGCCCGGATCAACGAGGCACTCGACGCGCTCCTGCCGGAGGCGTTCGCATCGGTGCGGGAGGCGATGGTCCGTGCCCTCGGCAAGCGCCACTACGACGTTCAGCTGATGGGTGGCGTCGTGCTCCACCGCGGCGCGATCGCCGAGCAGCGAACGGGCGAGGGCAAGACGTTCGTGGCGCCGCTGGCCGCGTTCCTCAACGGGCTCGTCGGTCGCGGGGTGCACGTCGTGGATCCGAACGACTACCTGGCCAAGCGCGACGCGCAATGGGTCGGGGCCGTCTTTCATCGGCTCGGAATGAGCGTCGGCAGCATTCAGCACGAGGGCGCATTCGTCTTCGACCCCACCTATCCGGCCACCGACGAACGGCTTCGCGACCTCCGGCCGGTCACCCGGCAGGAGGCATACGCCGCCGACGTCACGTACGGCACGAACAACGAGTTCGGCTTCGACATGCTGCGCGACAACCTGGCGGTCGACCTCGCGGCGCGGGCACAGCGCGCCCACTTCTTCGCGATCGTCGACGAGGTCGACAGCATCCTCATCGACGAGGCGCGCACACCGCTCATCATCAGCGGCAACGCGGAGGAATCGGCCGACAAGTACATCCAGTTCGCAGGCCTCGTCCCTCGCCTGAAGGGCGAGGAGGACTACGTCGTCGACGAGAAGTTCAAGCAGGTGGCCATCAGCGAGGCCGGCACCGACAAGATGGAGCGCTGGCTGGGCGTGGAGAACATGTTCGCCGACGACTTCAGCCTCGCCCGCCACCTGGAGCAGGCGCTCAAGGCCCAGGTCCTCTACCAGCGCGACCGCGACTACGTGGTCAAGGACGGCGAGGTGATCATCGTCGACGAGTTCACGGGACGGCTGATGCCCGGCCGGCGCTGGTCGGAGGGCCTGCACCAGGCCGTCGAGGCCAAGGAGGGTGTAGCCGTCCGGAACGAGCAGCGGACGCTGGCCACCGTCACCTTCCAGAACTACTTCCGGATGTACGACAAGCTGGCCGGCATGACCGGCACCGCGGAGACCGAGGCGGAGGAGTTCGCGAAGATCTACAACCTCGAGGTGGTCGTCATCCCGACCAACCGCGAGATGGTGCGCGCCGATTATGCCGACCTCATCTACGCCAAGCAGGGCGGCAAGTGGAACGCGGTCATCGACGAGATCGCCGAAGAGCATGACAGGGGCCGGCCGGTTCTGGTCGGGACGATCAGCGTCGAGGTCAGCGAGACCCTCGGCGAGCTGCTCAAGCGTCGCGGCATCAAGCACAACGTGCTGAACGCCAAGCTCCACGAGCGCGAGGCGGAGATCGTCGCCCAGGCCGGCCGCTCAGGCGCCGTGACCATCGCGACCAATATGGCCGGGCGCGGCACGGACATCCTCCTCGGAGGCAACCCCGAGGTGCTGGCTGCCGACATGCTTCACAAGCGCGGCACGAACGTCCTGGAAGCCACGCCCGAGCAGTACGCGGATGCGGTCGCCGAGGCAGAGCGGCTGTGCGCCGAGGACAAGGAGAGGGTGCTCGCCGCCGGAGGTCTCCACATCGTCGGCACAGAGCGGCACGAGTCGCGGCGGATCGACAACCAGCTCCGCGGCCGCGCGGGCCGGCAGGGCGATCCGGGCTCGTCCCGCTTCTACCTGTCCCTCGAGGACGACCTGATGAGGCGCTTCGCCAACGACCGGGTCCAGGGCATCATGCGCACCCTCGGCTTTACCGATGACACGGCCCTCGAGTCGAAGATGGTCAGCAAGACGATCGAGAACGCGCAGACCCGTGTCGAGGGCTACAACTTCGACACGCGCAAGCACGTCGTCGAGTACGACGACGTGATCAACCGCCAGCGAGAGACGATCTACCGAGAGCGCGATCGCATCCTGCGCTCGTCGAACCTGGGGCCGACCGTCGAGGCCATGCTGGACGACGAGGTCGCCGCGTTGGTGGCCGAGCACACCGCCGCCGAGTACGCGTCGGAGTGGAATCGCGACGGCCTGCGGACCCAGCTCACGACGATGGTCCCGTCACTGACCGATGCGGACCTCGCCACGATCGAGGATGCCCGCGAGCCGGGCGCGTTGATCGAGACACTGACCGACGTTGTGCGCGAACGGTACGAGCGGAAGCGGTCCGAGGTGGGGGAGCCGGCGATCGGCGTCCTCGAGCGGCTGGTCCTGCTGCGGGTCATCGACTCGCTGTGGGTCGAACACCTGACGGCCATCGACGACATGCGGCGTGGCATCGGCCTTCGGGCCTACTCCCAGCGAGACCCGCTCAACGAGTTCAAGATCGAGGCGTACCGGATGTTCGACGAGCTCAAGTCGACGATCCGGCACGACGTGACGCACACGATCTTCCGCGTCACGGTCCAGGCGCAGCACACGCACCCGCGCCCCGCCGCGCGCACCATGGTCGAGGGTCGGGCGGCGGTTGGTGGCACGACCTCGGCCGCCGGTGGAGCGACCGCGACCACCGTTGCGGGCAATGGGAACGGTGCGAACCCCGCTCGTTCCGGACCAAAGATCGGCCGTAACGATCCGTGCTATTGCGGCTCCGGCAAGAAGTTCAAGAAGTGCCACGGGGCATGATCGCCGCGGGCTGACGGGTCTCGTCTTGAACAACGTGCGCTGTGGCGCGCATTGAGTGGCGCGCGACCACGCCTGCTGCGCCCGATCGAGCGTGGATCGGCGATGGAACCGGTCGACCTTCCCGGCAATGCCCACATGAGCGAGCAATGTTTCCAGCGGGCAGCTCCGTCGTGATCCAAGAGCGTCTGTCGAGCATTGTGTGGGCCGCTGGTTGCGCCGGTTGAACCCATCAGGTGTCGAGCTCGTCCTCGTTGCCATAGCGATGCTGGCGGCGGCGCCAGAGGCGAACCGGGAAGAGGACGACGCACGCGATCGCGATGACCCCGACGATGAAGAGGAATGGGTCGGGCATGCCGCCATGATGCCCGACCGTGGAGGGTTGCGATATCTGACCGACTCGCTACGATGGGCCCCAACGATCATCGCGAGGTCAAATCCGAGCCCCCTCGCGACCCGTCAGTTGGAGGGATTCGTTGAAGCAACTGACCGCAACCCCAAGAGCCTCCGTTCCGCTCCCCGTCAGTACGGCGGCCCACCTTCCACCGGTCACCCGCTTCCGAGATCCAGACCTCCCCTACGAAGACCTCATCATGTGTGAGCGCGACTGCATGCGCTGCACCTACGCAGCCACGCTCAACTGTGACGGCAACTGTGGGGTCTGCCCGCGCCAGACCTATTGCCCGTGCGTCAACCCCGCCAAGGTGCGCGCGAAGGGCAACCGGCTGGCCGAGATGGCGGAGCTTCCGATGGTGGCCTCGATTGGACGCAATTAGGGACGAGGCGCAGCGCCTGGCTCGCCTCATCGCCGACACCTCGGTGCGTCTTTGACCACGACGGCAAAGAGGCCGAGCTCGCCGCGCTGACGGAGCGCTCGGCCGATCCAACACTCTGGGATGACCCCGCGGCGGCGCAGACGATCATGCGTCGCGCGGAGGAGCTGCGCTCCGAGATCGAAGCGTGGCGATCGATCCGTGAGCGCGCCTCCGGCCTCGCGGAGATGGCCGAGATGGCCGCCGCCGATCCGGACGAGGCGGCCAGCCTCCAGCCTGACCTCGAGCGTGACCTTGCGAGCCTCCAGGCCGATTGGAACCGAATGGAGCAGCTGCTGCTGCTCGGCGAGCCGTTCGACGAGCGCGGAGCGATCGTGTCGGTCCACGCGGGCGCCGGTGGGACCGAGAGCCAGGACTGGGCGGAGATGCTCCTGCGCATGTACCTCCGCTGGGCGGAGCGCCATCGGTACAAGACCGAGATCCTCGAGGCGACCGAGGGTGAGGGAGCGGGCCTCAAGAGCGTGAGCTTCACGGTCGACGGGCGCTGGGTCTACGGACGGCTGCGCAGCGAGCGCGGGGTGCATCGGCTCGTGCGCATCAGTCCATTCGACTCGCAGAAGCGCCGGCACACGACATTCGCACTCGTCGAGGTGATGCCGGAGGTGCCGGAGGACGCCGCCGTCGAGATCGATGACAAGGACCTGCGCGTGGACACCTACCGGGCCAGCGGAGCGGGCGGCCAGCACGTCAACAAGACCGACAGCGCCGTGCGCCTGACGCACCTTCCGACCGGGATCGTGGTGGCCGTCCAGAGCGAGCGAAGCCAGCACCAGAACCGCGAGCGCGCCACGTCGGTCCTGCGCGCCCGGCTGATCGAACGGCAGGAGGAGGAGCGGGAGGCCGAAATGGCTCACCTGCGCGGCGAGCATGTCGAGGCTGGCTGGGGCAACCAGATCCGCAGCTACGTCCTCCAGCCGTACACGATGGTCAAGGACCTGCGTACCGGCGTCGAGACGTCGAATCCGACGGCCGTGCTGGACGGTGACCTCGACGCCTTCATCGAGGGCTTCCTCCGCTCCCGCGTCGGGGATGGGGAGGGACCCGCACCGGCTGCGTGATCTCCGGTACCATCGATCCGAGCCGATGACATCCCTCTTGCGCCGCCGATCGCGCAACGCAGATCCCGACGCCCCGGTCATCCGCATGGTGGACGTCGGGATGACCTACCCCAATGGGAAGGTGGCGCTGGCCGACGTCAACGTCCAGATCCCGCGAGGCGACTTCGTCTTCCTGGTCGGCCCGTCCGGCGCAGGCAAGAGCACCTTCATCCGCCTCCTCATCCGCGAGCAGGTTGCCACTGCGGGAAAGGTGCGTGTCGCCGGCCACGACCTGCTGCGCATGCGCCGCGGCCAGGTGCCCGCGCTTCGACGGCGGATCGGGATCGTCTTCCAGGACTTCCGCCTGCTGCCGAGCAAGACCGTCTGGGAGAACGTCGCCTTCGCGCTCGACGTCACCGGCGTCGCCGGCTCCGTCGTCCGGCAGCGGGTTCCGCAGCTCCTCAGCCTGGTTGGCCTCCAGGATCACGCGCACCACCTGCCGACGCAGCTCTCCGGCGGCGAGCAGCAGCGCACGGCGATCGCACGCGCGCTGGTCCACGACCCCGCCATCCTCATCGCCGATGAGCCAACCGGGAACCTGGACCCGGTCACCAGCTGGGAGCTCATCCAGCTCCTGATCCAGATCAACCAGCTCGGCACCACGGTGCTCATGGCGACCCACAACCAGGAGATCGTCAACGCCATGCGCCGGCGCGTCCTGGCGCTGGAGCGCGGGCACCTCGTGCGCGACGAGGCAGCGGCCGCCTACGAGCGAGAGTACTGACCGATGCCGTTCGTGCGCTTCATCGGATTCTCGATCGTCCGCGCCTGGCAGGGCTTCTGGCGCAACGCGATGATGAGCCTGGCGGCGACCGCCACCGTCATCCTGATGCTCGTGCTCCTCTCGGCGCTCTTCATCGTCATCACCGGGCTGAACTCCGGCCTGGCATTCATCGAGAGCAAGGTGGCGGTCACGGCGCGCCTGGTCGACGACCTGCCGGTGGCGGCTCGCAACGCGCTCATCGAGGAGGTGGAGGCCTACTCGGGCGTGGCATCCGTCGAGTATGTCTCGCCGGACGAGGCGATGGAGCGGCTGCGCGAGTCCTACCGCGAGGTCGGTCGCGAGCTGGATCTCGGCGACCCCGACTCACCCATCACCCTGTTCGCCAGCCTCGAGATCAGCCTGACCGATGCGGAAGCGTCGGGTGACGTGGGTGCGGCCCTGACCGCGCACGACGACGTCGAGCGCGTGCTCACCAAGCAGGCCGAATACGACACGCTGCTCGGCATCATCAACGTGATCCGCACGGTGGGCCTGGTCGGCATCGGCCTCGTCGGCCTGACGGTCCTGTTCATGATCATCAACACGATCCGGATCGCGGTCTACAGCCGCGCCAATGAGATCGAGATCATGCGCCTGGTGGGCGCGTCGGACTCGTTCATCCGCTGGCCGTTCATCCTCGAGGGGATCCTGTGCGGCCTTGCCGGGGCGGTCATCACGATCGTGATGGTGGCGGTGGTCTGGGATCCCATCCAGCCCGCGATGGTGACGATCTTCCAGATGCCGACGGCTGTGAGCACCCGGTTCCTGACGACGTTATCGGTGCTCCTGCTCGGGGTCGGGCTGGGGGTCGGCGCGCTGGGCTCGTGGATCAGCGTTCGTTCGTACCTGTCGGCCGCGCACTGAGGCACGTGCTCCGCCGGTGCGTAAGGGAAACGTAATGAGCGCTCTACCCGCCGTATGACGATCCATTGCTAGACTTCGTGCTCCGATGAATGATCCGTCCGTGCCCGAGACTCCCCAGCCCGCCCCGTCCCGCGGCGCCACCGTGCCGTGGATCATCTCGCTTGCGCTGGCCGCGGTGGTGGGCGCCCTCCTGTTCGCCGGCGGCTACCTGGCCGGCGGCTCCGGCTCCGGCTCCGGCTGCGCGGCACCGGACGAGGCGTTCGCCGCGTTCTGCGAGGCGTACGACCGGATCCAGCGCGAGTACGTGGATGACATCGACAGCGAGAAGCTTGCCGAGGGCGCCATCGAGGGCATGTTTCAGTACGGTGTCGAGGATCCGTACTCGGGCTACATGCCGCCTGAGCAGTACCAGCAGGCGCTGGGCGATCTGTCCGGCAGCTTCAGCGGCATCGGCGCCGAGATGGCCGTCCGCAATACCGAGGATGCCGCCGACCTCGCCGCGTGTACCGAGCTCAGCGAGACCTGCCGGTTGGTCGTCGTCGCGCCGTTGGCGGGCACGCCCGCGGAGGAGGCCGGCCTGGTGGCCGGCGACTTCGTGCTGGCGGTGGATGGCGAGTCGGTCGACGGCACCACCATGGAGGACCAGATCAACAACATCCGCGGCGAGTCCGGCACGGATGTCACCCTCACACTGCAGCGCGACGGTGGGGAGCCGTTCGAGGTCACCATCACCCGCTCCGAGATCGAGATCCAGGAGGTCGAGGCGCGGATGATCGACGGGCACATCGGCTATATCGCGCTCAATGGCTTTTCGGCGCCGGCAGCGGACCAGTTCCGTGCCGGGCTGGCCACGCTGCTCGAGGAGGGGGCCGACCAGATCATCTTCGACCTCCGCGACAACCCCGGTGGCTACATCGATGCGGCGCAGGAGATCGCGAGCCAGTTCATCGATGACGGCCTCATCTTCACCCAGGAATCCGCCGGCAATGACGTGAAGCGCTACGAATCGACCGGCGACGGGATCGCGGCCAGGACCGACATCCCGGTGGTGGCGCTCATCAACAGCGGCTCCGCATCGGCGTCCGAGATCGTCGCAGCCGCGCTCCAGGAGGCCGGTCGCGCGACCCTGATCGGCGAACCGTCGTTCGGGAAGAACACGGTGCAGGTCTGGGGTCGCCTCGAGAACGACGGCGGCGTGCGGATCACGATCAGCCGATGGTTCACGCCGGAGCACAACAGCGTCGCGCCGGACGGCCTCCAGCCCGATATCGAGGCGGCACGCACCGCCGACACGCCGCCGGAGGTGGACCCGGCGCTCGACGCCGCGCTCGCCTTCCTCGGCGATCAGCCGGTGGCCGATGAGGCCATCGTCCCATCGCCGGCCGGTTCGCCCTCCGCCGCCGTTGGCCTGCCGGCGGTGGTCGGCATTGTGGGCACGCGAGCCATCTGCTAGCATCGCTGCCAACGAAAGGAGGTGGTGTTGCTGATGGATAGTTCCACGCACGCCACCACCGAGGCGGTGGCCTAACACAGCTTCGCGTGGTGCAGCGACGGGAGAGCTGGCCGAAACGGCCGGCTCTTTCCATGCCCGCCTCATCCGCGAAGCAACGCCAGAGCCAGGACCCATGCCCGACGAGACGATTGCCGTCAACCGACGCGCCCGCCATGACTACGCCATCGAGGACACCCTCGAGGCGGGCATCGTGCTGACCGGGACCGAGATCAAGAGCGTGCGGGCGCACAAGGTGAACATCGCCGAGGCCTATGCGCGCGTCGACAAGGGCGAGGCCTGGCTCATCGGCGCCCACATCGCCGAGTATGCGCAGGGAAACCGCAACAACCACGCTCCGACGCGAACCCGCAAGCTGCTCCTCCACCGCGACCAGATCTCGGAGCTGACCGGTCTCCAGTCGGCGAAGGGGCTGACGATCGTGCCGCTGAGGCTCTACCTGCGCGGCGGGCGGGCGAAGCTCGAGCTCGGGATTGCGCGCGGCAAGAAGACGCACGACAAGCGGCGCTCCATCGCCGAGCGCGACATGCGGCGCGAGCTCGAGCGCGAATCGAAGGTCGCGGGCCGCATCAAGCTCTAGCGCCGTGGCCGACGCGGCGCCCCCCTGTCGTCAGCGGCCTGTCCTGACGGCCGTAGCCGCTACGCGTCGTATGTTGCCGTCAGCGGCCCGTCCTGACGCCCTTAGCCGCGATAGCGGCCCGTTCGCTCCAGTCGGAGTCGCAAGCCACGCTCAGATCAGGCTCCCACAGCCGCTCATGGGCGCCCAAGAGGTGCCCAGGGTCGTCACAACGGGCCTGTCCCAACTGCGTCCGTGCGCTAGAACAGGTGTTCACATCGGCGCATCGGTCTGCTACACTGGCACTCGTATCGGTTCGTGGGGATGTCAGGTTTCGACAGGGCCCGGGGACCGGGAATCGCAGGTCGAGGTTGCTCGCAGGCCTCGTAAAAAAGCGGGCAATTGCTGTAACTGGCAACGATAGTTACGCCCTCGCTGCTTAGGCAGTGAGCATCGACGTCGTCCACCCTCCCCGGACGGCGAAGGTGTCATCAGGGGAGGTGCGGCGCCGCCGACTCCGGTGAGTGGCGTCAAAGAGCCCCGTATTGATCTACGGGGCATCACCGGATAGCAGGCGAAGCACCCCGCCGGTCGGGGGCCCGCAGGGCGAAACGCAAGTAGGCCGGAAATACCTGTAGGAAGTTCTCGGCGACTGTGTTCTGGACGGGGAGTTCGATTCTCCCCCATCTCCACCATTCATCACGATAGCGGCGTTCGTTCTGTTCGCTCGGGTCAGGCTTGCAGCTCCCGCAATCCAACATTCTGGGCACGCGCGCCTGCCGCTGCTCAACAACGGTTCGGACTCCGAACCGCTCCATCACCCTTCGATTTGTCCGCGTTTCCGCACCGTCGTGTGTTACCGTCCCGAGCGGACCTGGTCGAATGGCGGCCAAATTTGGATAGACCTGAGGAGGGTCGGCGAAGGCATGGATCTCAGCAAGCTCAATTCCAACGAGCGGCTCGCATTCTGGGGCGCGATTCTCTCGATCGTCGGGACAATCCTTACGATCGTGGGAGCGTATATCGGGGCTGGCGGACTTTGGCTCACGTTCATTCTGGCGATTGCCATGATTGTCATTCTCTTTCTCCCAACCTGGTCACCGCAGACCACGTTGCCGGGTTCAAAGGGTACCCTCATGCTCGTCGTTGGCGGAATCGCGGCAATTGGCGCGATACTCGGCCTGCTGTCTCTTCTCTCGGTCATCCGCTTTCTTGGCTCCGAACCGATTTTCGTTATCGGCCTGCTTGCCGGCATCGCGGGCGGTCTGATGATGGGTTGGGGCGGTTGGCAGGAGTTCCAGGCCGAAGGGGGCAAGTTTCAGCTCGGCACATCGCCCGCGGCCACCGACTCGAGTGCAACGCCGTCCGATGCGGCCGCTGCATCGGTGACGGCTGAGTCGGCCGACACGAGCGACCGCGCGCGGGTCGCCGGTCCGACAACGCCGGTCGACACACCTACTGACCAGCCACCAGTTGATCGGCGCGACGAGGACCGTCCGAGGGTCTGACGTTCAGGAAGCCAGCACCTCGCGCACGCGGCCGCGGATTCGCGCGGTCGCGTCCACGCCATCGCCGAGCGCTCGCCCAAGGCGCGCGATGGTGACGTCGGCAGCGAGGCCGTCATCCACGGCGTCGACCGCCTCGCCCAGGAGGCGGCGGCGGCCGGGATCGGCCTCGTGCTCCGCCACGTGGCGCACGAGGGCCCCGATGTCGCCGAGCGTGGCGGCAAGATCCTCGGGCGGCTCGGCGAGGGTCTCATCGAAGTAGACCGTGGCCAGCGCGACGAGGTCGTCGCCACTCGCCGCGGCGCGCCGGGAGCCTTCCGCAACACCCCCGACCACCAGCGCGTAGCCGTCGTCGAGGGTGGGGGCGAACCCGACCCACGGGCCGTCAGGACCGATGCGCCCGACGGCGCAGGCCGCGGCATCCATCGTCGCGTCTTCCCGGCACCGTCGCCAGGCTTACTCCTTGACCTGGCCCGCCGGGAGGACCACGATCCGCCGATTCGGTTCGACCCCCACGCTCTGCGTGCGGATTCGCGGGTTCTCGAGCAGCGCCATGTGCACCACGCGACGCTCGATGGCCGGCATGGCCTCGAGCTGGATGATCTTCCCGGTCTGGACGACGCGCTTCGCGGCCCGATCGGCCACGTCGCGGAGCTGCTGCTCGCGCCGGCCGCGGTAATTCTCCACGTCGATCGCGATCCGATGATGCTGGCCCTCGCGGCGCCCGACGATGAGGTTGACGATGTGCTGCAGGCTGGCCAGCTTCTCGCCCCGACGCCCGATGAGCGCGCCGAGGTCATCGCCCCGGACGTTGAGGCGGGCCGCGTCGCCACCGCTGGCGATCTCGACGGTGCCGGCCAGTCCCATCAGGTCAAGCATCTCGGTGAGTACCGTCCGCGCGGTCTCGAGGGTCGAGCGCTCCTCGTCGCTCAGCTCCTCGACCGGCTTGCCGGACACGAACGGCGCCGGCTCACGGCCCGGGCGTTCGGGCCGGTCGGGGCGCGGCCCGCGGTCCGGGCGCGGCTCGCGGACGGTGTGCTCGCGGTCACGGTCACGTCCGTTGCGACCGCGTCCGCCACGGCCTCGGCTGCCTCGCGTGCGGCGGGCGGCATCGGCTCGCTCCAGCTCGGCGACCTGCGCGTCCGCATCGGCAGCAGCAGCCTCCAGGTCGACCGCAGCAGGCTCTTCCGCAGATGGTTCCGTCGCCCCGGCGGCGGGGATGGAGTCGGGCGCCGCCTGTGGCTCTTCGGTGGTGACCGGCGCGCTCTCGGCCCGAACCGACTCGGCCGCCGCCACCGCGGACTTGGGCGCCGCCAGGATGCGCGCCTCCTCGGCGCCCACGCCAAGGACACCTCGGCTGCCCTGGGCCAGGATCTCGATGTCAAGATCGCTCAGTTCCGCGCCGAAATCCTTCATGGCGGCGCGGATCGCCTCTTCAACGTTCTTGCCGGTGAACTCGCGGAATGTCATCGCTTGCGGCCTCGTCGCTTGGCGCTCCCCTTCGGTCGACTTCCAGCCCGCGGGTTGTTGCCGCGGCCGGCGTTCGGCGAGGGTGCGCGTGGTGTGGTGGGCTTGGGTCCCTCGGTGGGCGCGGCGTCGGTATCGGTCCGTTTCGGACGCGACGCAGGCGTGATGCCGGCCTCCGGCCCTGGCGCCCAGTCGGGCTGCCAGCCGAAGATCGGAAAGAGGTTGCCCCATCCCATGATCATGAACTGCTGGATCACGAGGTACGCGGTGTACACGATCCAGTACAGGATCAGGCCGCTCGGAAAGATGCCACCCCAGACGATGGTGAGCAACGGGAACGTGTAGATCATCGTGCTCGTCATGCCGGAGGTCGGATCTTCCGAGTTCGGCCTTGGGCTCGTCATCTTGACCTGCACGAACTGCAGGATCGCGGCGATGATGGCCAGCAGAGAGAGCGCGAACCCGCCGAACAGCGGGAGCGCGAAGACGGTGTCGATCTGGGCGAGATCCAGCCCGAGCAGCCAGCCGATGGTCGTGTTCACGGGCTGGTCGAGCTTGATCGGATCGACGAGCTGGCAGTTCAGCGGCAGGAACTGCGGCAGCTGGTTGAACTCGGGGAGATTGCAGGCGCCGTTGACGGCGATCTCATACCAGTCGGTCCGGCCCTCCACCGCGGTCACGAGGTTCTGCGCCTGGAGCGTGTCGAAGGCGGCCTGGTTGCCGCTGTCGGGACGGAAGCCCTGGATGATGCCGGAAGCCCGGATGAGCGCCTGGTACAGAGCGAACAGGATCGGCAGCTGGAGGATGACGGGGAGGCAGCCCGCGGCCGGGTTGACCCCGTGCTCCTTATAGAGCGCCATCGTCTCCTCGGAAACCTTCTGGCGATTCCCCTTGTGCTTCCGCTGCACCTCGCGGATGAGCGGCTGCATCCGCTGCATCTCCTTCTGCGAGCGGATCTGCTTCACGAAGAGGGGAGCCAGGATGGTGCGGATGACGATCGTGAAGATGATGATCGCCAGCGCGAAGTCGAAGAACGGGATCTCGTAGAGGAAGACGAGCAGGTTGAAGAGCGGCAGGAAGAAGACGTCCCACGGTGGCGTGAAGTGCTCGATCCCCAGGAACCCTGCGCCAATGATCGGGGTCAAATCGCTCTCTCTCGTCTAGCGAACCGGGTCATAGCCGCCCGGATGAAAGGGGTTGCATCGACCGATGCGCTTCGCGCCCATCCAGGACCCGCGCAGCAGCCCGTAGCGTTCGATGGCCTGGTAGGTGTAGAGCGAGCAGGTCGGCGAATAGCGGCAGCTCGGCGGCATCCAGGCGGTCAGCTTCTGGTACGCGATGATCAGTCCAAGCCCGATTCTCTTCATTCACCGATGTCCGACCGCGCCAGCAGTGCGTCGATCGCTTCTCCCAGTGTTGCCTGGCTGACATCGCCGGCGGCCGGCCGCACGATCAGGAGGAGATCCCAGCCGGGACCGATCCGTCCGATCCGCTCGCGGAGCATGCTCCGCAGACGACGTCGCACTCTATTTCGCTGAACCGCACCACCGAGGGTCCGGGGTGTCGACAGACCGAAGCGCGTCTCCGTCCGCTCGGTCGGCATCCAACGAAGCACCAGGAGCGCGTTGGAGCGCGTCTTGCCATGACGGCTGAGGGTCTCGAAATCTGCGCGGCGCCGCAGCATCGGCAGCACGGGCACAGTCTCGTCGGCCTTCCGGGCTGTCAGACGGTCAGTCGCTTGCGCCCCTTGGCGCGACGTCGAGCCAGCACACGGCGGCCGCCCTTCGTCGCCATCCGGGCCATGAAGCCATGCTCGCGCTTACGCGAGCGCTTCTTCGGCTGATACGTCCTCTTCATGGATGCGTGCCGTTTCCTCGTTCAGCGTTCACGATCGGGCCACCAAACACACGAACGGCTGGCGTCTCGCCAGCCTGCGGTGACTACATGTTGGCCCGTCTCGCTCTGGTTCGCGATTCTACCGGCGGGCCGGTGGTCGGTCAATTCGGGCCGATCGTGCTGATCCATTGCCCCGCCGTTTGGGGCGCTGCTATAGTGACGCGACCCCCGGCCCGGACCGCCCGATATGATGCCCGACTCGGCCCGGAGGCGGACTCATCAGCCCACGCGGTACTCCCGCAGATCGGTTCGGAGCACGTCAGTTTGATGGATGCGAAGCAGGTGTGGCGCGCCGCCCTCGGTGAGCTGCAGGTCTCTCTCTCCCCGGCCAACTTCGAGACCTGGCTGAAGGACACGGAGCTCGTGGAGATCGACGACAACCGCTGTCGGATCTCCGCACCCAATGGCTTCGCTCGCGACTGGCTCGACAACCGCTATCGGCCCCTCATCAGCCAGACCCTCGCCCGCGTCGTGGGCGGATCGGTCCAGGTCGAGTTCATCGTCGCCGATGCGTCCGGACCCGTCCCGTCACAGGTGGACGACGAAGCCCAGGTCCAGATGCCACCCCTGAGCGCGGGCGGCAACGCGATCAACCTGAACGTCCGATACACCTTCAGTAACTTCATCGTCGGCAGCGCCAACCGGCTTGCCCACGCGGCGGCGCTGAGCGTGGCCGAGCGGCCCGGGCACGCGTACAACCCGCTCTTCCTCTACGGCGGCGTCGGGCTCGGCAAGACGCACCTCATGCACGCCATCGGCAACGCGGTGGCCGCGAAGTTCCCGCGCAAGCGGATCCTGTACGCGACGAGCGAGAAGTTCACCAACGACTTCATCAATTCCATTCGCGAGCAGAAGATGGAGGACTTCCGGAACCGATATCGGCGTATCGACGTGCTGCTCATCGACGACATCCAGTTCATCGCCGATCGCGAGAGAACGCAGGAGGAGTTCTTCCACACCTTCAATGCGATCCACGAGGCCGGCAAGCAGGTGGTCCTCTCCAGCGATCGGCCGCCAAAGGCGATCACGACCCTGGAGGAGCGCCTTCGCAGCCGGTTCGAGTGGGGTCTCATCGCCGATCTCACTCCGCCGGACCTCGAGACGCGCATCGCCATCCTGCGCAGCAAGGCGGAGGACCAGCTCCACCTGATCCCGTCAGAGGTGATCGACTTCATCGCCCGCAAGGTGGTGAGCAACGTCCGCGAGCTCGAGGGCGCACTGAACCGGGTGGTCGCCTACGCCAGCATGAGCGGGATGCCGGTCAACATCGAGCTTGCCAGCGCGGTGCTCAGCAACGTCATGTACAACCCGCGCAAGCGGTCGATCACCCCGCAGCGCATCGTGCGCGCGGTGGCCGACTACTACGGCGTGAACCTGGATCAGCTGCGCAGCAGCAAGCGAGACCGCGCCATCGTCGTCCCGCGCCAGATCGCCATGTTCCTCATCCGCGAGGAGACCGACATCAGCCTGTTGCGCATCGGCGCCGAGCTCGGTGGCCGGGACCACTCGACCGTCCTGCACGCCTATGACAAGATCGCGCGCGAGCTGCAGGAGAATGACGAGATGCGGCGCGAGATCAGCGCCGTCCGGGAGATGATCTACTCCGAGTGACCGACCGGGTTCAGTCATCGCCGATTCCGGCGCGCCCGCGCACCGATTCAACGGAATTGGTGGATAAGTGGCCCGGTTTGGTGGATATCTCGGGGTCGCTGTGGACAATCAGCATCCGCCTGAAAACCGGGCGCTACCCTTCATCCACCGCCGCGCCGCGGTCATCCCCCGTCCGTACGCGGCCAGGACGATGAATATCGACGGGCCGTGGCGGGTTATCCGCATCGGATGGCCGCGCTCCGGCGAGGCGGCAATCTGGCACCCGTCCACACCGTCCACACCACTACTGGAGACGGCGACGGGTAGGTATTCTTCAGGTGAACCGATAGAGCACGAGAGCAATTCGTGGAGAGCAGCGGATCCACGGCAGTGAGCAGATGAGGTCGGCATGAACATCTCGGTGATGCAGGAGAACCTGGCGCGTGGGCTCAGCACGGTGAGCCGCGCGGTGAGCAGTCGCGCGACGCTGCCCGTCCTCGCCAACGTGCTTCTCAAGACCGAGAACTCCGGGCTCAAGCTCACTGCCACGAACCTCGAGATCGGGATCAACTGCTGGGTCCCGGGCAAGGTCACCGAGGAAGGCGACATCACCGTGCCGGCCAAGCTCCTGACCGATCTCGTTGCTTCCCTGCCGAACCAGCGC
>JBQTHZ010000151.1:0-3107 GCA_052388515.1 Chloroflexota bacterium | reverse complement strand
ATTCATGTCGCGTGGTGACAGGAATCGGTTGGACTCTCGAGGACCGTAGACTGGACCCTGCCGTGAAGACCGCTCCCCCTGTCGCCGATCCGCTCGGCCCGTTCAGCGAGGCGACACGCACCTGGTTCACCGAGGCGTTCGCCGAGCCCACCCGCGCACAGCAGCTCGGGTGGAAGGCGATCAGCGGCGGCAGCCACACGCTGATCCATGCGCCGACCGGCAGCGGCAAGACCCTGGCCGCCTTCCTGTGGTGCCTCGATCGCCTGATGACGGAGAAAGCGCCGGCGCGCAAGACCGTCCGCGTCCTCTACATCAGCCCGCTCAAGGCGCTCGCATATGATGTCGAGCGCAACCTGCGCGCGCCACTGGCAGGCATCCGGCGCACCGCCGAGCGGCTCGGCCTGCCGCTCCCGGACGTCGCCGTTGCCAGCCGAACCGGCGACACGCCGGCCGACGCGCGCCGGCAGCTGACCAGGAATCCGCCCGACATCCTCGTCACCACCCCGGAGAGCCTCTACCTGCTGCTCACCAGCCAGGCGCGCGAGGTCCTGCGCGGCGTCGAGCACGTGATCGTCGACGAGGTGCACGCCATCGCCGCCACCAAGCGCGGCTCGCACATGGCGCTCAGCCTCGAGCGCCTGAGCCACCTTGCCGATGCGGACCCGCAGCGCATCGGCCTGTCGGCGACGCAGCGGCCGCTCGAGCTCATCGGCGCATTCCTGGCGGGTGCCGGCCGGGAGGTGGCCATCGTCGACGCCGGCGCGCGCAAGGAGCTCGATCTCGAGGTGATCGTGCCGATCGAGGACATGGCACGCATGGGCGACGTCATGGAGATCGACGAGGCTCCCGGTGGCCCGGCCGCGGGCCCGGAGGCGCGACACTCGATCTGGCCGTCGATGCACCCCAGGCTCCTGGAGCTCATCCGCCGCCATCGGTCCACGCTGATGTTCGTGAACTCGCGGCGACTCGCCGAGCGGCTGGCGGCCCGGCTGAACGAGCTCGCCGGCGAGGAGCTGGTACGCGCCCACCATGGCAGCGTCGCGCGGGAGCAGCGGCTCGAGATCGAGGAGCAGCTCAAGCAGGGCAGGCTGCCGGCGCTCGTGGCCACGAGCAGCCTCGAGCTGGGCATTGACATGGGCGCCATCGACCTCGTCATCCAGATCGAGTCGCCGCCATCGGTCGCGTCGGGAATGCAGCGCATCGGTCGCGCCGGTCACAGCGTGGGTGAACCGAGCGTCGGGAAGCTCTTCCCGAAGTACCGCGGCGACCTGGTGGAGACGGCCGTGGTCGTGCAGCGCATGAAGCAGGCACAGATCGAGGAGACGCGCATCCCGCGCAACCCGCTCGACGTGCTCGCCCAGCAGCTCGTCGCAATCTGCGTCGATGGGCGCTGGACGGTGGATGACCTGCATCGGCTGGTGACGAAGGCCGAATCCTTCCGCGATCTCTCGCGTGAGCAGCTGACCGGCGTGCTCGACATGCTCTCCGGCCGCTACCCGTCCGACGAGTTCGCCGATCTCAAGCCGCGGGTCGTGTGGGACCGCCAGACCGATGAGGTGAGCTCGCGGAACGATGCACGGGTGGTGGCCATCACATCCGGCGGGACGATCCCGGACCGCGGCCTGTACGGCGTCTTCCTGCCCGGCGACGAGGCCGGTCGTGGTGGGCGTCGCGTCGGCGAGCTCGACGAGGAGATGGTCTACGAGTCCCGCGTCGGTGAGACCTTCCTGCTCGGCGCCTCCACCTGGCGGATCGAGGAGATCCTGCCCGACCGCGTGATCGTGACGCCTGCTCCGGGCGAACCCGGCAAGATGCCGTTCTGGCACGGCGACGCGGTCGGACGCCCGATCGAGCTCGGTCGAGCGATCGGCGCCTTCCTGCGCGAGCTCGAGCCCATGAAGGCCGATGCGGCGGTGCGGCGCCTGCGCCACGACCATGCGATGGACGAGCTGGCCGCCAACAACCTGGTCGCGTACCTGGCCGATCAGCGCGAGGTGACGGGCGTCCTGCCCACCGATCGAACGATCCTCGTGGAGCGCTTCCGCGACGAGCTCGGCGACTGGCGGGTCGCGCTGCTCACGCCGTTCGGCGGCCGCGTCCATGCGCCGTGGTCGATGGCGATCGAGGCGCGACTGCGCGAGCACCATGGCGTGGACGTGCAGGCCATGTGGTCCGACGACGGCATCGCGGTCCGTCTGCCGGAGGGCATCGAGACCGATGGCTCCACCATCGAGTCGGCGCTGCTGCTCGAGCCCGACGAGATCGAGGAGCTGCTCATGGATGAGCTCGGTGGCTCGGCCCTTTTCGCAGCCCGCTTCCGGGAGAACGCAGCGCGCGCGCTCCTCCTGCCTCGACGCCGCCCCGGCCAGCGCACGCCGCTGTGGATGCAGCGCCAGAAGTCGGCCGACCTGCTCACCGTCGCCAGCCGATACGGCTCCTTCCCGATCATCCTCGAGACGTATCGCGAGGTCCTCCGTGACGTCTTCGACATGCCGGCGCTGGTGGAGCTGCTGGGGGCGATCAGCGCCCGCCGGATCCGCGTCGTGAGCGTCGAATCGCGGTCCGCGTCGCCCTTCGCCTCGTCGCTCCTGTTCGACTACGTCGGCTCCTTCATGTACGAAGGGGACGCGCCCCTCGGGGAACGGCGCGCCCAGGCGCTGGCGCTCGACCGCGACCTGCTGGCCGAGCTGCTCGGAACGGAGGAGCTGCGCGAGCTGATCGATCCGGAGGCGGTCGCTGACCTGGAGCTCGAGCTCCAGGGACTGGCCGGCTCCCGTCGGGCCCGCAGCCTGGACGGCGTGGCGGATCTCCTGCGCCGCGTGGGTGACCTGCGCACCGACGAGGTCGAGGCGCGCGTGAGCGACGAGGTCGACGGCTCGCGCGCGTTGGGTGAGCTGGAGGCCACTCGTCGGGCGGCCCGGGTGCGCATCGCAGGCGAGGAGCGCTGGATCGCGGTCGAAGACGTGGCGCGCTATCGCGACGCCCTCGGCATTCCCCTTCCGCCCGCGCTGCCCGAAGCGCTGCTCGAGCCGGTGCGCGATCCGGCGGGCGATCTGGTGATGCGCTACGTGCGGTCGCATGGTCCCTGCATGGCGCGGGAGGTGGCC
>JBQTHZ010000150.1:0-1518 GCA_052388515.1 Chloroflexota bacterium | reverse complement strand
GGCAGCTCCGGATCGCCCGCCACGAGGCGGTCGCGGGCCTCGCGCGCCAGGCGGATGGCGCGGCCGTGGGCGGCAGCCAGCACCACGTCGGCCGGCACGAAGCTGCGGCGGTGGACCGCGATCTCGGTCCCCTCGCAGCTGAGCCGGACCTGGGTCGGGCTGACCCGTGCCGCCACCCGACGACCGACGAAGGCCGGTGGCACTGAGTAGTCGACGCCGCACACCCGCACGAAGGCGTCCTTGCCGGCGCGCGCCTCGAGCCGCAGGTCGGTGTCGGGCAGCGGAACCGGAAGCCGGTGCAGCGACTGACGCTCGACGCTCCAGCGGTCGATGACGCGGACGCCGGTGCGACGCAGGACGCGCCGGAAGGCGATCGCCGGCGCCCAGGCGTCGTGCTGGGCCTGGAGATCGGCGAGGTCGGCGAACGTGCGCAGCGGAACGAAGCTGGTCTCGAGGTAGCCGATCGTCCGTTCGGCGTGGCCCTTGCTCTGCGGCCGCCGCGGCTTGAGCACGACCGGGCGGCAGCGCAGCGCGCCGAGCAGGGCCGCGACCTCGGGATGCAGCCGGGCGCGGCCGCCTTCGCGACGGGCCACGATCGAGGCGTCGTTATCGCAGACCAGCTTCTCGGCCACCCCGCCCAACCGGGCCAGGCAGCCCGGCAGCGCGGCCAGGAAGTCGGCCATCGTCAGCCCGAGGGTGAAGACCACGGCGTGGGCGCCCGAATGGGGCAGCGTGGCCACCAGGCCGAAGGCCGCGCGGCTGAGCTCCTTGCCGACCGGGATGGCGATGCCGGTGTGCCACCAGTCAACCTGCACGATCTCGCCGGGCAGGTAGCTGGTGCGCTGGAAGGCCCGGGCGGCGAGGAACTCCGGGCGCACGCGGGCCAGATGCGCCTTGAGGATGCTGATCCCGCCGCTGTAGCCGGCTCGCTGGAGCCGTTCGCGGACGACCGTGGCGGCGACCGCCGGGTCGGCGTCGAGCATCGCCGCGATCTCGGCGTGGAACGGGTCCAGCTGCGAGCCCGTCGCCGGGCGTCGATAGCGCGGCGGCTCGCGCAGCGCCAGCAGCCGAATGACCGTCGTCCGGCTCATCGCCAGGCGGCGGGCGATGACCGTCTTGGTCAGGCCCTCACGATGGAACAGCCGGTGGACCTCGGCCCAATCCTCCACTCGATACACTCCTCTCTCCCTCGGTGTCAGGTGACCTCCCTGACCCGAGGCTGCCATCGAAACCCTGTCGTGGTGTTCAGGTTTCGACCGGCGCGGAGTGTTCAGTTTTCTGCCGGCGTCGACAGCGAAGGCGCGTGTGACTCTCGCGGTGACTCTCAACCGGTCCGCCGTCGCGGACTTTGAGCACGAATTCGGCCTTGCACCTGGCGGCTGTTAACCGCCTGATGCGATCAATGCCGTGCGGTGGGAGGTGAGAGCGTATCGACCGGAACCCGTGTGCCGGCGATGACCGTGGCACCCTATGTCCGGCTCAGGGCTGGTGCCATTGCCGTTGGTGTCGTCCATGGGT
>JBQTHZ010000149.1:0-8351 GCA_052388515.1 Chloroflexota bacterium | reverse complement strand
GGTGTAGCCGTGACAGAGCACGATGCCCGGGCGCCGCTCCCCGGGCTCGAGATCGTCGGGCGCATACACGTCGCCCACGAGCCGATGACCTTCGCTGTAGAAGCTGACCGGCTCCTTCACGGTGGGCGGATGCTACCATGGCGCGCGACGTGCGAAGCGACACGAGGCGGAGTGAGGCGGCAGCGGTGACGGATCCGACCCAGATCTCGCCGGCACGCCGCTGGGCGATCACGCTGTCGGTGATGATGGTCACCGTCATGCAGATCCTCGACACCAGCGTCACCAACGTGGCGCTCCCCCACATGCAGGGGTCGCTGTCCGCGGGCATCGAGGAGATGTCCTGGGTCGTCACCTCGTTCCTCGCCGCGAACGCGGTCATCATTCCCGCCACCGGCTGGCTCTCCGCGCGCTTCGGCCGCCGGCGATTCTTCCTGATCTGCACGGTCGTCTTCGCCACGAGCTCGTTCCTCTCGGGAATCGCACCGAATCTCCACTTCCTCGTGGCCATGCGCGTGCTGCAGGGGCTCGGCGGCGGGCCGATCATTCCGATGGCGCAGGCCATCATGTGGGAGATCTTTCCGCTGCGGCAGCGCGGCACCGCGATGGCGGTGTGGGGCGTCGGCATCATGATGGCGCCGATCCTCGGCCCCACCGTGGGCGGCTGGCTCGCCGACAACTGGTCGTGGCGCTGGATCTTCTACATCAACATCCCCATCGGCTTCGTGGGCTTCATCATGGTCAGCATCTTCCTCTTCGACTCGCCGTTCGTGAAGAAGCCGCGCGGGATCGACCTGTGGGGGCTCGTGCTGATGGTCATCGGGTTCGGCTGCCTGCAGCTCGCGCTCGATCTCGGCGAGAAGGAGGACTGGCTCGACTCCGACCTCATCGTCGGCATGTTCGCCATCGCGCTGGTCGCGGTCGTCGGGTTCGTCATCCGCGAGCTGAAGGCGTCCGAGCCGATCCTCGATCTCACCGTGTTCAACGACCGTAACTTCTCGGTCGGCACCATCTGCATCGCGCTCGTCGCCCTCGGCTTCAACTCGAGCATGCTGCTGCTCGCGCTCTACACCCAGAAGGTCCTCGGCTACGACGCGTGGAACTCGGGCATCGTGCTCGCGCCGGGCGGCTTCGGCACGATGATCGCGCTCATGATCTCGGGGCGTCTCGTCTCGCGCATGGACCAGCGGCTCATGCTCGTCGGCGGCTGCCTGCTCAACGCGTTCGCCAGCATCCAGATGACCTCGCTGTCGCTCACCATGGACTACTGGAGCCTCGCCTGGCCGCGCTTCCTCGCGGGTTTCTCCTCGGGCTTCATCTTCCCGCCGCTCCAGACGCTGACGCTGGCCACGATCCGGCTGGATCGGCTGGGCAACGCCACCGCCGCCTACAACGTCGTGCGGAATCTGGGCGGGAGCGTCGGGGTCGCGCTCGCCACCATGCTGCTCGTGCGGCGCAGCCAGGCGCACCAGTCCACGCTCGTCTCGCACGTCAACGTGTGGGACCCGGACACCGCGCGGCGGCTCAAGGAGTGGACGGAGCACTTCGCCCTGCAGGGCGCCGACCAGTTCACCGCGAGCCGGCGCGCCATGGCCCTGCTCTACCGCACCACCACCGAGCAGGCGCAGCTGATGGCCTACGTGGACGACTTCTGGCTGATCGCGATCGTGTTCCTCGCCGTCCTCCCTCTCCTGCCGCTCATGAAGCGCGTTCGCACCGAGCAGAACGAACGCGCCCGCGAGAGCCCGGGCCGCGTGGAGCCGCTCCCGGCCGCCGAGGACTGAATCCCGGACCTGACCGGCGTCGCTACTTGACAGGCGCCCGGGAACGTCGGAGAGTCTCGCGCACATCGAGCAGCCGTCCGACTTCCGGGAGGATCGTCATGACCAAGACGCTCGCTCTTGCCCTCGCCCTTGCCGTCGTCCTCGCGCCGGCCTTGCCCTCGACGGGACTCGCCCAGAGCGGCAGCCAGTGGAAGCCCGAGGTCCGGTTCATCAAGATCGGCGTCTCCAGCGCCGGCGGTGACTGGTTCCGTGCGGGCGCCAAGTTCTCGACGATCATTCCGACCGTCTTCCCCGAGGTCGCCGCCAGCACGGTCATCGGCGGCGGCGTCGTGAACGTCACGCGGATCGGCAAAGGCGAGACCCAGATGGGGTTCGCCCTGACGCCATACCCGGAGCAAGGGTACAAGGGCGAGAGCAAGCACTACCCGAAGCCCCTGAAGAACGTGCGGCTCATCGCGAGCAACCTCGGCCGGCACGTCGTCGTCGCGATGGTCGTGCTGAAGGACAGCCCGATCAAGGGCATCCAGGACCTGAAGGGCAAGCGGATCGTGCCCGGCGATCGGGGCTGGGGGACGACCGAGCTCGTGGAGGCGCTCATGGCCACGGGCGGGATGCCGCCGGAGAAGTTCAAGGCCGACGGCGGCACCATCAGCTACACGTCGATCACCGATCGCTCGAAGGCGCTCCAGGACAAGAACGTCGACGCGGTCTTCGTGCCGGCCCAGGTCGCCTATCCGGACCTGATGGCCGTCCAGCAGGCGGCCGGCATCCGCGTGATCGGGTTCCCGAACGACGTGGTCGAGAAGACGCTCGGCGTCATGCCGGGCCTCGTGAAGAGCAAGGTGCCGAAGGGCCTCTACGGGGTGGTGGATCAGGACCTCGCATCCCCCGGCTTCCTGCAGCAGCTGATCGTCGATGCCGGCCTCTCCGACGAGCTGGTCTACCGGATCACCAAGCTCTGGTGGGAGCGGATCAAGGACATCCACGAGATCGCGCCCGGCCTGGACAAGGCGGACGTGAAGCTGGCGATGGAGCACGCGACCATCCCGTTCCATCCGGGCGCGCTCCGGTACTACAAGGAGATCGGGGTCGCGAGGTAGGGCGTGGCGGTCAGCGATCCCGAGATCGCGAGCGGGCCGTCGGCGGTCGACTGGCTTCTCGAGCGCCGCCGCGGCCCGCAGACCATCCTGGCCGCAGCGATCGTCGTCCTTTCGCTGGCGCTGAGCGTCTTCCACCTCTACTCGACGTACTACGGCCAGGCGGAAGTCCACGCCCACCGCTCCACGCACCTGGCCTTCATGCTCGTGCTGACCTTCGTGTTCTTCCCGTTCGGCCGGCCGCACTTCAGCGCGCCGCTCGGGCGGCCCTTCCTCGTCGACGTCGCGTGCATCGGGGTGGCCCTCGGGGCGCAGGTCTACACGCTCGTGAACCTCGACCGGTTCGTGGACCCGGGCTACGGCGTGAGCACGACCGACGTCGTGGTCGGGACGCTCCTGATCCTCGTCGTGCTCGAGGGCTGCCGGCGCACGGTGGGCTGGGGACTGACGCTCACGGCGATCTTCTTCCTCGTCCAGACGTGGCAGGCGGACAAGTTCGTCTGGATCCTCTACGGGCCGCCCGCCACGTGGACGTCAATGGTGGAGAGCTTCTTCGGCAAGGAGGAGGGGCTCTACGGCATCCCGGTCGGGATCATGAGCGGGGTGCTGATCCTGTTCATCCTCTTCGCGGCATTCCTGACCATGACCGGCATCGGCGACTTCTTCGTGCGGCTCGCCACCGCGCTGGCCGGCCGGATGACGGGCGGCCCCGCCAAGGTCTCCGTCTTCTCGAGCGCGCTGCTCGGGACGATCTCGGGCAGCGGCGTGGCGAACGTGATGATGGATGGCGTGTTCACGATTCCGATGATGAAGCGGATCGGCTACGGTGCGAGCTTCGCGGCCGCGGTGGAGGCGGTCGCGTCGATCGGCGGCCAGATCATGCCGCCGATCATGGCCGCCGCCGCCTTCATCATGTCCGATTTCGTGGGCGTGCCGTTCCGCCAGGTGGCGGCGGCCGCGACGATCCCCGCGATGCTCTACTTCTTCTGCGTGTTCGTCACGGTGCATTTCGAGGCCAAGCGCCTCGGCCTGCGCAAGATCCCGCGCGAGGAGATGCCGAACCTCGCCGAGACGCTCCGGCGGGACGGGTACCTGCTCCTGCCGATCGTCGCCCTCATCGGCTTCCTCTATTCGGGCTTCAGCGAGGAGATGTCCGCGCTCATGGCGATCGGGGCCACGTTCCTCATCAGCTTCGCCCGTCGGCGCTCGGCCCTGGGACCCGTCCGGCTGCTCAAGGCGTTCGAGAGCGGCGCCCGCACCGGCGTGACGGTGGCGATGGCCGTCGCGGCGGCGGGGCTGATCATCGGCTGCCTGTTCCTCTCGGGCATCGGCATGAAGTTCTCGTACATGCTCGTGACCCTCGCGGGCGGCCAGCTGTGGCTGGCGCTCATCTACACGACCTTCGCCGCTTTCCTGCTCGGCCTATCGCTGCCGACCACGGCCGTCTACCTGACGCTCGCGATCATCGTCGCGCCGGGCCTCGTGCAGATGGGCGTGCCGAAGATGGCCGCGCACATGTTCATCTTCTACATGGGCGTCACCTCCGACCTCACGCCGCCGACGTGCCTGTCACCGTTCGCCGCGGCCGCCATCGCGGGATCGCCGCCCATGGCGACCGCCTGGCAGGCGATGCGGCTCGGGGCCGTGCTGTTCATCGTTCCGTTCATGTTCGTCTACTCGCCGGAGCTGCTCATGATGGGGACCTGGCCGGCGATCGTGATCGGGGTCGCGCGTGCCGGGATCGGGGTCTTCTGTCTGGCCGCGGGTCTGCAGGGCTGGCTGCGATGCCGGGCGACGCTGGTCGAGCGCGCGATGCTCATCCTGGCGGCCGCGCTGTTCATCGTGCCGAACGTCGTGGCGGACGTGGTCGGTCTGCTGCTGCTGGCGGGCGTGTACGGCCTCCAGTCCCTTCGCCGTGTCCCGGGGATCGCCTCTGCGCCCGCTCCTTCGCTGGATTAGCCTCGTCGCGGGCGTGGGCGTGCTCGCCGTCCTCGGCGAGCGGCGCGTGCATCTGCACGACTTCGTGCTGTTCCTGGCCATCGTCGTCGCGCTCGCGGCCGCGATCGTCGCCGTGTTCGTCGCCACCCGTCGCCCGGGGCCGTGACTCAGCGAGCGCTCGCCTCCCGGGCGGCGAGCCACGCCGCGACGGCGGCGACCGCGCCGGCGCTCAGCATCAGCGACCAGTGGACGCCGATGATCGCGCCCAGGACGCCGACCGTGAGCCCGCTGCCCGCGCGCAGGCCGAGCACCGCCGTGTTGAAGAGGCCCACGATGCGGCCGCGGACCTGGGGCGGCGCCAGCACCTGGACCAGCGTCTGCGCCATCGACATGAACGCGATGTTGAACATGCCCGCCACCAGGAGGACGGCCACCGCCACGCCGTAGCTCTGCGCCACGGGAAAGAGGCCGATGCTCACGCCCCACGCGAGCGCGCAGAGGATGGCCGCGCGCGGGGTCGGTCGCAGCGCGCCGGAGCTCTCCAGCAGGATGGCGCCGAGCACCGCGCCGGCCGCGTTCCCGGCGAGCAGCACGCTGTACCAGCCGCCCGCCTCGTCGGCGCCGAGGTGGTGCGCGTACTCCGGCATCTGCGCCTGGAACGCGTTGCCCACGAAGAACGAGGTGGCGCCGCCGAGGACGACCATCGTCGCCAGCCGGCGGTCCGCGCGCACCTCGGCGACGGCGTGGAGCATGTCCCCGAACCCGAAGCGCGGCGCGCCGCCGCGCGGCACGCTGCGCGTGAGGTGACCGGTGTAGGGCATGACGGCGAGCAGGATCCCGAAGGGCAGGTAGATGAGGACGTTCACCAGCAGGCCCCAGGCGGGGCCGAACACCAGCATGAGCGCGCCGCCGACGGCCGGGCCGAGCAGGATCGCCAGGTGGCGGCTCGTCGCGTTGAGCCGGATGGCGCTGTGCAGTTGCGCGGGCGCCACCATGTCGTGCACGACGAGCTGGGACGCCGGCGCGATGATGACGCCGGCGAACCCGTGGATGGTGAGGATCACCACCGCGTGCCAGACCTGCAGGGTGCCGGTGAGGAACAGCACCCCCCAGGCGGCGGATGCCAGCATGAAGAGCGCGATGCCGGCCTGCATGAGCTTGCGGCAGTCGTACCGGTCGGCGAGCGCGCCGGTGTACAGCGAGAAGAGCAGGAACGGCACCCAGTGGCTGATGACCGCGAAGCCGCCGAGCGCCGGCGAGTGGAACGTCTGGAAGATCACCCAGTAGCTGATCACGTGCTCGATGTTGTCGGCCATCATCGAGAGGAGCCCCAGGGCGAAGTAGCGGCGGTAGTCGGGGACGTGCAGCGCCGCGAACTTCGGGACCGCGGTGGCGGCGGCGGGCGACACGCTCACGCTCGGGATCGTATCAGGCTATGATCGCGGCGTGAGCGCTCCGGATCCGCGCCCGCTCCCGACCGCCGCCGACCTCCTCGCCGCCGGTGACTGGCAGAGGGCGCACGAGATCGTCCAGAACGAGAGCTCGCCGCTGGCGGCCTGGCTCCACGGTATCGTCCACATCCTCGAGGGCGACCTCGACAACGCGCGGGGCTGGTACCGGCGGGCGGATCGCGCGTTCCCCGATCCGGCGGCGGTCCAGGACGAGATCGCGGCCGCGCGGCAGGCGGTGGCCGCCGCGCGGGACTGAGCTCAGGAGGAGCGGCGGGCTTCGAGCGCCGCCAGGCGCTCGCGGATGTCAGCCTCGCCGCCGCGCCGTCAATGTGTCTGTCAGGATCGCCATTCTCAGCGCCACTCGTCGACCGAGACGGTCTTCTGGTAGTTGCAGCCCATGATGCGCCAGTAGCCGTTGCTCTCGCCGCCCACGACGACGACGTGGATGTCCTCCCGCCGGAACATGGGGACGAGCGCGTCGGGTGCGGCCTTCAGCTTCGATGCCCACGGCTCCTCGCCGAACGTCGCGCGCGGGTAGATGTAGTTCTGGATGAGCTGGTAGTCCCAGTACTCGGTCGCGCGCATGCGGGCGGCGTCATACAGCCAGTCGATGAGCGCGTCCTTCGTCGCGAACCCGCCACGGTCGACGAACTGGCGCGCGGCGATCGGATCGAGCAGCAGGGTGGGCGGCCCGTGCGGGTCCATGCCGCGCAGCATGTGGCCCACGTGCTCGCGCCAGTGCTTCGCGGGGAGCCCGAGGGTGAACGCGGTGGAGCGGACGCCCGAGAACACGCTCACCGCGCTGTCCTCCGCGCCGAGCCCGTGCTGCACGTGGAACGGCACCCACGGGCTGCGCTCCTCGTTCTCGGCGAAGGTCACGCTGTTGTACGCGTAGCCGTTGCCCTGGTTGCCCATGTAGCTGAGGCCCGGCACCGAGCCGCCCTGGCCGTTCTGCGAGAGGAGCCCGTAGGCGCGGCCGATAGTCGCGTTCGCGTGATTGTAGGGGCCCAT
This sequence comes from Chloroflexota bacterium, assembly GCA_052388515.1. GTDB lineage: Bacteria > Chloroflexota > Limnocylindria > QHBO01 > QHBO01 > JACDBZ01. The sequence continues at coordinate 1,073 of JBQTHZ010000149.1, read as the reverse complement.
CGCGCCGATGCCGGCGTTCATCCCGATCTCATTGCGGATCGGCCCGTTCACGACGGCCATGGCCGCCATCGCGCTCGAGCTGCTGCTGCGCGCGGTGACGCCGGTGGCGGCGAGGGCGAGGATCACGGGGAAGTACGCGGGCCGGGCGCCCGCCATCACCGCGTTCACGGCGACCTTCTCGACCGTGTACTGCCAGTGCTCGCGGAAGTGCGTCGACCGCATGCGGCCCACGACCTCCTCCGGCTTGCGGCGCGTCGCGGCCAGCATCGCGGCCACGCGTTCTTCGGTCGGGAGGACGATCGGCAGGCCGTCCGTCCAGTGGCTCTCGAGAAAGAGCGTCTCGAGACGCTCGGCGGTGTCGGCGGGGACGAGGCGCGGCGTCGAGCGGTCGAACTCGACGGGGCCGAGGTCGCGCTCGTCGATCGGTCGCGTGAGCCCTTCGACGACCTCCTGCATGACCGGGCGACCGGTGATCGGGTCGGTGCCGTCGACGTAGGCGCGGAGCTGCGCGGCCGTCTTGCCCATGATCGGCTGCGGGACGAACACCTGCCGGAGCCCGGGCATCCCGTTCACCGCCGCGACCGACGCCACCACCTTGTCGAACTTGTCCGTGTGCAGGGCGACGGTGGGCACCCCGTACGTCGCTTCGATCGTCATCGCGTGCGCGGCGACCGCCGGCGCGCAGGTGCTTCAGTGGCCGACGCCGATGATCGCGGCGTGCCCGCGCGCCTTGATCTCCTCCCACGTGGTCGGGTCGTCCTGCAGGTACACGCTCGAGATCGGCTTGAACACGGTGCGGACGCCGGGCATCTGCTCGGCGAGCCACGCCTGCATCTGCTTCAGGAACACATCCGAGTCGTCGAAACGGCAGTCGACGAGGTAGACGGTCTTCCCCTCGAGGGTGGAGAGGCGCGGCGCGAGCGCCTTGCGCGTGACCCTCGGGGCGTAGCCGACCGGGTTCAGCACGGTGAGCGTGTCCATGTCAGGGCTCCTTGCCGAGGAACAGGTTCACGTCGTGCGGCGTGATGAGATCCGGCACCGTCCAGCCTTCGAGGTCGTACTCCGCCATGCAG
>JBQTHZ010000148.1:0-13705 GCA_052388515.1 Chloroflexota bacterium | reverse complement strand
AGAGCACCTGCATGGCATGCAGGGGGTCGGGGGTTCGAGTCCCCCCAGCTCCACCACTTCATCGGTCAAGCTCAGGTGGTACCGCGAAGATGTGAGCCCCTTCGTCCAGAGCAGGCGGAGGGGCTTGTTGTTGTCCGGAGATTGTCCGGCGAGGCACGAGACACATGATCCTGACCGGGAACGGCGAAGCGAAGACGGCGCGAGACGGTCGGCGGTGGACGCTGCGTCCGGGGCGGCCGACCGATGGGCGTGAGCTCGCCCGGCTGTTCGCCGAGGTGCGCGCCGAGGGCCGCTGGCTGATCACCACCCCCGGCGCCATCAGCGAGCCGTCGGAGGCCTTCTGGATCAGCGAGCTGATCCGCGGGTCCGAGCACCTGGCCCTGGTGGCGGAGTCCGACGGCGAGATCGTCGGCAACGTGCTCGTCAGCGTCGACCGGGGTCGAGCCACGGAGCACATCGGCGTGCTCTCGATCTGCATCGCCGCGGCGTGGCGCGACGTCGGCGTCGGCACGGAGCTTGTCCGTGGCGCGCAGGATTGGGCGCGCGAGCACGGCCTGCGCAAGCTCTCGCTGGGCGTCTTTCCCGACAACGGACGCGCGATCGCCGTCTACGAGCGCCGCGGCTTCGTTCACGAGGGCCTGCGGCGACAGCAGTACCGATCCGGTGACGAGTATCGCGACGAGGTGCTCATGGCCTGGTTCCCGCAGGAGGCATCTGACCGATGACGACCGAGACCCCGGCACGCCATGGACGCGCCGAGCGCTTCGACCCGGCCTCGTACGAGGAGAAGTGGCGCCAGCGCTGGGCGGCCGACGAGCTCTACGCGGCCCGCGACGACGACCCGCGCCCGAAGCGATATCACCTGACCATGTACCCGTACCCGTCGGGCGACCTGCACATCGGCCATTGGTACGCCGCCACTGGGCCGGACATCGTGGCCAGGATGCACCGCATGCGCGGAGCGAACGTCATGTTCCCGATGGGCTTCGACAGCTTCGGCCTTCCGGCCGAGAACGCCGCGATCGAGCGCAACATCCATCCGGCGACGTGGACGAACGCCAACATCGAGCGCATGCGCGCGCAGTTCAAGACGATGGGCGCCATGTTCGACTGGGCGCGCGAGGTGGTCGTCTCCGACCCGTCGTACTACCGCTGGACGCAGTGGATCTTCCTCCAGTTCTACAAGGCCGGGTTGGCGTACCGGGCCATGGCACCGGTCGACTGGTGCCCGAAGGACAAGGTCGTCCTCGCGCGGGAGCAGGTGGAGGGGCCGAACCGGGTCTGCTGGCGCTGCGGGACGCCGGTCGAGAAGCGTGACCTGGAGCAGTGGTGGTTCCGAATCACCAACTACTCCGACGAGCTGCTCGACTTCTCGGGTGTCGACTATCCCGAGCCGATCAAGCTGATGCAGACGAATTGGATCGGCCGATCCGAGGGCGCGGAGATCGACTTCCCCACGGAGGCCGAGGATGTCGAGCCGATCCGGGTCTTCACGACCCGCCCCGACACCCTGTTCGGCGCCACCTTCATGGTCCTGGCGCCCGAGCACCCTCTCGTGACGACCCTGACGACAGATGATCGCAAGGCCGATGTCGAGGCCTACGTCGCCGACGCGCGGCGCGAGACCGAGATCGAGCGCATGAGCACGGAGCGCGAGAAGGCCGGTGTCTTCATCGGCGCATATGCCGTCAACCCGATGACGAACGAGCGGATCCCGATCTGGATCGCCGATTACGTGCTGCCCGGCTACGGCACCGGCGCGATCATGGCCGTGCCCGCCCACGACGAACGTGACTTCGCGTTCGCGAAGCGGTACGACCTGCCGATCCGCTACGTGGTCCTGCCGCGCGGTGGGTCGGCGCCGGATGGCGAGGCGTTCGTCGCGCACTCCGCCGACGAGGTGCTCGTCGGCTCCGGCGAGTTCAGCGGCATGCCGGCCGCGGAGGCGATCACGGCCATCACGAAGGGGCTCGAGGAGGCCGGACGTGGCCAGATCGCGGTCACCTACCGGCAGCGCGACTGGCTGATCAGCCGCCAGCGCTACTGGGGCGCACCGATCCCGATCATCTACTGCGACGAGCACGGCGCGGTGCCCGTCCCGGAGGACCAGCTGCCGGTCCTGCTGCCGGAGGACGTCGACTTCGCACCGACCGGCGTGTCGCCGCTCCAGTCACACGCCGAATGGCTCGGTGCACCATGCCCGGAGTGCGGCAAGCCGGCGCGGCGCGAGACGGACACGCTGGACACGTTCATCGACTCGTCCTGGTACTTCCTGCGCTACTGCTCGCCGCATGACGACCAGCGACCCTGGGATCAAGAGCAGGTACGCGCGTGGATGCCGATGAAGATCTACACCGGCGGCGCCGAGCATGGCGTCATGCACCTGCTCTACTTCCGCTTCTTCGTCAAGGCACTGCGCGACCTGGGACACCTCTCGTTCGACGAGCCGACGCTGAAGCTGCGCAACCAGGGCCAGATCCTGGGGGCCGATCACAACCGGATGAGCAAGTCGCGTGGCAACGTCCAGGCACCCGACGAGCTGGTGGGGCGATACGGGTCCGACACGGTGCGCGCGTTCCTGATGTTCATCGGTCCGTGGGACCAGGGAGGCCCGTGGAATCCATCGGGCATGGAGGGCATCTACCGCTGGCTGGGCCGCGTGTGGGGCACGGCACAGCCGACCCGGCGCGACGTCGGGCGACCCCTGGCACGGCGCAGCGTGTCGGGCATGCCCGACCAGAGCGTCGCCGGCGAGTATCCCGGCAGCGGCGGCCCGACGGCCGGCGACGTGCTCGGCACTGCCGAGGAGCTGGAGCGGGCGCTCCGCCGCGCGACGCACACGACGATCGCGGCGGTGACCGAGGACTACGAGGCCTTCCACTTCAACACCGCCATCGCCAAGCTGATGGAGCTGACGAACGCGATCATCCGCGCGCGCGAGGCCGGCCAGGCCGGCGGCACCGCCTACGCCGATGCGGTCGACACGCTGCTCGTGCTGCTGGCACCGGTCACGCCGCACATCGCCGAGGAGCTGTGGGAGCGACGCGGGCATCCGTACTCGGTCCATCAGCAGCCGTGGCCGGTGGCCGATGCGGCATTAGCCGCCTCGGACACGATCGAGCTGCCGGTGCAGGTCGATGGCAAGCTGCGGGATCGATTGGTCGTGACTGCCGACACGCCGGCCGAGGAGATCGAGCGCATGGCGCTGGCCTCCGAGCACGTGCAGCGCTACCTGGAGGGCCTCGCGCCGGTGCGGGTCATCCAGGTTCCGGGCCGCCTCGTGAACGTGGTGACGCCGAAGCGATGACGCGGTAAGGCGTCAGTAACCGGCCGGTAAGCGCGCGCGGGGTAGCCTGCGGTCCTGCTTCCGATGCCCGGCGTCGAGTGCCCGGGCGCCGGGCGTCGGACGCAGCGCCCATGCGTCCCATCCTCGCCTCCCGCGTGGAGGCCCGGATCGTGTCTCGGTCGGACCGGATCATGATCGCCGCCGCCGGCGGCGCGCTCATCCTGGCGCTCGTCGCCGCGTGGCTGGCATTCGCGCCGATGGAGCAGGCGCCCCCTGCGCTCGCCACCGACGGGTTGCCGTTGTCGACACCACTTGCCAGCCTGCCTCTCTCGTCCGCGGCGGCGCTGGTCGGAACGATCGTGGTCGATGTCCAGGGCGCCGTCGCCGAGCCAGGGGTCCGTGAGCTGCCCGCCGGATCTCGGATCGCCGAGGCCATCGCCGCGGCCGGTGGATACGCGTCGGATGCCGACCTGGCGGCAGCGGCCACGACGATCAACCTCGCGCAGGCGATGGGAGACGGCGAGCAGATCAGGGTGCCACGCATCGGGGATTCGCAGGTGGCCGCCGCAGATGATCCATCCGCATCCGGCGCGCCGGCGACCGGTGGCGGAACCGGCGGGGTTGGCGGGCAGGTGAACCTGAACACCGCCACGCCCGAGGAGCTCGAAGCGCTGCCCGGCATCGGTCCGGTGACGGTCCAGAAGATCGTGGCAGCACGGCAGGAGCAGCCATTCGCGTCGCTCGATGACGCCGTCCAGCGTGGCGCCATCAACCGTGGACAGCTCGAGGACATCCAGGGCATCGCGACCGCTGGCTGACGGTGGGCATCGGTCGCTTCGCCCTGCCCCTGGCGTTGGCCGGGGTCGCAGCAGGCATTCTCGCCGCCGACCTCGGGCTTGCGCCACCGCCGGCCGCGCTGCTCATGGTCGCTGGGGCCTGTCTTGCGTGCGGCGCGCTGATCGCCCGATCGTTCGCTCCCGGCAGAGGCCTGCTCCTCGTTGGCGTGGTCACCGCCTCGGCGGCCATCGGGACATGGCGACACGACGCCACCGACCCATCCCGACCGACCGCGCTGCCCTCCGTCGCCGTCCTCGTCGATGGCACCGAGCACGAGCTGATCGGCACGGTCATGGACGATCCTCGGCCGCGCGAGGACCGCATCCAGCTCGTGCTCGGAGACCTGGCGGCGGCGGTGGACGGTCGCGCCGTCGCGCTTGCCGATCGACTCCTGGTCTGGATGCCGCGCGGCATCGACGCTCGGAGCGGTGATGGCCTTCGTCTGCGGGCCAGCATCGAGCTTGCGGAGGACTTCGACGGCTTCGCGTACCGCGAGTACCTGGCCCGCCAGGGCATCGGCGCCATCGGACGCCCTCGATTCGTGGAGGTCGTCACGACCGCGGGCGGACCCGGCGCCGTGCTGGCATCCACTCGCAGAACCATGCTCGACGGGCTGAACTCGATCGTTCCCGAGCCAGAGGCCGCGCTTGGCGCAGGGATCCTGCTTGGCGTGCGCGCCTCGATCGCGCCCGAGATCAACGATGCGTTCGCGCGGGCGGGGCTGACCCACGTCGTTGCCATCTCGGGCTGGAACATCGCGATCGTGGCGGCCCTGGTTGCGGCCATGGCGCGTCCGCTCGAGCGGCGTCCGGGAGGACGCTGGACGACCGCGTTCGTCGCGGCGTCGACGGTGGGCGGCTACGTCGTCCTCACTGGCGCGAGCCCATCGGTCGTGCGCGCCGCCCTCATGGCAGGCGCCATGCTCGTCGCGCGGCTCGGTGGCTCGCGTGCGCACGCGGCATCGGCCCTGGGGTTGGCGGCGCTCGTGATGCTCCTCGCGGCGCCGGCCGTCCTCTGGGACGTCGGCTTTCAGCTCTCGCTGCTGGCCACCGCTGGGCTCATCTGGTTCGGCGCGGCCGTCGAGCGACGGCTTCCCGGCTGGCCGGCCTGGATCCGGGAGCCGGTTGCCCTCACACTCGCCGCGCAGCTCACGACGCTGCCGGTGATCCTTGTCAACTTCGAGCGCCTGTCGCTGGTGGCGCCGCTGGCCAACTTGCTCGTCGTCCCGTTCGTGCCGGTCGCGATGCTCTTCAGCGCCATCGCATCGGTCGCCGGCGTGGTCGGTGCAGCGGTGCACCTTCCGTTGGTTGGCGATGTGCTGACCTGGGCTGCGGGGGGCGCCGCGTGGCTCGTGCTGCGGGTCATCGTGACCCTCGGGACGGCGGTGGCATCCGTTCCCTACGCGGCGGTCGATGTCTCGATCCCGGCACCGATCGCGATGGCCTGGATTCCGATCCTGGGGCTTGCGAGCTGGGCGCTCGGGCCATCCCCCACCGTGGACAGATCGCCGGACGAACGGACCGCGGGTGCGGCTGCAGCGTTGGCGCAACACATCCTCCGTCCGCTGCCGGTTGGCCTGTCGCTCACCATCATCCTGCTGGCCATCACGGTCGGATCGCGTCCGGACGGGGATCTGCACGTGACGATCCTCGACATCGGCCAGGGCGACGCGATCCTCGTCGAGGCTCCCTCGGGTGCAACGGTGCTGGTCGACGGTGGCCCGGACCCGGAGCTGACCCTTCGACGGCTGGGTGCCAACCTCCCCTTCTTCGCCCGCCGCATCGACCTGCTGGTGCTGAGCCATCCGCACCAGGATCACGTCGCCGGGCTGGTGGACGTGCTCGACCGATTCCGCATCGGCGGCGTGCTGCACGCCGGCATCGCCTTCGAGAATCCGGCGTTCGATCGGCTCATGGCCGATGCGTCCCGGGCGTCCGTCACCACCATGCTCGGACGGGCTGGCCAGCGACTCCTGCTCGATGCGGCCACCTCGATCGACATCCTGTACCCGTCAGAGACCGATGCGGCAGCGCCGCTCCCCGAAGGCGACATCAACAACGGATCGCTGGTCCTGGTGGTGCGGTACGGGGGTTTCGCCGCGCTCCTGACCGGTGACGCGGAAGCACCGGTCGAGAACCTCCTGGTCGGTCGCGGCGTCCCGGTCATCGATCTGCTCAAGGTCGGCCACCACGGTTCGCACTCGTCCACGACGCCGGCGCTCCTGGACGCAACCCGGCCGAGCGTCGCGGTCATCTCGTCCGGCGAGGGCAACGGGTACGGCCATCCGGCACCGGAGACGCTGGCCGCCCTGGCGGCGCGCCCGGGAATCGCCGTGTTCCGGACCGATCTCCAGGGGGACGTCGAGGTCGTCACCGACGGCCGCTCCTATCGGGTCAGGACCGATGCCGGCTGGGGCGCGGCTCGTCCGGTGCACGGTGCGGTGCCCGCGGGTAGCATCGGTCCATGGCCATCCCCGACCGATCCGCCGCTCGCCGCCTGCTCGCCGATGCCGGGCTGCCGGACGGGATCATGGTCCATTCCGAGGGCGTGGCCCGCGTCGCCGTGGCCGCCGCCGCCCTCCTGGCCGAGGCGCGGATCCCGATCGACGGCGCCCTGGTCGAGGCGGCCGCACTCCTGCATGACATCGACAAGGTCGAGATTCGGCGCGATGGCGGCGAGCACGGCATCGTGGGCGCGCGGCGGCTCGAGGCGGCGGGCTTCGAGGAGCTTGCCATGCCGGTCGCCTCCCACCCGATCACCTGCATGCTCGACGACGACCGCTTCCCGCGCGGCTGGCCCTCGGTCGTGGTTGCCGTCGCGGACCGGCACGTGGCACAGGCGTTCGTGACGGTGGACGAGCGGCTGGACGACATGAAGGTGCGGCACCCCGAGCACGCCGACGAGATCGAGGCGGCGCGGCGTCCCGCCCACGCGCTGGAGGCCGAGCTGGCCGAGGTGGTCGGCCTGTCCGTCGAAGACCTCTTTGCCCGCCTGCAGGCCGCCTGGGAGGCCGGCGCGTGACCGCACCGCTGGTGCTGCTGCACGGCGACGACGGATTCGGCCTCGACGTCGCGCTGCGCGCGTTCGCGGCCGAGGTGAACGCCACCGAGCGGATCGAGGTCATCCCTGGTTCGATCCCTGACGAGGCGGCCATCGACCGTGCCCGGCTCGAGGCCGGGACGATGAGCATGTTCGGCGTCCACCTCGCCGTGCTGCGCCAGCCACTGAAGGCGGCGGGCCGCTCGACCGCGGCGGCGGATCGGCTTCTGGCGCTGGTGCGTGAGCTGCCCGATGGCTCGGCGCTGGCGCTCGTGGAAGAGCGTCCGTCGCGTGACATCACCAAGCCGCCGGCCCTCCTCAAGCGCCTGGCCGAAGCGGTGAAGGGGCGCGGCGGACGGATCGAGGAGCACGGCGCGCCACGCCGGGGCGAGCTCCGCGCCTGGATCGGTGCCCACGCCGCGCGCCTCGGTCTGCAGATGGAGATGCGAGCGGCGCACGTGCTCGCGGAACGGATCGGCGGAGGGATCTGGGAGACCGATATCGAGCGTGGCGAGATGACGCGCATCGCCGACTCCGAGCTGCGCAAGCTGGCCACCTACACGGGAGATCGATCGATCAGCGTCGAGGATGTGGTGGCGCTGACGGCGGACACGCGACCGGCATCGGTCTTCGCGATCACGAATGCGCTGGATCGCCGAGAGCCGGCGGCCGCGGCGGATGCGCTGCGTCGAGCGCTGGCCGATGGACAGCCCGGGCTGCGCATCCTGGCCTCCCTGGCCGGACGGGTCTCCGACCTGATCGTGGCACGCGACCTGGTCGCGGCCAGGACGTCGCAGAACGAGATCGCGCGCCGGCTCGCGCGCGGGAACGCGCGGATGGCGGAGCGGATCGTGGATGCGGCGCGCCGCTACGGGGGCGAGGAGCTGGACGCGATGCTGACCGGCCTGTTCGAGGCGGACCTCGCGATCAAGACGAATGCGATGGACGAGCAGCCGGCCCTCGTCGCCTGGCTCGGGGAGCACCTCTTGGCGCGGACGCGGTAGCTGTGGTCTGCTCCGTGCTTGTCAAACATTCACCAGGGAACCGGTAGGAGCGGCAGTTTCGGCCGCTTCAGGGCCTGGAACCGCGCACATCTATGACTCCAGGCCGATGTGGGCCCGATACCTGCGCTAAACCTGGCGGTGAAGATTTGACAGCAACCGCGGGAACCGCGGGCTCAGGCGGCGGGTGCCTGTCCAGCCTGTCCCGCCTGCCCGGCGGTGAGCACGCGGTCGGACTCGATGGCGAACGTGCAGCGCGCGCCGTCAAGGCCCAGGATCCCGATCAGCTGCTGGTCGACGTAGAGCTGGCGGCACGGCACGCACAGCGCGCCGGGGATGGCGAAGAAGAGTCGCTCATCGGCCTCGGGATCGCGGAAGACGGTGTCGTACACGCTCGTGAGCAGCGAGCCGCTGCAGAAGCGGCAGGTCTCGATCGGTCGCGAACGACGGCTGCGGTCGGTCATGGGCCGAGCATGCGAAGCCCGGCGCTTCCTCTCAATGGGACCGATGGGCCACTCGCCCCGGACCGTCGGGGTACTTCCGCCGAGCGAGACTTCAGACGATGCGGACGACCTGGACGGCCTTGCCCCACAGGCGCTCGAGGCCGTAATACTCTCGCTCATCCGGCGCGAAGACATGGACGATCACCGTCCCGTAGTCGAGGAGGACCCAGCGCGACGAGGAGCGGCCCTCGATGCCGAGCGGGCGGATGCCGTCGTCGCGCAGCTCGTCCACGATGGCATTCGAGAGCGCGCTGACCTGGCGATCGCTGCGGCCGGAGCAGATGACGAAGAAGTCGGCCATGCTCGTCAGCTCCGCGGTGCGCAGCATGACGATGTCGTTGCCCTTCTTGTCGGACGCGATCTCCACGATCCGATGCGCCAGGTCGGCGGCATCGGCCGGGATCTCGACCCGCTCCTCGACGATCTTCTCTTCGGCGGCTTCGTCAGCCACGTCGGTACAGCCTGCGCTCGATGATCAGCTCCTCCACGTCGCGGGGCACAAGGTAGCGGATGGTGTGCCCGGCTGCCACCCTTCGGCGGATCACAGAGCTGCTGATGTCGAGTGACGGCCCGTCCAGCAGATGAATGCGCGAGGCCCGCTTGCCGAAGCGCTCCTCGAGCCTGGAACGATCCGGCATGCCGCTGCCGGGCCTCGGGCCCACCAGCCATTCGATCTCGTCGAGCAGGCGATCCGGCTCCCGCCAGGTGTCGATCTGCTCGAGCGAGTCGGCCGCCATGACGAGATACAGCCCGGTATCGGGATGCAGGCGTTTGAGCTCCGTGACGCTGTCGATCGTGTACGAGGGTCCAGGCCGCTCCAGCTCGAGCCCGGTGAGCTCCAAGGACGGGTTGTCATTGATCGCCAGCCGCGTCATGAGCAGCCGATCGGCGGCGCGCGAGACGAGGCGCCCGCCCTTGTGCGGCGGCTGGGCGGCCGGCATGAAGAGCACACGGTCGAGGTTCAGCGCATCGGCAGCCAACGTGGCCAGCCAGAGGTGACCGACGTGCGGCGGGTCGAATGTCCCGCCGAGGACGCCGATGCGGGATGGTGGATCGTCAGACGCAGATCGTGCGGCGCGCGTCCGGGGAGCCGCACCCGACCGCGGCGCCAGCAGCATGGCGGTGCTCAATCGTCGTCGCCCCACTCGAGCTCGATCGGCCCGATGTGGACGGTGGACCCGGTACCGGCACCCTTGCGACGAAGCTCGACGTCGATGCCGAGACGCTCGAGCTGGCGCCAGAATCGGGCGCGCGACTCATCGTTCTCGAAGTCGGTGCGCGCCGCGGCGAGCTCGATGCGACGGCCGCGGACGCGGAGGCCGTCGCCCTCGGCGATCACCTCCCATCCCTCTGCCAGCGGATCGAAGCGGTGGACGCGCATCTCCTCGTCAACCGGGCGCTCGGCCTCCGCGGTGGCCGCCTCGCCGAGCGCATCGGCCAGCATGCCGCGCAGCGCCTCGAGCCCGGTGCCGTCGTGGGCGCTCACGCCGATCGGGGGAGCGCCATCGGCGGCGAGCGAGGTGCGCAGCTCCGGCCAGCGCTCGCGGACCTCCGGCAAGTCGAGCTTGGTGACGACCAGTGGCATCGGACGTTCGACGAGTGCGGGATCGTGAAGCCGCAGCTCATCGGCGACCGCGCGCCACTCCCCGACCGGCTCGCGCGCGGCGCCGTCGACGACGCCGACGATGACCCGCGTCCGCTCCACGTGGCGCAGGAAGTGGTGGCCCAGCCCGCGACCCTCGTTGGCGCCCTCGATCAGGCCGGGCACGTCGGCGATGACCGCGTTCCGTTCCTCGTCGAGTGCCACGACCCCGAGGTTCGGCGTGATGGTGGTGAACGGGTAGGCGCCGACCTCGGGGCGTGCCTCGGTCAGGGCCGCCAACAGCGTCGACTTGCCGGCGTTCGGCGCACCCACCAGGCCGATGTCGGCGATCAGCTTGAGCTCGAGCTCGATCCGCAGCTCCTCCCCGGGCGTCCCCTTTTCGGCGTGCTTCGGGGCTCGGTGCGTGGCGCTCGCGAAGTGGACGTTCCCGCGACCCCCACGACCACCGCGGGCGACGACGAGGCGCGCATCGGCCTCCATCAGCTCGCCGAGGAACTCGCCCTCGGGCTGCGTGCGGACGATGGTGCCCGGCGGAACCCGAATCGTCACGTCGGAAGCGTTCTTGCCATGCGCGCGGCGACCCATGCCCTTCCCACCGTCGCCCGCACGGAAGTGACGCCGGCGCCTGAAGTCGCCGAGCGTCGTCATGCCGGGCTCGACCACCCGGATCACGCTCCCGCCGCGACCGCCGTCGCCGCCATCTGGGCCGCCACGAGGGACGTGCGCCTCGCGCCGGAAGGAGGACGCGCCATCGCCTCCGGCGCCGCCTGACACGACGATGCGGGCACGGTCAGCAAACACGGGCGTGAGCATAGCAACGCCGGCGGGGATCGCCGGCGTCGGGCAGCGGCGAGACTAGAAGTATCGCTGGGGGTTGTCGATGATGCCGTTTACGATCACTTCGAAGTGCGTGTGCGGCCCCGTGCAGATGCCCGTGCAGCCGATCCCACCGATGCCCTGGCCAGCGGCGACGGCCTGGCCCGCGCCGACCCAGATCGAGCCAAGGTGGTTGTAGACGGTCACCATCCCGTTGCCATGATCGATGGTGATGACGTTGCCTCCACCGTTGTTCCGCCAGCCGGCCGAGGTCACCACGCCGCTCTGGGCAGCCACGACCTGCGTCCCGTACGGGGCGGCGATATCGACGGCGAGGTGGCCGGCGTGGAAGTACTGGCTGTACGCGCCGCCCGGTACGGGCCAGGCGAGGCGTCCGGAGGCCGGTGCGGGGGCCGCGCCGCGCGACGACGGGCCGGTCGCGGTGGCGACGTCGCCGACGCCGTTCGGCGCGGCGAGAGGCGTGGCGTCGGGATCGAGCGCGACCGGCGTCGGCAGAGGCTCCAGCGTCGGCAGCTGGGCTCGAGCACCGCGATCGAGCGGCGCGAGGTCATCGGCAGGATGAGGGGTCAGGCTATGGACCGAGGAGGTGGATGTGACTGACTCGGCGGTGACACCGCGGACGGCGGAGACGATGGTGGGGAAACCGGTCTCGACGCGAGCGTCCGACGAGGTGGTTGAGCCGTTGCCCTGCGCCTGGGCGATACCGGCAGCAGCGGTAAGCGTCACGAGGCTGACGACGGAGAGATGAGCGATCATCCTGGTCGGCAGGCGGCTTTCGGTGATGCGGCGGTAAAGCCGTCGCGATTCAGGCAATAGGAAGTCCAACTCCGCCTACGGATGGTCGAGTCACGCTGTCGCACCAACCGCCACATCGGTCCGATCCGATGGTCGTCCCCCCCCGTCGCCAATGGGCCGGTTGCGCGCGCCAATGGTAGCAGCGACCGCGCGCGGGGGTCAAACGAAATTGCGCACCACCTGCAGGTACCAACGGGTCGGTCGGAACGGTGAAGTCCGTATTGGTTCAGGGCCCCTGGCTGGAGAGCTGAAGCGCCGGAGACCCGCGGTCGGCAGCAGTCGCGCCCTGGATCCCCAGCGAGATCCATGCCAGCGCGCGACCGGCGGGCGGCGACGGGAGCTCCACGCTGACGACGACCGACGCTCCCGGCGCCAACGCCGGCACGTCGACCGCGAGCGACTCGAGGGTCTCTGGCGCACGCGGCAGATAGGGCTGGTCTGATGTCTCCCAACCGGCGACGAGCCCGATGCCGGATGGCCAGGCGACCGTGCCCGTGTTCGTGAGGCGCAGCTCGACGGGCCCGTCGGATGCGACAGCCGGCCAGAAGGGCGGACCGGCACCGCTGACCGGCTCGGGCGCGAGCCCGGGAGGAGCATCTGCCAGGCCGATGCGAACGCCCAGCTCGCGGTCAGCGAAGTAGGCCTCGAGGCCGTCGAGCAGTCCGGTGGCGACCGCGTCCTGTCCGTCGGCCGATGCGAGCAGATCATGCTCGCTGCGAAGGGTGATCGAGCCGACCTCGGCGAGCACCACCGGCATCAGGCCCCCACGCGTCGGCTGCTTGAGCGGATCGGGACGCTCTGGCGTCGCCTCGAACAGCGGGGGCGCGACCATGTAGAAATTGTGGGCAGTCGTGCCGCGGTCGCCGCGCCGGTAGTCGGCGAGGGGTGAAAGGCGCTCGACGAGACCGGTCTGCACCGCCTCGGCCAGGCGTGCCGTCTCGGTCGCGCCCCATGGCGTCTCATCGGTGTAGAAGGTCTCGGAGAACGCGATCTCGATCCGCTCGCCGCCCTCGGTGGGTGAGTTGATATGGATGCTCACGAGCGCATCGGCCCGTGCGAGGTTCGCGAGGTCGAGCCGAGCCTGGAGCTCGTCGCGTGTGCGGGTTGCCTCCGGCACATCCTGCCCGAACCCGCTCACGCCGTCGCCGTTCACGTCGCGCCACGGCGGACCAGCACAGTTGAGCGGGGCATGGTCGTCACCCGCCAGCGCATCGTCCCCGTCACGGATCATGATCACGCCGACGCCCTCGGCCACCAGCAGGTCTCGAAGGCGCTGGGCCATTGCCAGCGTCAGGGTCTTCTCCGCAAGCTCCACGCCGCGCTCGGACGGATCGGGCACACCCCAGTCGAGGCAGCCGCCGTGGCCCGCATCGATCGCCACCACGACGGCACCCGGGTTCGGGCCGTAGACGCTGCTGTCCGAGCCCGGTGCCGGCTCGACCGCACCCACGTCGGGCTCGACCGTTGCGGCCACGCTCGGCGTCTGTACCGGCGTCGGCGTGACCTCCGCCGTGGGGCCGGTCGACTGAGCGCCGCACGCCGCGAGCAGCAGGAAGGCGACGATCGGGGTGCCTGATTGGAACGCGCCGCGCCACCTACCCAGCATGGTCTGCCGCAGCCGATCTCATCAGCAGATGCGCGGGTGGTGGTACGCGGTTGCCAGGATCATGTCCGGGCCGGTACCGAGACCCTAGGAGCGCTCGGAGGCCTCGACGCTCTTGGACAGCGAGACCAGGAATTCGGCGTTGTTCGCGGTCTTGCCGAGCCGCTGCATGAGCAGCTCGATCCCCTCGTTGGGGCCGAC
>JBQTHZ010000147.1:0-17067 GCA_052388515.1 Chloroflexota bacterium | reverse complement strand
AGTCGCGCGGATCGTGGCCGGCCAGCGCACCGAGCACCAGGGCGACGTCGCGCACCGAGTGGGCGATCGGCCCGCACTGGTCGAGGCTGGAGGCAAAGGCGATCATCCCCCATCGGCTCACGCGTCCGTAGGTGGGCTTCATGCCGACCGTGCCGGTCAGCGACGCCGGCTGGCGGATGGAACCGCCGGTATCGGTCCCGAGGGCGAACACTGCCTGTCCGCCGGCTACCGCCGTGGACGAGCCACCCGACGAGCCGCCTGGGACCGTGGTCTCGTCCCAGGGGTTGCGAACGGGACCGTAGGCGCTGTTCTCATTGCTGGAGCCCATCGCGAACTCGTCGCAATTCGTCTTGCCGAGCAGGATCGCGCCCGCGGCCTCAAGCCGCTCCTGCGCGGACGAGGCGAACGGGGACCGATAGCCCTCGAGGATGAACGAGCCGGCTGTCGTTGGCAGTCCGCCGGGCAGGTCGCGCCCCTCGTCGTCAAGCGCACGGGTGACGAAGATGTCCTTGAGGGCATACGGAATACCGAGCAGTGGGCGGGCCATGCCCTCGCCCCGGGCAAGCGCTGCGTCGGCTTCGTCCGCGGCGTGGCGTGCCGCTTCGGCGTCGACCGCCAGGAAGCTGTTCAGGCGCTCGGCGTCGCGATCGATGCGGGCCAATGCCGCGTCGGTCAGCTCCCTCGAGCTGAGCTCGCGGCTCCGAAGAAGCGAGCCGAGCTCGGTGATCGTCCGGTCGGCGATCGGAAGGTCGGCGCTCATGGGTTGCCACCACGATACCGAGAGCAACTTCCGTCAAAGGGCACCACCAGTGCCGTTAGCCACCTCTCTACCTCGTCGCATGGACCGGTCTTCAACGATCCGAGCGTAAAGGAGCGACGAATCTCCACGTGGGGCGCGAATTCACGCCGATTGCCTTGGCTAATGGCACCACCAGTGCCATCTGACGGATTCAGCCGGCTCCCAATGAACCGCCGGAGGCTCCAGCCACGTCGACTCGCCACTCAACGCCCCTCCTGGAGAACGGTGGGCACGCGCAGGAACGGATCGTCGCGCAGAGGGGCATTGGCCAGCGCGGCGTCACGGCTCAGGCACGGACGCGCCTCGTCCTCGCGCATCACGTTCTCGAGCTGGATCACGGATGCGGTCGGGCCAACGTGGCTCGTGTCGACATCGCGCAGGGTTTCGATCGCCTCGAGGATGTTCGACAGCTGCGTCTGCATGCGGTCGACCTCCTCGTCGGTCAGGTGGAGGCGCGCGAGATGGGCGACGTGCTCGACGTCGCCGCGACTGATGCTTGCCATGCACCGATGGTAGCGCCATCTGGCAGCATTGCGCCGATGACCACCCAGGCGCATCCGATCCCCGGGGGACGGATCGAATCGTTCGCATTGCCCGGCGGCGGCGGAGTGCCACTGGTCGTGCTCGGCGGCGTCGAGACCGGCTTCCGTCAATTGGCCGGAACGGAGCAGGTGCTCACGCGCCGATGGGCCGGTCGAGCCGAGCATCGCATGGTCACCATCCTGGGACGCCCTCTCCCCGATGACCCGGCGGACGCTGAGCGGATGATGCATCCCCGCGTCATCGCCGACGGCCTGGCCACAACGCTCCGCGCCCTGGATCTCGGGCCGGTGGCGATCGAGGCGGAGTCGGGCGGCGGACGGATCAGCCTGTGGCTGACGGTCGATCATCCCGACCTCGTCGAGCGCCTGGTGCTGGCGGCGGTCTCTTCGGAGACGCCACCGGGCTCACCGATGGCGAAGCGCATGGACCGATGGATCACCCTCGCCGAAGCCGGCGACTGGGGCACGTTCTTCGCGATGATGGCGCAGCAGATGAAGGCAGCCGCCGAGACCGAGGCCGGCGCATTCGGAGCCGCGGCGCGCCTCCAGCCCCGACCGGGCACGCCCGAGCGCTTCATCGGCGAGCTGAAGGCGACCCTCGATCCGACCTCGTTCGTGACCGATCGGCTCGGCGAGATCGCTGTGCCGGCGCTCGTCCTGGCGGGAGAGCTGGACCAGGTGGTGCCGCTCGCGTCGACCCGGATGGTGGCGGATGGCATCCCGGGCGCGCGACTGCTGACCGACCCTGCCTGCGGCCACACCGTCCGCAGCTCGTTCGCCGCCTATGACGAGCACGTCGAGGCCTTCCTGGCGGAGGGAGACCGATGAGCTGGACGCCGCCCACCGTCGGCGCGCGGGCGACCTGGACGCGGACCTTCACCGCCGACGACGTCGAGGCGTTCGCCCGGATCAGTGGTGACCGCAACCCGCTCCATTTCGATCCCGACTTCGCTGCGCGGACGCGCCTCGGTCGCCTCGTGGTGCAGGGTGGCCTGACGACCGGCCTGTTCAACGCGCTCGTGGCCATGGAGCTGCCTGGCCCGGGCAGTGTCTTCCTGCACCAGGAGTGGGACTATCCGTCGCCGGTCTACATCGGCGACACCGTGGTTGCCGAGGCCGAGGTCATCGAGGCAAGGACCGACAAGCCGATCACGCGCCTGCGCTGCGTCGCGCGGCGGGACGACGGGAGCGAAGTGCTCCGCGGCGAGTGCCTGGTCTACACGATGCTGCCAGGCTGACGTGAGATCCGGCGGCGCGGCCGAGCCGAGCGGACGCTGGGGCCAGCTGGCCATCCTGGCCGCGACGCTGCTCCTCGCGCTCGTGCCATGGTTCAGCGCCGCGTCGGTTGCGCCGCTCATCGCAGAGGAATGGCGGATCAGCCGCCTGGAGACGGCGCTCCTGACCGTGGCCGTGCAGCTCGGCTTCGTGGCCGGCGCACTCATCGTCGCTTTCACCGGTGCCGCCGACGTCATTCCCGCACGCAGGCTCATTGCCGGCGGCGCGTTGCTGGCGGCGACCGCCAACGCCGCGTTCGGTCTGCTGGCGGTCGACCTGGCCACGGCGTTGCCGCTTCGCGCGCTCAGTGGTGCCGGGATTGCCGCCGTCTACCCCGTCGCCATGAAGGTGCTCGCCGGATGGTTCCGCGGCAGCCGCGGCCTGGCGGTCGGGATTCTCACCGGCGCCATCACGCTCGGCTCCGCCCTGCCGCACCTGTTCCAGGCCGGTGGCGCCGTGGCCGGCCTCGACTGGCGACTGGTCGTGCTCGGCGCGACCGTGCCGTGCCTCGCCGCGGTCGTCCTGGCCTGGTGGGGCGTTCGCGAAGGGCCGATGACGACACCTGCCGCCCGCCTGAGCCTGCACATGGCCCGCACGGCGCTGGGTGAGCGCAGCGTGCAGCTGGCCAACCTCGGCTATCTGGGGCACATGTGGGAGCTGTATGCGATGTGGACGTGGGTGCCCGCATTCATCGCCGCCAGCCTGGCGATCTCGTCGGACGTCGGCCCCGAGGGGGCCAGTGGCGTCGCGTTCCTGGTGGTCGCGGCAGGTGCGATCGGCTGCGTGGCTGCCGGAGCATTGGCCGATCGGCTGGGACGAACGACGCTGACGGTGACCGCCATGGCCTTCTCCGGCTCGAGCGCCATCGGTGCCGGTATCCTGTTCGGGGCTCCCACCATCTGGGTGATGGCGGTGGTCGTGATCTGGGGCATCACCGTCGTCGCCGACTCGGCGCAGTTCTCCACCGCGGTCAGCGAGCTTGCACCGGCCGGCACGGCGGGATCGGCGCTCGCACTCCAGACAGCCGCCGGGTTCCTGCTCACCGGCGTCACGATCGTCGGCGTCGGCCTCCTCGATCCAGGCGATCGAGGCTCCTGGACGCTCGCCTTCGCCGTCCTAGCCCTGGGGCCGCTCGTCGGAATCGTCGCCATGCTCCGGCTGCGCCGGCGGCCCGACGCCGTCCGGATGGCCGGCGGGCGCCGGTAGCTCTCAGTGCCGGAGTTGCGCTGGAGCGCAAGCGGCACGATCAACGTGGATCGAGCGTGCGCTGCATGGTGAGGTCGCAGTCCGGCGTGGCTCCCCCACCCACGACGACGAATCCATTCCGTTCGTAGAAGGCACGGCCACGCTCGTTGCGCGAGTGCACGTCGAGGACATACGCCTCGACGTTGCCTGCCAGGCGACGGTGGAGCTCGTCCAGCAGGGCGAACCCGGCGCCCGTTCCGTAATGGGCGGGATCGGCGTAGATGCGGAACAGCTCGGGGCCGCGCGGACCTGACCCGAACTGGGCAAAGGCGATGACCGCGCCGTCGCGCTCGGCCACCAGGAAGTGCCGGTCATCGCGCGATGCCGCGCGTTCGGCCTGCTGCGACAGCGCGTCGATCGCGTAATTCGTGCTCAGGAAGTCGTCGATGAACGACTGGTCGAAGATGTCACGGTAGGTGTCGGTCCAGCTCGCGCGAGCAATACGCGCGATCGACGCGGCGTCCGCGGCGGTGGCATCACGCACGGCCGGCAGCATCAGTCGAGCAGATCGATCTCGAGCGGGACGGCGCGCCGAACCGCATCTGAAACTGGGCAATGCTCGACCGCCCAGTGCGCGACCGCCGCGAGCCGTTCGGGATCCGCCCCCGACATCCGGAAGCCGATGCGCATCGAGAGCGGGCCGCCCGGGACCGACGCGTCGAGGCCGAGGATGCCGCGATCATCGGACTCGCTGTCGACGTCGACCTCGCACGTGAAGCCAGGAATCCCGAGCTGCGCCGCGCGCATGGCCGCCAGCGAGGTGACGCAGGCAGCGACCGAAGCGCGCAGGAACCATCCAGGGCTCGGAGCCGCGGCGGAACCGCCCACGGCGCTCGGCATGTCGGTGCCGAGCGTCTCCCCGTCCGGCCCGACGACCTCGACCCGCAGGCCGTCGATGATGCGGGCCGTCGCCAGCGAATCGGTGTACCGCGCTTCGTCCGGATGCTCGGTGAGGTAGGCGCTCGCGCCTTCGATCGCGGTGCGGATGGCATCGGTCATACGGTTGGCCCTCCATTCAGCAGGCGTCGCAGGCCGTCCTCGTCGAGCACCGTCACCCCGAGCTGCTCCGCCTTCGCCAGCTTGCTGCCGGCCTTCTCACCCGCCACAAGGTAGTCGGTCCTGGCGGAGACGGAAGAGGCCGCGTGCCCACCGGCGGCGCGGATGGCCTCCTCCGCCTCCGAGCGGCTGAGCTCCGGCAGCGTGCCGGTCACGACCAGCGTCTTGCCGGTCAGCGGCCCCTCGATCGGCTCGGACGCCCCGACGGCAGGAGCTTCGGCGCTGACGCCGGCATCCAGCAGCCGATGGAGGGTCTCTCGGGTGTGCTCATCGGCGAAGAAGCGCTCGATTCCTTCGGCCACGACGCGGCCGATGCCATAGACCGCCGTCAGGTCATCGGCCGATGCGGTCCGGAGCATCTCGGCAGCACGTCGCGTCCAGTCGGCATCGGTCTCGTCGTTGGCGCGCGGCAGCTCGCGGGTCAGCCAGGTGGCCAGGTCGATGGCGGTCTGCTCGCCGACATGGCGGATGCCGAGCCCGTTGATGATCCGGCTCAGGGGGCGCTGACGGGCAGCCTGGATGGAGGCCGCCAGGTTCTCCGCGCTCTTGCGTCCGAGCCGATCCAGCCCCTCGAGCGTGTCGACGTCGAGCCGGAAGACGTCGGCCGGCTCGCGCACGAGCTCGCGCTCCACCAGCTGGACCATGATCCTCTCGCCCAGCCCGTCGACGTCCATCCCGCCGCGCCCGGTGAAATGGAGGAGGCCGCCGATGCGCTGCGCGGGGCAGTACGGGTTCGGACAGCGCGTGATGACCTCCCCGTCCTCGCGCGTCGCCTCCGTGCCGCAGACGGGGCAATGCGTCGGCATCTCCCAGATCGTCTCGGTTCCGTCGCGGGCGTCGACGACCGCGCTGACGATCTCGGGGATGACATCGCCGGCGCGCTGCAGGACGACCGTGTCGCCAACCCGCAGGTCCTTGCGTCGAATCTCGTCGATGTTGTGCAGGGTCGCGTTTCGCACGGTGGTGCCGCCCACGACCACGGGCGTCACGTGCGCGACCGGGGTGAGCGCACCGATACGGCCGACGTAGACGTCGATCTCCTCGAGCTTCGTGGTCACCTGCTCGGCCGGGAACTTGTAGGCGGTCGCCCAGCGCGGCGCGCGCGCCACGAAGCCGAGCTCCTGCTGCTCGGCCAGTGCGTCGACCTTGATGACGATGCCATCGGTCTCGTAGTCGAGATCCTTGCGAGCCTCCGCCCACTCCTCCGTGTAGGCGATCACCGACTCGATGCCCTCGACCCGTCGCAGGTTCGGGTTGACCGGGAAGCCGAGGCGCCGCAGCAGCTCCAGCGACTCCGAGTGCGTGGCCAGGCCGTGGGCGCCGACCAACTGGTAGGTCCACAGGCCCATCCGGCGGCCGGCCGTGACCGCCGGATCCTTCTGGCGCACCGTCCCGGCCGCCGTGTTGCGGGCATTGGCGTAGAGCGCCTTGCCATCGCGCTCCAGCTGCTCGTTGAGCGCGGCGAATCCACCGCGGGTCATGAACACCTCGCCGCGAACCTCGAGCCGATCTCCCGGCGGGTCCTCGTGCAGGCGCAGCGGGATGGCGCGCACCGTGCGCAGGTTGGCGGTGACGTCCTCGCCCGTGGTGCCGTCGCCCCGCGTGGCGCCACGGACGAAGCGGCGGCCCTCGTAGCGCAGGCTGACCGCCAGGCCGTCGATCTTCAGCTCGCAGACGTAGGTCACCGGCGAATCGTCGGCCCCGCGGCCGAGGCCGCGGCGGACGCGCAGATCGAACTCGCGAAGCTCATCGGCACCGAAGGCATTGCCGAGGCTGAGCATCGGGACCTCGTGGCGGACCGATGGAAAGCCGCCCTCGACCGGCGCACCGATGCGTTGCGTGGGCGAGTCCTCGGTCATCAGCTCGGGGTGCGCGGCCTCGAGGTCGACGAGCTCGCGGAAGAGCATGTCGTACTCGCGGTCCGCCATGGTCGGCGCGTCAAGGACGTGGTAGCGGTGGTTCGCCTCGTCGAGCGTGGCGCGCAGCTCCTCCGCGCGGGCGGCCGAATCGGTGGCCCTCATCAGTCGTCGGACTCGTTGAACCAGGCTCGCACATGGGCGCCGTGCTCCCGGTAGTGCTCGGCGCCGTCGTAGGCGATCACCTCCGCAACGGTGTCGCCGTTTCCGAGCCGGAGGTCCAGCAGGTCCGGGTCGAGCGCACCCAACGCGGCTGTAAACGCCGCTTCTGCCCGCTCCTCGCGTTCGAGCGCCGCACCGGGGGTCGTCCTCCGGGAGTCTTCGAGCAGGCGGGCATTCATTGCATCGGTCTGTGCCGTGTCGTACGCAAACTCGTCGCCGCGACCGGCCGTGGCCAGTCGGAGGGCATCGGTCGCGTGCTCGAGCCAGAACGCCACGTGGACGACCAGGTCGCGCACGCTCCAATCCTCGACCACGCCGGGTGCGGTCACCAGCTCGAGGTCGACCTGCTCGAGCGCCTCGAGAAAGGCATCACGCTCAGGAGTGAACTCGGCGAGCACCGACTGCACGCGGCTCATCCAGCGCTCGGAGGGTCGCGGAGCTGATCGGCGTGCTCGCGGTAGTGGGCGGAACTGTCTTCGCGGATGGCATCCTCCAGCGACGCTCCGTCCGGCAGGCGCACGCCGAGGAGCGTGGGATCGAGCGCCTTCAAACGGTCGAGCAGCGCCTGGACCGATGCTGCCTCCCGCTTGCGCGCCGTGGCGAGATCGGTCTGGCGCGCGACGCGAGCGACGGTCTCGTTCCGCTCGTCGACCGACGGCTCGTCGAGGCCGACCTCGGCGCCCCGGCCGCTCTCCACGGCGTGGATCACCTCCGTCGCATGTCCCGCCCAGTACCCGAGATGCGCGATGAGCTCGCGGGCGCTCCAGTCCCCGACCAGGCTCGGACGATCACGCCGCGAGGGCTCGTCGGCGTCGAGGAGTGCAAAGAGCTCGGTGCGGGCCGCGACGAGCTCCTCGGCCAGCGCGGCCGTCACGCGCGCTCCAACCCGGCGTAGGCGGCGATCAGCCGCTTCACGCCCTCGCCGACGAACGCCACCGTCACCTCCTCGTCGCCCTTCACGATCCGGCTGCTGACCACGATGCCGTCGCCGAAGCGGCGATGTCGAACGCGATCGCCGGCGTGCCAGGCGGGATCCTCCTCGGCACCCAGCGCGTCGCCCGCACCCGGCGCGGAGAACGTGCCACTCCCGAGGTCGACCGCGTCCGCCCCGGAATAGCTCGCCGCGGCAACCCGCTCGCGGGCGGCGTCAAGGTGTCGCCCGACCGGGCGTGGCGCCGGCGGCGTCGCCATGTCGGGCAGGGAGATCGGTCGCAAGGGCTCGCGCAGCCGACGCGTTGGCGAGCGGTAGCCGCCGGGCAGCCAGCTGCTGTCGTCATCGGTGCCGCGCCGCCCCTCGCCGCCACGGCCGAAGGGCGCAGCGGAGCGCTCGGCGGCCAGCAGGTCATCCGGGAGCTCGGAGAGAAAGCGCGAGGGATCCGATTGCGCGCCGACGCCGTACGTCGACCGGTGGTGGGCATGCAGGAGGTAGAGGCGATCCTTTGCCCGCGTCATGCCCACGTACGCCAGGCGCCGCTCCTCCTCGAGCTCGCGCTCGTCCTCGAGCGCGCGACGGTGCGGAAGCAGGCCCTCTTCCATCCCGACCATGAAGACGACCGGAAACTCGAGGCCCTTGGCGGCGTGGAGCGTGATCAACGTCACCCGGTCCGGCGCCTCGTCGAGCTCATCCTGGTCGCTGACGAGCGCCACTTCCTCGAGGAAGCGGGCCAGTCCTTCGGGAGCGGCGATCTCATCGAACTCCGCCGCGTGGTTCCGCAGCTCGGTGACGTTCGCCCATCGCTCCTCACCATCCTCGGTGCCGTCCTGGATCGCCGCCTGGAGCCCCGAGCGCTCGAGCGCCGCGTCGAAGATCGCCGATGGCGGATCCGTCGCCACCACAGCCATGAGGCCGCGCATCAGGTGCGCGAAGACCTCGAGCTGGGCACGCGAGCGGGACGCCAGGTTCGGGTTCTCCGGGGCGGCCTGGATCGCCTCCCACATGCTCGTACCCCGCGACTCGGCCCATGCGCCGAGCTCCTCGACCGTCTTCGCCCCGATGCCGCGTGCCGGCACGTTGATGATCCGCCCGAGCGCCACGCGATCCGCCGGATTCCGGGCAAGCCGAACATAGGCGAGCGCGTCCTTCACTTCGCGCCGCTCATAGAACCTGGTGCCACCGATCAGCTGGTACGGGATCCCGAACCGCATGAGCGATTCCTCGATCACCCGGCTCTGGGCGTTGATCCGGTAGCCGATAGCGATGTCTCCGTACCGCAGCGAACCGTCCTCGTCATCGGCGCGGCTCGTCAGCAGGCGGGACATCGAGCCGCGGCCGGCACCGCCCACCAGCTTCTCGACCTGGCGCGCGACGAATTCGGCCTCCTCGTACTCGTTGTAGGCGTCGAACAGCGTGATCTGCGCGCCGCTACCGCGATCGGTCCACAGCTTCTTGTCCTTGCGGCCGGCATTGCGGCTGACAACCGCGTGCGCCGCGTCCAGGATCGTCTGCGTGGACCGGTAGTTCTGCTCGAGCTTGACGACCTTGGCATCGGGGTTATCAGCTTCGAAGTCGAGGATGTTGCGCAGGTCGGCCCCCCGCCAGGAGTAGATGCTCTGGTCGTCGTCGCCGACCACGGCGAGGTTGCGATGCTTGGCGGACAGGTGCCGGCAGAGCAGGTACTGCGCGCGGTTGGTGTCCTGGTACTCGTCCACGTTGATCTGCTGCCAGCGACCCTGGTACCTGGCCAGCACGTCGGGATGCTGCTCGAACAGGAAGACGGTGCGCATCAGCAGGTCGTCGAAATCGACGGCATCGTCCTCGCCCAGCTGGCGCTGGTACGCCTCGTAGACTCGGGCGGCGGTCTCGTCGTAGTAGTTCGCGGCCTGCCGCTTCGCCGTGGCGACATCGGCCAGCTCGTCCTTGCGCTGCCCGATCCAGGCCAGCATGCCGTTCGGGCTGAATCGCTTCTCGTCCAGGTCCAGCCGGCGCAGCACGGCCTTGACGAGCGCGACCTGGTCAGCGCGGTCGTAAATCGTGAAGCTCCGGGTGAGGCCGATGGCGGCGCCGTCGCGCCGCAGGATCCGGGCACAGATCGAATGGAAAGTCCCGATGGTTGCCTGGCGAGCCGCCTCGTCGCCGATGAGGCCGGCGATCCGCTCGCGCATCTCCCCCGCCGCCTTGTTGGTGAAGGTGACCGCCACGATCTGCCACGGCTTGTAGCCGGACGCGATGAGGAACGCCACGCGATGGGCGAGCACGCGCGTCTTGCCGCTCCCCGCTCCGGCGAGGATCAGCAGCGGGCCGGTGAGATGCCCGACCGCCTCGCGCTGCGGCGCGTTCAGACGATCCAGGATCTCCTGGGGCGCGAGGCGAGGGGCCGGATTGGTCGCGGTGTCGGGCATCAGCCCGATTCTAGAGGCGGCACCCACCGGGCGCTGGATGGCCGCCGCGCGCCAACCCTACCGGTCGCGACTCTCGACGCGAACCGGGCGAGTCGTGCGGCGACTGCGCTCCAGCATGAGGCCGACCGCGAGCACGATCAGGACGGCAATGACTTCCATGAATCCGATGGAGTGCAGTCCGCGTGCCATTCCGCTCAGTCGCGCACGTACACCGGCTGCACCTGCACGGTCGCGTTGGGCTGGCCGATCAGCGATGGCCCACTCCGCGGCCATGGCGACCGCCTCATCCATGTCGGCGGCCTCCACGATGATGAACCCGCCGAGCAGCTCCTTCGGGAGACGCGCCGGCGCGGACAGCACGAAGGCCCCGGCTGAAGCCGGGGCCTTCGTATCGGTGCGAGGACCGGGACTAGAAGTCCATCCCGCCACCGCCGGGCGGCATGCCCGGCATCGCCTTCTCCTTCTCCGGGAGATCGGTGATGATCGTCTCGGTGGTCAGGAGCAGGCCGGCGATCGACGCGGCGTTCTCGAGCGCCGAGCGCGTGACCTTGGCCGGATCGATGACGCCGGACGCGAACAGGTCGCCGTACTCGCCCTTCTGCGCGTCGTAGCCGCTGCCCGGCTTGAGCTTGCGGACCGCCTCGACGACAACCGAGCCCTCCTGGCCGGCATTCACGGCGATCTGGCGGAGCGGCTCCTCCAGCGCGCGACGCAGGATGTTGACGCCGATGAGCTCGTCGCCGAGCACCTCGACCTTGTCGAGCGCCGGGAGTGAGTGGATGAGGACGGAGCCGCCGCCGGCGACCATGCCCTCCTCGACGCCCGCGCGAGCCGCCGACAGGGCGTCCTCGATGCGGTGCTTCTTCTCCTTGAGCTCGACCTCGGTGGCCGCGCCGACCTTCAGGACGGCGACGCCGCCGCTGAGCTTGGCGAGTCGCTCCTGGAGCTTCTCTCGATCGAAGTCAGAGGTGGTGTCCTCGATCTGGAGCTTGATCTGGCCGATGCGGGCCTTGATGGCCGCGGCATCGCCCTTGCCCTCCACCACGGTGGTGGTGTCCTTGGTCGCCGTCACGCGGCGCGCCTGGCCGAGATCCTCGAGCTGCACGCTGTCGAGCTTGCGGCCGACCTCCTCGCTGATCACGCGCGCCCCGGTCAGGGTCGCGATGTCCTCGAGCATGGCCTTGCGCCGATCACCGAAGCCCGGAGCCTTGACCGCGAGCACGTTGATGGTGCCGCGCAGCTTGTTCACCACCAGGGTGGCGAGCGCCTCACCGTCGACGTCCTCGGCGATGATCAGGAGCGGCTTGCCGGTGGAGACCGTCTTCTCGAGCGTGGGAAGGATGTCAGCGACCGCGCTGATCTTCTTGTCCGTCACCAGGACGAACGGCTGATCCAGGCTGGCTTCCATCTTTCCGCCATCGGTCGAGGTGACCATGTAGGCGGACAGGTAGCCACGGTCGAGCTGCATTCCCTCGACGTACTCGGTCTCCATCTTGAGCCCCTGGCTCTCCTCGACGGTGACCACCCCGTCCTTGCCGACCTTGTCCATCACCTGGGCGATCATCTCGCCGATCTCGTTGTCACGAGCGCTGATCGACGCGATGTGGGCGATGTCGTCGGTCGTCTCGACCGGCTTCGACAGGCGCTTGATCTCCTCGACGATCGCGTCGACGCCCTTGGTGAGGCCGCGCTTGAGGCCCATCGGGCTGGCACCGGCGGTGACGTTCTTCAGGCCCTCGGTGATGATGGCCTGGGCCAGGACGATGCTCGTCGTGGTGCCGTCACCGGCCACGTCGTTCGTCTTGGTGGCGACCTCCTCGAGCAGCTGGGCACCCATGTTCTCGTAGGGGTCCTCGAGCTCGATGTCGCGTGCGATGGTGACACCGTCGTTCGTGATCGTCGGTGCGCCGAATTTCTTGTCGAGGAGGGCGTATCGGCCCTTCGGGCCGAGCGTGACCTTGACGGCATCGGCCATCTTGTCCACGCCGCGCTTCAGCGAGCGACGGGCCTCTTCCTCGAACAGCAGCTGCTTCGCCACGGTTCTGTCATTCCTCCTGGTGGGTCGCCGCGCAGGGCGCGGCGCATCGGTCTGTGTGGACGGCCGCTATTCGATGACGGCCAGGATGTCCTTCTGGGAGAGGATCAGGAGATCCTCGTCATCGAGCTTGAACTCGGTGCCCGCGTACTTCTGGAACAGGACCTTCTCGCCCGCGCCGACTTCCATCGCTTCGCGGGAACCGTCGTCCAGGGTGCGACCCGGGCCGACCGAGAGGATCGTGCCCTCCTGCGGGCGTTCCTTGGCAGTGTCCGGCAGGACGATGCCGCTCTTGGTCATCTCCTCGCGCGGGGTGGGCTTGACGACGAGACGATCGCCCAAGGGCTTGAGCTGGGTCGCCGTGCCGCTGACCGTGCTGGTCATGTGTGCGTAATGCCTCCTTGCGTGCGCAACCGGTGCGGATTGGTGCCGTTCTGGTGTCTCACGGGATTGCCAGCGCGGCCGATGCGACCGTGGGGCTGGCACTCAACCGATGAGAGTGCTAAGTCGCAAGGTATCATCCGCGGATCGCCGATGTCAAGGTGAGTCGCCGTGAGTCGGCGTGACCGGATCGAGAGCGAGGGTGGGCTCGCGCGCGGCTCCCTTGCGCCCCGGACAGGCCGATGCCCCGACATGCGGCCGGGGCATCGAGGGAATTCCCACGGTCGAGGAGACTACGCGCGGTGCGTGACCATCAGCGCGCTCGGGACAGGATCGACCGGATCCCCGCCGCCGTCCCCGTTCCCGCCGTTCCCTGGCGGTGACAGCACCAGGACGTAGACGAGCACCGCGATGACGATGATCGCGATGATGATCCCGAGGATGAAGCCGGCACCACTGCTGCCAGCCGGCTCGCCGCCGGTGGTTCCGCCGCCTGGCGTGTTGACGTTGACCTGGCCCATTCGCTGGGTCCTCCTCCTTCGATGGCTCGTGAGGTGGCATGCACCACCGGCCGAACCATGAGCAACCGGCGTGCCAACCTATTCCGCCCTCCGAGCGAGAGCTCGGTCATCGTGCGACCAGGCGCTCATACGCTTGCCGAGCGCCCTGGGCGACCGCCGCGGGCGCGACGGCGCGCAGCCGCGCCAGCTCGGCCGCGACACGCAGCACCGTCGTCGGCTCGTTGCGGCGCTCGCTGTCTGGGCCGAGATAGGGAGCATCCGTCTCGACCAGGTAGGCCTGCGGGCCGATGGCCGCCGCCGCGCTTCGGGGGCCGACGGCGCTGCGGAACGAGAGCGGCAGCGCGAAGCTGACCAGGAACCCGCTCGCGGTGAGCGTCTCGGCCATGGCCGCGTCACCCGAGAAAGCGTGCAGCACGCCGCGCGCGGCCATCGAGGTCCTGCCCGTCCACGCCATCAGCGCGACCGTCACATCCTCGTGCGCGTCTCGGTCGTGGACGAGAACCGGGAGGCCGCGGCCGGCTGCCATCTCGAGCTGCCGCGCGAACGCGTCGTGCTGCTCGTCCGGAGGGGAGAGGTTGCGGAAGAAGTCGAGGCCGATCTCACCCACGGCCGTGCAGCGTGGGTCGGCGACCACGGCGTCCAGGGCCGCCCAGGCGCGCTCATCCATCTTGCCGGCATGGTGCGGGTGCACGCCGGCTGCCGCCTGGATGAACGGCGCATGACGGTCGGCCAGCACGAGCGCCGCCTCCGACGATGACAGGTCCCAGCCCGGGACCATGATCCGCTCGATCCCCACCTCGATCGCGCGCTCGATGACCGCCTCGCGATCCTGGTCGAAGCGTTCGTGCTGGAGATGGCAGTGCGAGTCGATCAGCCCCGGCAGGCGCGTGGGGTGCCGGCGTCGGCTCAGGCCGTCGCCTCCGCCTCGATGCGCGGGAAGATCGGTGTCGGCGAGCCAGTCTGGGGGCCGGTTCCCGGTGCGCCCCAGGCAAGCAGCGCCTCCAGACCGGGCCCGCCGGCCCCGCGCGCGTCGTAGGGAGGAGGGCTTCCGAGCTGTTCGAGGATGGCACGCGCGCCGGACGGGGTTACCGGCGCCAGCAGGTGCCCCAGGATCCGGCATGCCTCCCCCATCACCGCCAGTACCTGCCCGACGCGCTCGGTCTCGCCCGACTTGTTGAGGCTCCACGGCGCCTGTCCCTCGGCGTACCCGTTGACCGCGCCGGCCAGCTCCATGATGGCCGCCAATGCCTCGTCGAGGTGATGGCGCTCCATCGCGGCGTGATAGGTCGCGACCGCTCGCGCCGCCGCTGATCGGATCTCGCCATCGGCCGCCTCGGTCGCATCGGTCACGCGCGGCATCCTGCCGTCGAGGTAGCGGTTGCTCATGCTCACCGTGCGGTTGACGAGGTTGCCGAGGTCGTTGGCAAGGTCCGCGTTGTATCGGCGCACGAATCCCTCGAGGGTGACGTTCGCGTCGCGGTCGAACGGGACCTCGCGCAAGACGGTATAGCGGACGCCGTCGATGCCGAACCGATCGGCCATCTCGTCGGGATCCTCGGTGTTGCCTGTTGTCTTGCTCATCCGCTGGCCGCTGACGTCATACATGAAGCCGTGGGCGAAGACCTGCCGCGGCAGCGGCAGGCCGGCGCTCATCAGCATGGCCGGCCAGTAGAGGCAATGAAAGCGCGTGATGTTCTTGCCGATGACGTGCAGGTCGGCCGGCCACCATCGGTCCATGGCCTCCTGGTCGTCCGGGAAGCCGGCGCCGGTGAGGTAGTTCGTCAGGGCGTCGAACCAGACGTAGATCCGGTGCTCCTCGTTTCCCGGAAACGGGATGCCCCAATCGGTGCCCGACCGGCTGATGCTGAAGTCTCGGAGGCCCTCCCGGAGCCAGCCGAGCACCTCGTTGCGGAAGTGCTCCGGCTCGCAGAAGGACGGGTTCTCCGCGTAGAGGCGCTCGAGGCGCTCCTGGTAGGCCGACAGGCGGAAGAAGTAATTCCGCTCCTCGAGCCACTGAGGTTCCAGCGTCGGATGATCCGGACAGCGCCCGTCGACGAGCTGCTGATCGGTCTTGAACTCATTGCAGCCGGTGCAATACCAGCCGGAGTACATACCCTCGTAGACGTCACCGGCCGCTTGCGCCCGGCGGACCATCTCGACCGATGCGGCCGCGTGGTCGGGATCGGTGGTGCGGATGAACCGATCGGCACTGATGCCGAATCGCTCGAATGTCGCCTGCCAGGTTGTCGCCCACGGGTCGATCAGCTGGTGGGGCTCGATCCCCAGCTCACGAGCGTCACGCTCCACGTTGGCTGAGTGCTCGTCGAGGCCGGTCAGGAAGCGCGTGTCATGCCCCAGCAGGCGGTGATAGCGGGCGATGGCGTCGGCGCCGATCGCCTCGAACAGCGAGTGCAGCGCCGGACGCTCGCTCGGATAGAAGATGGCGGTGGTGAGGTAGAAGCGATCGGTCATGCGCGGGTCATCAATGCTGACGGCCCTTGGGCCAGTACAGCTCCTTGCGCACCTGCTCGGCGGCGAAGCCGCGCTCGGTCGCGATCTCCTCGACTGCCGAGACCATCTCGGGGTTGCCGCACAGGTAGATCGTGGTGTTGTTCGCAGTCAGCCCGTGTGCGTCCAGCTGCTCGGCCAGGATGGCTTCCACACGTCCGGTGCAGCCGGTCCAGGCCGGGCACGCCTGGGGCCGCGAGACGGTGCCCACGTACCGCAGTGGAAAGCCCCCGTCGTTGGCCAGCTCGGACAGCTCGGCGCGCCAGGCGAGGTCGTAGTCGTAGCTGACGCCATGGAGCAGGACGACATCGCGCGCCTGTCCCCGAGCGCGCAACGTCTCGATCATGCTGATGAACGGCGCCAGCCCGGTGCCCGACGCGACGAAGAGGCAGGTTCGCCCGTCATCCTGGAGCAGGAACTTTCCCTTTGGCCCCTTGATGTTGATGGCATCGCCGACGGTCCGCTGCCACAGCAACGGCGTGAGACCGCCGCGCTCGACCAGGCGGATGAAGAACTCGTACTCCGACAGGTCGTCGGCCGACGAGGAGATGCTCATCGGCCGCTGGATCAGCTTCTCGGCGCCCATCAGGCCGAGGGTGGCGTACTGGCCGGGTGCGAAGGCAAACGGCTCTTCGAGCGCCTGCACGCCGACGATGGCAAGGCCGGGAGCAACCTCCTCCCAGCGGCTCAGGCGTCCGTTATATGGGTAGTCGGCCGTCATCCATCCCTCGCCTGCACGCGCCAGCGCCATCCATGGGTGTCGCGGGCGGCCAGTATAGGGCCGGATGCTGCCCGCCTCGCCGATCAGCGACTCCGCCACGTCGATGGGGATCGCACCCTCCGCGCAAGACCGGCCCGCCCGTGCCCACGTCGATCGCTGGTCCAGGCGCCGCTTGATGGTGCAGGTGACGTCCATGCGACACCGACCTCGTGGGTGCAGCGCGGATGGTTGACCCATGCCGAAGGTACCCTCTACACCCGGTTCCGCGGCATGCGGTCTGCGCGCCTGGATGGACATGACAGTCAGCCTTCCGATCCAACGCGAGCGAACGGCCTTTCGGATCGCACATGAATCGGTCTGCACCAGGTGTGGCCACGGCGAATCGCTGCACCCGATGCGCGACCTGGCGTGCCTGGTCTGCGACCAGCGCGCGAGCGCCGGGCTGCCAAGCCGGTTCTGCGTGGGCTTTCTCTCCGATCACGTCGAGACGCGCGCGGTTCGGGTGTAGCCCGCCGGCTCCGCCATCCTCACGCTGACGTGCCCACGAGCCAGGAAATCCAACCGACT
>JBQTHZ010000146.1:0-2162 GCA_052388515.1 Chloroflexota bacterium | reverse complement strand
CATCCCAACAGCGTACGTGTTGTTGCTGTGCCGCCGGAGGGTCGGCTTACGCCTGCTCCCGCCTTCAGGGTAGGCAAGCAGTCTCATCCGGTTCGATCCTCCCCCCGTTCGAACCGGCTGACCTTCGCGGCTGTAGCGGTCGAGGGCGTCGACTCGGACGACATCGGGGCTGCCCGTTCGCATGAGCCGGAGGTACGCGGTGTCCCAGTCAGAGTCGCCTCGTGATATGCCGCCTCGCAGCTTTCCGCGAGCTCGTCAGGCGACTGGTGTTGGTCTGGCTCTCGTGTCGCCCACATCCCGCGATTAGCCCGGCATCGCCTGAACCCCAACTGACTGGTCGGGACCGACGAGATGCAGCCCGCGGTCACCCAATGGAAGCGAGTATGCGGGACCACCAGCGGCCACTTGTTACGCGACGATGCCTCGTCGTGGACTGAGCCCAGCCGGCGCCAACGGCCGATTGAGCGGCGACCGTGTTCAGGCTGAAGACGTTCCGCTCGAGGTGCTGGCGATGGGGATGACGTGGCAGATGCCGGAGGGATCGCAGTCGCGCGGGTGGAGCCTGGCGGCGCGTGCACTGAGCTCGGCCAGCTCCCGCTCGAGCCGGCGTAGCTCGGCGATCCTGGTCTTGACCTCGGCATGGCGGTGCTCGATCAGGTCTGTGACGACCCGGCACGGCGCGTGGCCCTCGTCGCGCACGCCGAGCACCTGGCGGACCTCCGCCAGCGTCAGGCCGACGGCCTGAGCGGCGCGGATGAAGGCCAGACGGTCGGCCGCCTCCTCGTCGTAGACCCGATACCCCGACTCCGTGCGGCCCGGTTCCGGGAGCAGTCCGAGTTGTTCGTAGTAGCGAAGTGCCGTGGCGGGGACGCCGCTGCGGCGCGCAAGTTCACCGATCCGCATGCCGCCACGATACCCCACTTGACATTCGACCGTACTCGAAGGTCTAGGCTGCCGCTCGAAGCCAACCCAGGAGGTAGCCATGACCACACCCACCCAGACCGACCGCGTCGTCGACGAGCTCCGCACGCTCCTCGACGCGCAGGGCGACCCGGATGCGTTGCGACGTCTTATTCCGGCCTCGATCCGCCTGCTCGCCGAGGGCGAGCCGGTGAGCCCGACCCAGATCGCCGAGGCCGCTGACCTGCCGGTGGACCAGGTCGAGGCCGCCCTGCGCGGCGTGGTCGACATCGAGTGGACGGTCGATGGGCGGGTCGAGGGCTTCGGCCTCACCCGGCGCCCGACGCCACATCGGATCCGCATCGGCGAGGCGGACCTGTACACCTGGTGCGCCATGGACACGCTGCTCTTCGCCGCTCTCCTCGAGCGGCCGGTGCAGATCACCTCGCCGGACGGCGAGACCGGCGAGCCGCTCCACCTAGAGACCGATGGCCGACGCGTCACCGCGGCGGATCCGCCGTCCATCGTCGTGTCCTGGTTCTTCGATCCGAACGCCACCGGATTCCGGGCCTCGGTGTGTCAGTTCGGCCACTTCTTCGCCACGCCCGACAGCGCGGCAGCCTGGGCAGCGAGGTACCCGCAGGGTGGCGTACTGTCGCTGGACGAGGCCATGGAAGCCTCCCGCGTGCTCGTCTCCGAGAGGTTCGGAGCGGAGGACGGGGCAGCCCGCTGATGGCCGAGCGGTTCGACGCCATCGTCCTCGGCGCCGGGGAAGCCGGAGCCGTCGTGGCCAGCCGCGCCGTCGCCGCCGGCTCCCGGGTGGCGATGGTCTACCGCGAGCCGTATGGCAGTACCTGCGTGAACGTCGGCTGCGTGCCGTCCAAGTTCATCATCCACCGCGCCAACGTGACCCACGGGGTGCGGACGGCGAGCCGGTTCCACGTCGACGGTCACGGGGAGCCGAGCGTCGACCTGGCCGCCATCGTGGCGGACAAGAACGCGTTGATCGCCGAGCACCGAGCCGAGGCGCTGGGCAATGCGCGGCGCGCCGGCGGGCTCAGCATGCTCGAGGGCGAGGCGCGCTTCGTCTCGCCCCGCGAGGTTGAGGTGGGGGAACGGCGCCTTGCCGCGGACCGCATTTTCATCGCCACCGGCATGCGACCATTGATGCCCGCCTTGCCAGGGATCGGCGACGTCGAGGTCCACACGAACGAGACGCTGATGGACCTGACCGATGTGCCCGAGCACCTGATCGTGCTCGG
>JBQTHZ010000145.1:0-22318 GCA_052388515.1 Chloroflexota bacterium | reverse complement strand
TCTTCTCCTCGAGATGAACCGAGCCACCCATGGCCTCCATGGTCGCGCGAACGAGATAGAGGCCGAGGCCCAGTCCCCTGCCCGCCGCCACGCGATCTCTGAAGAGCCGCCGAGCTACATCGTCGGCGATACCGGGCCCTTCATCTCGGACACGAAGCGTGACGAGGGACCCATCCCGAACCTCGACGTGGATCGCGCCACCCGCTGTCGAGTAGCGGTCGG
Source organism: Chloroflexota bacterium (assembly GCA_052388515.1). GTDB lineage: Bacteria > Chloroflexota > Limnocylindria > QHBO01 > QHBO01 > JACDBZ01. Next base: position 22,096 of record JBQTHZ010000145.1, on the reverse strand, counting down.
CATTGGTGAGCAGGTTCGTGATTGCCTGCTCACTGAGGTGACGGTCGCCGACGACGCTCAACCCGTCGGGGATGTCGACTCGCAGCGCGCGCTCGGAGCCGCGGGCGCGGAGTCGCTCGATCGCCGCGCCGAGCGCCGGCGCCAGCTCGAATGCTTCGCGACGCGCCTCGATGTGGCCGCTTTCGGCTCGTGAGTAGAGCTCCAGGCGCTCGAGGATGCCGATCGCCGCATCGACCGATTCGAGTGCCCGCGCGCCATGTCCGGCCGCTCGAGATGACAGCGCGGGGTCTCGCTGCGCCAGCTCGATCCGCGCCTTGGCGACCGCGAGCGGATTGCGGAGCTCGTGGGCCACGAAGCTGGCGAAGCGAGAGAGGCGCCGCCGCTCATCCTCCTCCTTGCCGATGTCGCGCAGCAGCAGGACGGCGCCGCCGCCCGGAATCGGCGTGCCCTCGGTGTCGGCGATCACATCCCGTCCCGACATCGGGATGCGCAGGGTCAGGCGACGACGAAACGCCTCGCGCTGCGCGCGAACCTGGGGCCAGTCATCGCGTTCCAGTGGCGCGCCCTGTTCATCGCGCGGCTCCGTCGCGCGACCCCATTCGTCCAGCGGGCGCTCGACGAAGCTGCGTCCGAAGAGCCGCAGCGCTGCGCGGTTTCCGTACGTCCCGCGTGGCTCGTCGTCGTACACGATGAGTGGCTCGGGGATCGCCTCGGCCACCTCCTCGAGGCGCGCTCGCTCGCGCTCGGCGTCGGTCAGGGCTCCATTCAGCTCGCGGCGCGCCGTTTCGAGACGCTCTCGTTCCGCATCCGCCTGACGTTGCGCCTCGCGGCTGGATTCGAGCGCGACCCTGGCGAGGTCGCGGTTCGCCTCGGCCCGGTGGACGAGGAAGACGATCGCCGGCGACCCCAGCACGAGGGCGGTCAGCCGAACCGTGTCGCTGAACGCCCAGGCGCCACCCGGCGCAAGCGCCCCGGCCACGACAACGATGGATCCGGCGATGTACGCCCATGTCGCCGCGCTGGCTCCCAGCGCGAGACCGCTGAGCGCGATGGCGAGCACGAGCAGCACCGTGAATGACAGGAAGCTCAGCTCCGGGCCGGCCAGCCATGCGCCGATGAGGGCCGACCCGGCGCCGATAGCGGCGCCGACCAGCGCTCGACGATCGAGCCGCAGCACGCTCATCGACGCTCTCCTCCCCCGGCCGCTCGACGCGCCCGCGCCAGCCGCTCGCGCGCAACCGCGATTCTCCGCCATGGTCCGTGGACGCGCCGCGGATCGAGGGCTTCGGGATGCTCGCCCCGCGCGATTTCAGCCAGGAGAGCGGACGCCCGATCGAGCTGCCTGGCCTCGGTGAGCAGCTGGACCAGGCTGAACCAACGCCCCGGGTCCGTGACCGGACTGGCCATCACCCGCTCGACGAGCTCGGCAGCTCGCCCCGCGTGGCCGGCGCGCCGATGGGCGACGATCGCCGCCCGATAGTCGGTGAAGCTGGGCTCGATCTCGAGCGACTCGAGGAAGTTGAGCAGGAGCTCGGCGTTCTCTGCCCGGCGATCCGCCGGTCCGCGACGCACATGCGCGTCGCGGTACTCGCCCAGGAGAATCCGCAGCTCCCGCTCAGCCCACCGGCGCTGGCTCGATCCGGCAGGCTCGCGCTCCGCGATCTCGCGCAACTGGATGGCGCCCCGCAGCTCCTCCCCCGCCGCGAGGTAGGCGTCGCGCAGGTTGGCATCGACGATCTCCGCGAACTGGGGCCGCTGCCCGACGATGCGCTCCAGGCTGCCCAGCCAATCGTCGATCCGGCCGCGTTCGGCATAGTGACGCGCGGCGAAGCGGAGCCAATAGCGCTCGGTATGGTCGTGCCAGTCCTCGCCGGCGATATGGTTCTCGACGATCCAGCGTTCCTGTGCGTTCGGTCCGGCCATGAAGACCTCGACGGGCACGCGGAAACCGGCGGCCGAGCGCCACTGCGGCTGATGCCACGGGCTCGGCGTGCCGGGCTCGCTCCGGACGTGACGATGAGGCGGGACCGGGCGCGGCGCCTCGCCGGCATCGAGAGGCCACTCGAGGGTTTCCGCCCGGCCGCCCTCCAGCGCGTGGTCGTAATGAAGTCGGCGCAGGGGGTCACGCAGCTCGGCCCATGCCCGGTTCAGGATCGAGGTGCGACGGGTGGCAACCTCGGAGGAGGGCGCGCGGTCGGGATGGTGTCGCAGGACGGCGGCGCGGAAGGCGGCGCGCAGCTGCGGACCCGAGGCCGACGGGTCGGTGCCGAGGACCTCGTAGTAGTCCCGGTGCTCGGTGCGGGCGGGCGCTGTCGTGGGCATCCGATCGAGTCTACCGGGTCGCCCGACCCGTTCCGCACTTCGCTATGCTGCGCGCCATGCCTGCGACGCCCGGCCCCGGGCAGGCCCGGGCCGGCCATCTCCTCATGATCGGCGGCGCTGAAGACAAGCTGCGGCAGCGCCAGATCCTGTCGCGCTTCGTGGCGCTGGCCGGCGGCAGCGATGCACGGATCGTCATCATCTCCACCGCTTCCTCGCTCGGCGACGAGGCTACCGAGCTCTACCTGTCCCTCTTCAGGCAGATGGGAATCGGCGACGTGCGCGGCATGCGTCCGCTGGTGCGCGATGACGCCAACGACCGGCGACTCGCCTCGCAGCTCGACGATGCGACCGCCATCTTCATGACCGGCGGCAACCAGCTGCGCCTGTCGAGCGTCATCGGCGGCACGTTGCTCGGGAAGACGCTCATCGAGCGGCACCGGCACGGCGCAGTGATCGCGGGGACCAGCGCCGGGGCGTCGGCCATCGCCAGCTACATGGTCGCGTTCGGGACCAGCGGCGCCACGCCGAAGCAGCGCATGACCCAGATGAGCGCGGGCCTGGGGCTGTTGCCCGGGGTGCTCATCGACCAGCACTTCGAGCAGCGCAACCGATTCGGGCGACTCCTGGCCCTGGTCGCGCAGTCCCCGGCCCTCCTGGGCATCGGCATCGACGAGGACACAGCGGCTCTCGTCAGCCCGAAGGGCATCCTCGAGGTCCTCGGCAAGGGCTCCGTCACGATCATCGATCCATCGCAGATCCAGACCGATGCCTACGAGGTCAAGCGCCATCGGCCGATCATGGTCTCCGGCGTCACCCTGCACTCGTTGCCATCGGGATATCGGTTCGACATCCGCAAGCGCAGGCTCATGGCGCCGTTGCGGCCGGTGAGCGCCACCGATCGCGAGCTCGCCAGCCTGCAGGCGGCAACCAACCATACCCGGCGCCTGATCCGCCGCATCGCGGCCGAAGGAGCCGATGACACCGCGCCGGAACGAGCCCGGCGACGTGCGCAGCGCGGCAGCCGCATGGACAAGGAAGCCAGCGAGTGAGCGCGCCGTCCCGGCGCGCAACCCGGATCAGCCGCGCCACTGCGGGGGCTCCGGCAGGCTCCGTGCCACGGCCGGAGCTGAGGATCGTCGAGACTCGCGTCTACCGCGGGCCGAACTACTGGAACTACGACCCGGCCATCAAGCTCATCGTCGACCTTGGGGTGCTCGAGCATTTCCCGAGCAGCACGATCCCCGGCTTCGTGACCGCCCTGCTCGAGATGCTGCCCGGGGTCGGCCAGCACACCTGCGGCACCGGCCGCGTCGGCGGGTTCGAGGGAAGGCTACGCGAGGGCACCTGGCTCGGCCACGTCGCCGAGCACATCGCGCTGCAGCTCCAGCGCGAGGCGGGCAACGAGGTCGGCCGCGGCAAGACACGCGGCACGGGCGAGCCCGGGCGTTACCACGTCGTCTATTCGTACGGTGAGGAGTCCGTCGGGCTGGCCGCCGGGAAGCTGGCGGTCCGCCTCGTCAACCACCTCGTCGAGGCGCAGCCCGACTTCGACTTCCATGCCGAGCTGGAAGCCCTCATCCTCCTCTCCGAGCGTGCCGCCTTCGGGCCGTCGACCCAGTCCATCCTGGACGAGGCCGCCCTGCGCGACATTCCCTTCATCCGCCTGAACGAGCAGTCGCTGGTGCAGCTCGGGCACGGCATTCACCAGAAGCGCATCCGCGCCACCATGACCAGCCAGACCGGCTCGCTGGGCGTCGACATCGCCTCGGACAAGAAGCTCACGAATCGGCTGCTGGCAGCGACCGGCGTGCCGGTTCCGCGCGCGGAGCTGGTGCGCTCCGAGGACGCAGCGGTGGCCGCCGCGGCGCGGATCGGGATGCCCGTGGCGGTCAAGCCGCTCGATGGCAATCACGGCCGTGGCGTCATGCTCAACCTCGCCGACGAAGAGGCAGTGCGCGGTGGCTACCGCGCTGCGCGTGCGCAGAGCCGCGGGGGTGCCGTGGTGGTCGAGTCGTATCTCGTCGGCAACGATTATCGGTGCCTGGTCATCGGGGGCGTGCTGCGCGCCGTGGCGCAGCGGGTGCCCGCCCACGTGGAGGGAGACGGCAAGCACTCGCTCATCGATCTCGTCGAGATCACGAACACGGATCCGCGCCGGGGCATCGGCCACGAGAAGGTGCTCACCCGGATCAAGCTCGACGAGGAGGCGGTCTCGTACGCGCGCGAGCAGGGCTTCGAGCTGTCCGACGTGCCGCCGCGCGGACACCGGGTCTACCTGAAGCGCACCGGCAACATGAGCACCGGCGGGATCAGCATCGATCGGACCGAGGAGGCACACCCCGACAACGTCGAGCTCGCCGAGCTGGCGGCGCGGGTGGTCGGCCTCGACATCGCGGGCATCGACCTCGTCTGTCCGGACGTGGGCGTTCCGGTCCGCGAGACCGGCGGGGGCATCGTGGAGGTCAACGCGGCGCCCGGCTTCCGGATGCATACCAACCCGACCGAGGGGGAGTCCCAGTACGTCGCCAAGCCCGTGCTCGACATGCTGTTCCCGCCCGGCGCCGATGCGCGCATCCCGATCGTCGCCATCACCGGCAGCAACGGCAAGACGACGACCGCTCGAATGATCAGCCACATCATGAAGGGGATGGGCCGCAAGGTCGGCCTGACCAGCACGGACGGTATCTATGTCGACGGCAGGATCGTGCGCCGGGCCGATGCGTCAGGGCCGAAGTCGGCATCCATGGTGCTTCAGAACCCGACCGTCGACTTCGCGGTTTTCGAGGTGGCGCGCGGCGGCATCCTCCGCGAAGGGCTCGGTTACCAGCGCAACGACGTGGCGGTCGTGCTGAACGTCACCGGCGACCATCTCGGCCTGGGCGGGATCCACAGCATCAAGCAGCTGGCCGAGGTGAAGCGCGTCGTCGTGGAGGCCGTGCCACGAGACGGCGTGGCCGTGCTGAACGCCGACGATCCACTGGTTGTCGCCATGGCGCGCCACTGCTCCGGCTCGGTCATCTACTTCTCGATGGACCCCGACAACGAGAAGATCAAGTTCCAGGCTTCCCGCGGACGCCGCGCGGTCACCCTCGAACAGGGGCGCAACGGCGAGATGATCGTCCTGCGCCAGGGACGGAAGAGCATGTCGCTGGTCTGGACCCACCTCATCCCGGCCACGTTCGAGGGACGTGCGCGAATGAACGTCCAGAACGCGCTCGCCGCCACCGCCGCGGCGTGGGCCGCCGGCGCGCACCTGCACGACATCCGGCAGGGGCTGCGAACCTTCACGACGAGCTACTTCATGGCTCCCGGCCGCCTCAACATGTTCGAGCTCGACGGCTACCGCGTCGTGGTCGACTACGCCCACAACCCTCCGGCCCTGCGAGCCCTCGGCGAGTTCGTCAACCGCCTCACGCAGCCGTCGGCCGGCGGCGCTCGCCCGCCGGTGACGGGTCGCCGGATCGGCGTGATCGCCACTGCGGGCGACCGTCGCGACGCCGACATCGTCGAGCTCGGCCAGGTCGCCGCTGCGTACTTCGACGAGATCATCGTGCGCGAGGACGCCAACAACCGGGGGCGACCGCGTGGCCAGACGGCGGAGCTGATCGTCCAGGGCATCGGCCAGGCAGCGGCCGATGCATCGCGGGTCGGCCCGGTCGTCATCATCCTCGACGAGCTCGACGCGACCCGCCACGCCCTCGACATCGCTCGCGAGGGAGATGTGGTCGTCGTGTGCGTGGACCACGCCAACCAGATCTGGAAGGAGCTTCAGCGCCGCCAGCACGGGGCAGCCAGCGACGCCGATGGGCTGCGAGCCGTCATCGGCGTGCTCGGCGCCGATGACGAGATCGAGATCGACACCTGACCAGCCTCCATCCCGCCGCGAGGTGGCCGATCAGCCGCCACCGACCTTGGCGCGGAGCTGTTCGTAGCTCACCGGCCGGAAGCCCTCGGTCTCGAGCCAACGGAAGAGGTCCGTCCGTTCCACGTGCGCCATCACCGCGCAGACGTCGCCACGTTTCGCGCGGCCGACGAGCGCCTGGGCCGCGGCCATCTCGTTGGGAAGCGCCTCGATCTCGCCGGTATAGCCCCCATCGCGGGCCCCGACGCGGAGGAGCTCGTTCATCTCGTCGTTCTCACGTCCGCGCAGGTAGTGACGCTTCTCCGCGATGACGAGATCATCGGCACCGCCGCCGAGCACGCCGAGCGCGTGCAGGATCTCGTCCGTGCGGTCGCCGGCGGTCCCGAACGCCAGCCTCACCTGGCGCCGTCCAGCGACCGCACGGGCAACGTCCATGAGCCCCGCCAGACCGGCCTCGTTGTGCGCGAAGTCGATGACCACGTATACGCCGCGACGCTCGTACAGGTTGAGGCGGCCCGGATTGCCGACAGCATCCTGCGCGAAGGTTCGAAGCCCGCGCCTGATGCGCGGGGCTGGGATTCCGAGCGCGTCACAGACCGCCGCGGCGGCGAGGGCGTTGGCGATGTTGTAGCGAGACAGCCCACCGACCGTGACCGGCAGCTCGGCCGCCGGGCCAAGCCGACGAGGCCGACGGCCCGCACCGCGGAGCACCAGCTCGTCGCCGTCGAGCACGGCCGCCCGGCCTCCGCCATCGAGGGCCCGCTCCACTCGTTTCGCACCCGCGTCAAGGCTGAACGCATAGAGGTTCGCCCTCGTCTGGCGACGCATCTCCCACGCGAGATCGTCGTCGGCGTTGAGCACGGCCCAGCCATCGCGCCTCGTGATGCGCACGATGACGCCCTTGACTTCGGCGAGCTCCTCGACCGTGTCGATTCCCTGCAGGCCGAGATGGTCGGCACTGACGTTGGTCACGACGCTCACGTCGTTCGCCGCGTAGCCCACGCCCCGCAGCAGGATGCCTCCGCGCGCGGTCTCGAGGACCGCCAGGTCAAGCCCCGGCTCCGCGAGCACGCGGCCCGCGCCACCGAAGCCGGTCCAGTCCCCGGCCTCGACGAGCTCGCCGCGCACGAAGATGCCGTCCGAGTTGGTCATGCCCACCTTCCGCCCGGATTCCGACGCGACGTGAGCGATCAGCCGCGTGGTCGTGCTCTTTCCGTTCGTCCCGGTCACGGCCACGATCGGGATGCGTGGCCGGGGCAGGTGCGACAGCGGGCCGTGCGCGGTTGCCCGCAGCCCCGCCTGCTCGCGTCGATCGGTGGACCGACCGAGGGCGAGCCGCGCGGAAGCCGCCCCGATCGCCTGCGCAATCGCCCGTCGGCGCCAGGCAAAGGCGACGGCCGTTCGAAGCCCGTCGACCGAGTGCCTCGTCGTGATACGCGGCTCCGGCAAGTCGATCGCGTGGTGCAGGCGCTTGATCGCCAGCGCGGCGCTCGCCGCCACCTCGGCCGCGTCGCCGGGACGATCGCCGGCAAACTCGAGCTTGACCGCCGGTCGCGTGAAGAATCGGCTCGGGCCATCGAGCACACGCAGCTCGACCAGCTCGACGCTGGAGTCCGGGTGGTCGGCCCCGCGCGGCATGGGCGTGAGTATATTGATCGGCATGCCCGACCTGAACGCGCTGCGGCGCAGCGTCGAGGAGGCGCACGCCGTCTTCCTGCGCGAGCTCGCCGAGCTCGTGAACATCGACTGCGGCTCGTACACGCCCGACGGTGTCAACCGCGTCGCCGATGCAGTGAGCGCCACACTCCACTCCCTCGGCTTCGACGTCGAGCGCCTCTCGCATCGGCCCGACCATGGCCGACCGCAGCTCGGCGACCTGCTCGTCGGGCGATCCGCCGGAACCGGGCCGCGCGCGCTCCTCATCGGTCACATGGACACCGTCTTCGATGCGGGCACGGCCGCGGCGCGGCCGTATCGGTCCGATGGCGACCGTGCCCTCGGTCCCGGCGTGACCGACATGAAGGCCGGGTTGCTTGCGGGCCTGCACGCGGTCAAGGCACTCCAGGTCAATGGTCATGATCCGAGCATCACCTTCGTGGCCAACCCTGACGAGGAGATCGGCTCTCCATTCAGCACGCCGATCATCCGCGAGCTGGCGCCGCAGCACGACGTGGTGCTCGTGCTCGAGTGCGCCCGGGCCAACGGCGACATCGTCAGCTCGCGCAAGGGCATCGCCGACTATCACCTCGAGCTCGTCGGCCGAGCCGCGCACGCCGGCGTCGAGCCGGAAAAGGGCCGTTCGGCAATTCTTGAGGCCGCACACCAGGTCCTCGCCCTCCACGCGCTCAACGGCCGATGGCCGAGCGTCACGGTCAACGCGGGCGTCATCCACGGCGGCACGCGCCCGAACGTGGTTCCCGAGCACTGCGAGCTCCAGGTCGACATGCGTGCCGCGACGATGGACGCCTTCGAGGCGGCCGCTGCCGAGGTCACGCGCCTGACTGGCGAGCCGACCGTCGAGGGCGTGACGGTCACGTTTCAGCGAATGGCCGGCCATCCACCGATGGAGAAGACCGATGCGTCCGGGCGCCTGGTGGCCCTTGCCACGTCGATTGCCGCCGAGCTCGGCTTCGAGCTCGAGGACGCCGCCACCGGAGGTGCGTCCGACGCGAACACGACGGCGGCGCTCGGCATCCCGACCCTCGATGGGCTGGGTCCGGTCGGTGGCGACGATCACTCCGCCGACGAGTGGCTGGACCTCGGCAGTGTCGTCCCGCGCACGACCCTGCTGGCAGGGCTCATCGCTCGCATCGGCGAGGCGCTCTAGCTTCTGGAAATATATACGTATATACTTGACGGACCCCATGACCGCTCAACGTGTCCTGATCTCCATCGACGCGCGCCTGCTGGCCCGAATTGATCAAGCGTGTGCCCGCATCGGCCTGAAGCGAAGCACCTACCTCGCGCAGCTGGCGGAGAAGGATCTCCATGCGGCAAGCGGGCCGGGCGAGACGCCAACCGCCCGCGCCGCTCTCGCCGCGCTCGATGGCCTCCTGCGCGAACCGCCCGCATGAGGCGCATCGTCCTCGACGCATCAGCGCTCCTCACGTGGTTCGAAGGTCCCGCGACCGCGAGTCCGTTGCGCCTGGAGTACGAGGGCGGCCTCCTCGGCGTGGTCGCGCCACCTCAGCTGACCACCGATCTCCTCGGCTGCCTGGCAGCATCCCGCGACTGGCCGGCAGATCGGCTCGTTCGAGTCGCGGCGGAGATTGATCGCCTCGGCTTCGAGATCCGCGAGTCGCCGGTCGACGAGATCGCCGCCTGGCTCGCACGCGGCCTCCCGGCTGTCCAGGCGCCCTACGCAGCGCTCGCATCGGCGCTGGACCTCCCACTCATCACTGCGGATCCAGGGTTTCTGCGCCGCGCGGGAAGCATCGCACGCTCAACCACCGACGGCTGAGCGCCAGGGTCGGCTTTCATATATACATATATACGAGGGAGCGCGTTAGTCACGCATGCAGCGTCGGCTAGAATGGCGCCCCGTGACCGATGACTTTCGCCACCGCACGACGCTGCAGGTGCGCTTCCGCGACATCGATGCCTTCGGGCATGTGAACAACGCGGTCTTCTTCAGCTACGTCGAGCTGGCGCGTATCCGCTACCTGCTGGACGTCCTCGAGCCGAATGAGCCCTTCGACCGCCTGCCGCTCATCCTGGCGCGCGTCGAGCTCGACTACCGCTCGCCGATCACGTTCGGTGACGAGGTCGTGGTGGACACGCGCGTCGACCGCATCGGACGCACCAGCTTCGCCATGAGCCACCGCATGACCGCGGGGCCGGACGGCCGGCTGGCCGGAGACGTGCAGACGGTGCTCGTCACCTACGACTACGCCTCGGCCCGACCCATCCCGGTGCCCGACGACTGGCGCCGGCGGCTTGGCGAGCACGAGCGCCAAACGTTCGAGACCGAGACACAGACCGATGCGTCACGGCCGGCCACGACGGTCGCGGCGCGCTGAACGACACCACCAGGAGACCGATGGCGGAACAGCAACGATTCGACCTGCTCATCCTCGGGGGAGGCATGAGCTACGTCGGCGCCATCCGCGCCGCGCAGCTCGGCCTGTCCGTCGGCCTCGTCGAGCGCGACCGGCTCGGTGGTACCTGCCTCAACCGTGGCTGCATCCCCTCCAAGGCCCTGCTCGAGACGGCCGATCTGCTGCACCGCGTGACGGAGCAGGGGGCCGAGTTCGGTCTCGCGGGCCATGACGGCATCAGCCTCGATTACGGCGCGCTGGCAAAGCGCCGCGACCAGGTCATCGACAAGCACGTCGGCGGCGTCGAGTTCCTCATGAAGAAGAACAAGATCACCGTCCTGCGCGGCAATGGCGTGCTGACCGGCCCGACCAGCGTCCGCGTCTCCGGCGGCGAGTCCGGAGACCTCGAGGCGACCGCCGAGAACCTCATCCTGGCCACCGGGTCCGCTCCGCGCTCGTTGCCCGGCCTCGAACCGGACGGACGCCTGATGATCACGAGCGACGAGGCGCTCACCCGCGGCGATGTGCCGGGTCGGGTCACGATCGTGGGGGCGGGTGCCATCGGCGTCGAATGGGCCAGCATGTACCGCGACTTCGGCGCCGAGGTCACCCTCGTCGAGTTCGCGGATCGGATCGTGCCGCTCGAGGACCCGGAGGTCGGCAAGGAGCTGGCGCGCGTCTTCAAGAAGCGCGGCATCGCGATCCATGCCGCCAGCACCATCGACCCTGAGTCGATCAGGAAGGGCGACGCGGACGTCTCCTTCCAGGTGGCCACCAGGGACGGTGACAAGCGCACGGATCTGACGTCGGACGTCATCCTGGTCGCGGTCGGGCGGCAGCCGCTCACCGACGACATCGGCCTCGAGAGCATCGGCGGGCTGACCCTCGAGAAGGGCTATGTCAAGGTCGACGAGTACATGCGCACCGGCATCGAGCACCTCTATGCCATCGGCGACATCGTCCCCGGCTTTGCCCTGGCCCACGTCGCCAGCCACGAGGCGGTCGTGGCGGTCGAGCACATCGCCGGCCACGATCCCGAGCCGGTGAGGATGGAGCTCATGCCGCGCGTCACGTTCTGCCGCCCACAGATCGCATCGGTCGGCTTGAGCGAGGACGAGGCGAAGGCCGACGGTCGCGAGATCAAGACCGGCTCGTTCCCGTTCCGGGCGCTCGGCAAGGCGACCATCGTCGGCGAGATCGACGGATTCGCCAAGTTCGTCGCCGATGCGGGGACGGGTCGCCTGCTCGGCGCCCATGTCATCGGGCCGCACGCCGGCGACCTCCTGGCCGAGCCGACCCTGGCGCTGCTGGTGGAAGGCACCGCGGCGGAGATCGCGGGCAGCGTGCACGCCCACCCCACCCTGACCGAAGTGCTCGCCGAGGCCGCCATGGCGGTCGACGGCGCGCCGATCCACGTCTGACAGGAGGGAGTCGGAGATGGCCCAGACCGATGCCAGGCCTCGACACGCGGAGCTCGGGCTGAGCGACGACGACGTGCTCGGCATGTACGGGGCCATGCTCCTCGCCCGCGCGGTCGATGAGCGCATGTGGCTCATGCAGCGCGCCGGCAAGATTGCCTTCATCATCAGTGGACAGGGGCACGAGGGCGCGCAGGTCGCCATGTCGTGGGCCATGCGCAAGGGCCAGGACTGGATGGCGCCCTACTATCGGTCGATCGCCAGCGCCATGACCTTCGGCATGAGCGCCGAGGACATCATCACGGCCCACCTGGCCAAGGCGGATGACGTCAGCTCCGGCGGGCGGCAGATGCCCGGCCACTACGGCGGCGCTCCGTACAACATCGTGTCGCTCTCCTCGCCGGTCGGGACCCAGGTCCTTCACGCGGTCGGCATCGCGATGGGCGCCTGGGTGCGCGGCGACGACGTGGTCACCATGACCCAGTTCGGCGAGGGCACATCGAACCAGGGAGAGATCCACGAGGCCATGAACTTCGCCGGCGTCCACCGGCTGCCGGTCATCTTCGTGTGCGAGAACAACGGCTACGCCATCAGCGTCCCGCTCGACCGGCAGGTGGCGGGCAGCTCGGTCGCGGCGCGCGCCGCCGGCTACGACATGCCCGGCGTCATCGTCGACGGCAGTGACGTGCTCGGCTGCTACGCGGCCGCACGCGAGGCGCATGAGCGCGCGCGACGCGGCGAGGGGCCGACCCTCATCGAGGCGCGGGTCGTGCGACTCACCAGCCACTCCTCGGACGACGACCAGCGCCGCTACCGTGATCCGGCCGAGGTCGAGGCCCTCAAGGAGCACGATCCGATTCCCCAGTTCGCCAACGAGCTGCGCGGATCCGGCGTGCTCACCGACGAGCGCGACGAGGCCATCCGGGCCGAGGTCAAGGCAGAGGTCAACGACGCCAGCAAGCGCGCCGAGGCGCGTCCCGAGCCGACGGCTGACGACGCCCACGAGCGTGTCTATGCGGAACCGATCCCCGGCGGCGGCACGGCCGTCCCGCTTGCGCCGCTCGGCGACGGAGGCCACTGACCGATGGCCGAGCTCAACATCCTGGAGGCGATCCGCTCAGGGCTGGACGAGGAGATGGAGCGTGACGAGCTGGTCATGGTCCTCGGCGAGGATGTCGGCAAGAAGGGCGGCGTCTTCGGCGCCACCGAGGGCCTGTGGGCCAAGTACGGCGACAGGCGCGTCCTCGACACCCCGTTGACGGAGGGCATGATCGCCGGCGCGGCGATGGGCGCCGCGGTGTACGGCATGCGCCCGGTGGCCGAGATGCAGTTCGCCGACTTCGTGTATCCCGCCTTCAACCAGATCGTCTCCGAGATCAGCCGCATCCACTACCGATCCAACGGAACCTTCCAGGCACCGATGGTGATCCGGATGCCGTACGGCGGCGGCGTTCACGGCGCGCTCTACCACTCCCAGTCGAACGAGGCCTACTTCACCCACACGGTCGGCCTCAAGATCGTGGCCCCCGGGACGCCCGCCGATGCGAAGGGCCTCCTGAAGGCGTCGATCCGCGATCCGGACCCGGTCATGTTCTTCGAGCACAAGAAGACCTACCGCCTGTTCAAGGCCGAGGTGCCCGATGACGACACCGTCGTGCCCATCGGCAAGGCCTCGGTCGCGCGCGATGGGAAGCACCTCTCGATCTTCTGCTACGGCTTCATGAGGACCTGCGCGCTGGAGGCGGCGGAGACACTGGCGCGGGAGGACGGCGTCGAGGCCGAGGTGGTCGACCTTCGCACGCTTCGGCCGCTCGACACGGAGGCGATGCTCGCGTCGGTGGCGAAGACCGGCAAGGCGCTCGTCGTCCACGAGGCCAACCGCTTCGGCGGTTTCGGCGCGGAGATCGCGGCCGAGATCAGCGAGCGAGCCTTCGAGCACCTCGACGGACCGGTCACGCGGCTGGCCGGACCCGACGTCCCCGGCGTTCCGTACCATCACACACTCGAGGACTGGTACATGATCGGTCCGGCGCGGATCGTCGACGCCGCCCGCAAGCTCGCGGCCTACTAGGCCGATGCGTCTCGTTTGCGCCCCAGCGCGAGCATCCACGAGGGAGGGGCCAAATGCCGCGCCGATCCGCCGATCGAGGTCCACGGTTTGCGGCCCGGCGCAGGTCCCGGTCGGGATCGGTCCCAGCCTCGTCGTTGCTTGCGGCCCAGCGCAAAAAGCCCGGGAACGGCGATGATGTACCCGCAGAGGCGCCCTGCGGGCGGCGCGGCACGGCGCGGCACGGACACGTATCCTTCACACTGACGCGACCCGACCAGAGGAAGGCCCCGAACCGCATGGCAACCACGATCAAGATGCCCCAGCTGGGCGAATCGGTCACCGAAGGGACGATCGAGCGCTGGCTGGTCTCCGAAGGCGACACCGTCGAGCAGTATGACCCGCTCTTCGAGGTCGTCACCGACAAGGTGAACGCCGAGGTTCCAGCGGAGATCGCCGGCACCATCTCGAAGATCCTGGTCGCCGACGGCGAGACGGTCGCCGTCGGGACTGCGGTCGCGGAGATCGACGCCGATGGAGCCGGAGCAGCCGAAGCTCCCGCAGCCGAAGCTCCCGCAGCCGAAGCTCCAGCAGCCGAGCAGGCACAACCGGAGGCTGCCGCCGATGCGGGTCCCGCCGCCGTCGAGGAGCAGGAGTCGGCGCCAGCTGCCGCTGAGGCCACGCCTGAACCGGCGCCCGAGCCAGTGACGGAGCCGGAGCCGGCCCAGCAGGCCGCCGCCCCGACCGAGAGATCGGCCGCATCCGATGGTGATGGCGATGGCGGCAGAGCTCGCATGACCCCGGCCGTGCGGCGCCTGGTCCGCGAGCACGACATCGACGTCTCTCAGCTGACCGGCACGGGCTCTGGCGGCCGCGTGACCCGCGACGACGTTCTTTCCTTCATCGACAGGAAGCCCGAGGCCGATCCGGCGGCCGTCACGGCTGCGGCCGCTCAGCCGGCGGCGGCGCCCACCGCACCGCCGGCACCGGCGGCACCGCCCGCACCGGCGCAGCCGCAGGCCGAGGCTGCAGCACCCACGCCGGCGGCTGCATCGGTCCCGTCAGCCCAGGCGGGCGACACCGAGGTACCGCTCTCGCAGATGCGCAAGGGCATCGCGCGGAAGATGACGCAGGTCAAGCAGTCGGTGCCGCACGCATACACGGTGGTCGAGGTCGACATGACCAGCGTCGTGCGCTGGCGCGAGGCCAACAACATGGCCTTCAAGGCGCGCGAGGGTGCGTCCCTCAGCTATGTCGCAGTCGTCGTCAAGGCGGTCACCGAGACCCTCCGAACGCACCCGAACCTCAACAGCCAGTTCGCCGACGACAAGATCATCCTCAGGCAGGCGATGAATATCGGAATCGCCGTGGCGGTCGACAACGGCCTGATCGTGCCCGTCATTGCCAATGCCGATCAGCTCTCGATCAGCGGCGTCAACGCCCGCATCCGGGACATTTCGAGCCGGGCGAACGGGGGCAAGCTCCGCCTCGACGAGCTCCAGGGCGGCACGTTCACGGTGAACAACACCGGCTGGTTCGGCTCCGTCGTCTCGATGCCCATCATCAACGCCCCGGAGGTCGCCATCCTCTCGATGGAGGCGATCGTGAAGCGGCCGCGCGTCATCGACGTGGACGGCGAGGACGTGATCGCCATCCGCCACATGATGAACATGACCTGCAGCTTCGATCATCGCGTGCTCGACGGCGCACAGGTTGGTTTCTTCATGGCCGATGTGCGCAAGGCGCTCGAGGAGTGGGACGCGAACACGCCCCTCGGCTGACCGCTCGCCGCTCACGCATCGGCGGGATCAGTCACCGAACTTCCTGGAGTGAAATGCACATGCCGAGGCCCAGGCTCAGCCGGGCCTTGCGTGCAGCCTCCTGCCGCCCTCCTCCTCCTCGCCGCGCAGGCGGCGGATCGCCGGAATCCAGGCGAGGGCTCCCGCCGCCTGGAGCAGGACGAACAGGATGACGAGGAGGCCGGGTACGCCCACGATCATGCCCGGAATCGCCCATACGTCGATGCCTCCCAGCAACCCAAACGGGCCGAGCGTCACTTGGATCGGCTGCGTCTCCGTTGGTCGGGGATCGAAGCCGCCCCCCGCGTCCGCAGGCGGGAGCGCACCGATCTGACCATCCATCTCCCGTGGCTCATCAGAGCCCGACGCGGACGGGCTGGGCACCGCGACATCCGACCCTGCTGGCGATGGCGGCTGCGTCGATGACGGCGAGGGCGATCGCGAAACTGCAGGGTCCTGCGGTGATCGAGACGGCGTCGAGCCATCGCTGGGCGAAGCAATCTCGTCCGGCGCGGCCGTGGCATTCGCCGTGGGACGAGCCATCGGGTCGACCTGCCCTGGCGATGCGCTCGCCGTGGGCCGCGGCGTAGGCGTTGGCGTTGGCGTTGGCTTCGGGGTCGGCTTGGGAGTTGCCGTCGCGGCGGGGGGAGGGGGCGAGGCGGTCGGAACCGCGGTCGGCGAGGGTGCCGGGGTGACCGCAGGTCCGGTGACGAGCACGATCGGCGGCACGCCGAGCAGCGAGGCGGAGCCTCCGCAGTCCTGGTCGCGGTACGCATTCGCCGTCCACGCGAGCGATCCCGCGGACATGGCCTTGGCCTTGACGGTGAACCGAACCCAGTCGAGGAGCTTGAGCCGGTCACCGCCGCTCGTCGTGCGCACCTTCACCATGTTTCCCGACGCCGACGCGATCCAGGAATTTCCCGTCGACGATGCCGAGACGCCGGTCGCCTCCACGATGAAGTTGCCCGGCACGTCAACCACCACGCACCCGATCTCGCTGCTGCTCAGCAGGGCGGCCAACGGATCCTCGTTCGTCGCCTCGAGGCTGAACGTCGTGGAGGCGCCGGTCGTGACGGCCAGCGGCGAGGCGGTGAGGGTCCAGAGCACGGCTGCCGAGGCCGGGCCAGGGGCCAGGCCCAGCACCAGCGCGACGGCCATGACGACGCCGGTCCATATCACCCGCATCGGCATCACGCGACTCGCAGTGGCTGCCACACATCGGTCCCCTCGTTGGGAGCCGGGGCATCCGGGGCTGTTTCGATCCCGGCAATGAAGGCGTCGACGAGCTCGGGCTGCAGCTGCGTGCCGGCCGCATCGCGCAATCGCCGCAACGCTTCGTCGACGCCCAGCGCCTTGCGGTACGGACGCGTCGTCGTCATGGCGCTGAAGGTGTCGGCCACGGCGATGATGCGCGCGATGAGCGGGATCTCCTCGCCCTTCAGCCCGGCGAGATAGCCGGTGCCATCCCATCGCTCGTGGTGATGGCGGATGCCGGCCCGCACCTCCTCGAGCTCCGGCAGGTCGCGCACGATGGAATCCCCCAACGCAACGTGCTGGTTGAAGGTCCGGAACTCACCGTCGCTGAGCTTCGACGGCTTGCGCAGCAGCGAATCAGGGATGCCGATCTTGCCGATGTCATGGAGAAGCCCGGCCAGGCGAACCGTCTCGAGCATGTCGTCGTGGCCCATCCGGCCGGCGAGGAAGACGGCGTAGCGGGCGACGTCCTCCGAGTGACGCTTGGTGTACCGGTCCTTCGTGTCCACCGCCAGGACCAGGCCCTGGAGGACGTCAAAGCTTCCGGCCACGGTCCGTGAATCGTCACCGACGCGGGCCACGGCGAGCGAGTCGCCACCGCTCGCCTTGGCCTCGTTGAGCGCGACGCTCGCCTCCGACAGCAGCGAGGTCACCGACGAGGCATGGACTGGGAAGGCGGCGAGACCGATGCTCACGCTCATCGGCAGGTCCTCCGACTCGCCGAACTTGACGCTCTGGGACCGAAGCGCGGCTTGAAGCTCCCGAGCCGCATCCTCGAGCGATGAGACCGGTTCGGCAGGACGCACCACCAGGAACTCGTCCGGTCCGTATCTGGCGGCGTAGCCATCCGCCCCGGCCGCATGGCCCACCAGGTCGGC
The DNA here is from genome assembly GCA_052388515.1 of Chloroflexota bacterium. GTDB lineage: Bacteria > Chloroflexota > Limnocylindria > QHBO01 > QHBO01 > JACDBZ01. The sequence continues at coordinate 4,479 of JBQTHZ010000145.1, read as the reverse complement.
GACGCGGAGGAGCACATCGTCGCCCGCGGCGTGCCCATGCGTGTCGTTGAAGAGGCGGAAGTTGTCGACGTCGATGAGCGCCACGCTGATCGGCTCGTCCACGGCGCGTGCGGCCTCGAGCGAATCGGCGAGGAGGCTGACGATGGATCCGTGGTTCAGCATGCCGGTCAGCGCGTCCCGGCGAGCGGCTTCGGCGAGCTGATGCTGCTGGCGGAGCAGGCGCGTGTGGGCGGCGCGGAAGACGAGGACCAGGACCGCGGCAAGGATCAACGCAGCCACCACGGTGACGATCACGATGTCGCGTCGCGCGGCGTCGAGGCCGGCCATCAGACGGGTGGCATCGCGCTGCAACGCCATGACGCCGAGCACCGTCCGGTCGGTCGATACGATGGGCAGGTGCTCCTCGAGGATCGATGCACCGCCGCTCTCGCTGAGCCTGGCGGTCGGCTCTCCGGCCAGGGCCGTGGAGAGCTGCTCGGCCGACGGGTCGATGCCGTCCGTGTCGCCGGTCGTGGCGATGACGTCGCCGAGACGATCGCGCAGCTCGATGCCGCTGATCTCGTCAGTGGCCGCCAGGGCTGCCAGCGCGTTGCGCAGCTCCGCGATGCGCGGATTGCTCGGTCCGGCTGGCGCAAGGTCGGCACTCGTGATGTTGCTGTTCACAAACAGGTCGATCAAGGATCGGTCGCGGGCAACGATGGCGTTCAGCGTCGTACCCGACAGGTGGACTGACGTGATCGCCACGAGGGCGCTGGCCGTGAGGCCGACAAGCACCAGGAAGATGCCGAAGACCAGCGCCAGCAGAGGAAGCGGACGGCGTCCGGGATTGGCCGTCAGGCGAGCAACGTCCATCGTCCGCGAACCGTACGGCCGAGGTGCCCCTTCCGAAATAGGATGATCGGCGGCCGTCGTACGGTGCTCGAACGGCCGGCTTCCCCGGATTCACCGAACTGCTGAGCGGAGGGCGGATTCGTAGTACCAGGCCCGGACCTCCGGCCAATGGCCGGGATCGGAAATCCCGGGTGAACGAATCGTCGGCGGGGCCCCGGCCCCTGACTCCCAAGCCATCCGGCCCATCGGCGCCTTCGATGGCCGTTCGCTAGACTTCCTCAATGGCCCTGGATCCACCCCGCCTGGACTTCGGCTCGCTCGGCGAGCTCACCGTTGTGTCAAACCCGACCGGTGGCCACGCCTCGCCGTCGGATGTGATGTATCCCGGTGGACCACAGGTGGATGGTGGTCTGCTCGCCCCCGGCGACCCGATCCCGGAGAACGCCGGTCCGGGTGGCCGGCGACCGGAGTGGCTCAAGGTCCGCATCGGCGCCGGCGGCACCTATGCCGACACCAGGCGCGTCCTGCGCGCGGAGGCGCTCAACACCGTCTGCGAGGAAGCCCGGTGCCCGAACCAGGGCGAATGCTGGGCGCTCGGCACCGCCACCTTCATGATCCTGGGAAGCGTCTGCACCCGAAACTGCGGTTTCTGCGCCATCAACACGGGCCGTCCGACGATCACCGACCTGGATGAGCCACGGCGCGTCGCGGAGGCCACGAAGATCATGGGTCTCAAGCACGTCGTGATCACCATGGTCGCGCGCGACGATCTCCCCGACGGTGGCGCCCGGATGGTGGCTGACACCATCCGCCAGATTCGGCACGAGAATCCCGGGACGAGCATCGAGGTCCTGATCAGCGACCTCAACGGCCGTCCCGATGACATCCGCACCGTCGTCGAGGCGCAACCCGACATCCTCAACCACAACGTCGAGACCGTACCCCGCCTTCAGAAGCCGGTCCGCCGGCGTGCCCGCTGGGATCGGTCCGTCTCGGTCCTGACGCACGGGCGCGAGGTGGCGCGCGAGATCGGCTTCACGGACATGGTCACCAAGACCGGGATCATGCTCGGGCTTGGTGAGACCTGGGGCGAGATCGTCGAGGCCATGCAGCTGCTGCGCGACGCCGATGTCGACGTCCTGACCATCGGCCAATACCTGCGACCGAGCCGGCAGCACCTGCCGCTCGTGAAGTACTACACGCCGGCCGAGTTCATGTCGCTGCGGCGCATCGGCCTCGAGATGGGCTTCAAGCACGTCCAGTCCGGGCCGCTCGTTCGCTCCTCGTACCATGCGGCGGAGCAGGTTCCGGCACGCGACACTGCCGCCGCGGTCTAGGCCAAGACCGACACCTGACCGATGACGGCCTTTCGTGACATCAGCGCGCCGCAGGCCGAGGAACGAGCACCCACCCGGCGGCCTGACCGACATGCGGCTCATCGGCCCGCCAGCGATGACCATCCACTGCTCGCCGCGCACGGCGGCGTCCTCACCGTCGAGCACCTCGGCACCGTATCCTACCGACCGACCTGGGAGCTCCAGGACGAGCTGGCTGACCAGCGGCGCTCGCGACGGATCGGCGATCGGCTGCTCCTTCTCGAGCATTTCCCGGTGTACACGATCGGTCGCGGAGGGAATGAGGCAAACATGCTCGCCTCTCCGGACCGGCTGCGCGAGATCGGTGCCGAGCTGATCCGCATCGATCGCGGCGGTGACGTCACCTTCCATGGTCCGGGGCAGATCGTCGCCTACCCGATCGTCGAGCTCCGCGATCCGCTCGACCTGCGCCGGTACGTCCGCATTCTCGAGGAGTCCATCATCGACACCGCCGCCGCGTTCGGCGTCCTCTCGGCCCGGCTCGATGGCCAGCCGGGCATCTGGATCGACGGGCAGCGGAAGCTGGCCGCCATCGGCGTGCGGGTCAAGCGCGGCGTCACCACCCATGGTCTCGCGCTCAACGTCAACACCGACCTGCAATGGTTCGACGAGATGATCCCGTGCGGCATCCCGGACAAGGCGGTCACCTCCCTCGCGGGCGAGCTCGGCGCATCGGTCCCGATGGAAGCCGTCGAGGATGAGCTCGCCCGCCGGCTCGCCACCCACTTCGGCCTGCGCGCGGTGAACGGAACTGCCGGCGTGATCGGCCCAGCAGGAGGACGTGAGGAGTGACCGACGAGACCGTCGTCGCCCGTGCAGGCGCTCCCGCCGAAGACCCCGACCACGGCGTACGGCTGGAGCTCGGCGTCTTCGGCCCGTGGCAGACGAACGCGTATCTCGTGTGGGACGGGCGAGGGTCGGACGCGCTCGTGCTCGACCCCGGCATGGGCGCAGCCCGGCCGCTCATGGAGCGCGTGGCGGTGAACGGCCTGACCCTGCACGTGGTGGCCAACTCTCACGGCCACATCGACCATATCTTCGACAACGCACCACTCGTGCGAGCGTCGGGCGCACCGCTCGCGATTCATCCCGACGACGCGTATCGGCTCGACGGAACGAACACCTATGGCTTCGAGGTCGAGCGAAGCGTGGCGACGCAGGACCTGGTTGAGGGAGAGCAGCTTCGCATCGGCGAGCTGGTGTTCGACATCCTCCACACGCCCGGTCATTCCGAGGGATCGGTCTGTCTCTACGAGGAGCACCTGGGACTCCTCCTCTCCGGCGACGTGCTGTTCGCCGGCTCCTACGGCCGGACCGATCTCCCCGGTGGCAACGACGAGCAGATGGTTGCCTCGCTTGCCCGCCTGGCGCGCGAGATCCCACCGTCGGTGCGCGTGCTTCCAGGGCACGGGGCGGAGACGATCCTTGAACGAGAGCTCCCCTGGCTCCGGCGTGTCGCCGAAAGCGGCCGACTCATCATCCCGGGCTGAGTCGGCTGGTGCGGCATCGGTCCTGCGGAGAGAGCACGGCGAAGACACCAAGAGGAGAGACCGATGGCGAACCTGCGCATCACCCGCCTCGGGCACGGCGGCGTGCTCTACCGATCACCGAACGACGCCTGGATCTGGATCGACCGATGGACCGGCGCCCCCAACTACGCCGATGCCTATCGGGTGGCAGACAAGGTGAGCGTCGTGGCCCCGACACACTGCCACTTCGACCACGTGGGTGACGACTGCGTCGATCTCGTCGAGCTGGCCGGCGTGGAAGGAGCGGCGACGATCGGCTCACACGAGATGAGCGTGTTCCTCGGTGCGCGCGGGATCGAAACGATCGGCATGAACACCGGCGGGAGCGTCGAAGCGGGCGGCGTGCGCTTCACGATGGTCCACGCCGATCACACCGGCGGCGCAACGCTGGGCACGGGCTCCGAGCAGGTCACGCGCGATCTCGGCTGCTGGGGCTGGGTCATCGACTTCGAGGACGGCACCACGGTCTACCACTCGGGGGACACCGACCTGTTCGGCGACATGAACCTCGTGCGCGAGCGTCACCATCCCGAGATCGCGGTCCTGCCGATCGGCGGGCACTACACGATGGGGCCGCGCGATGCCGGCATGGCGATGGACCTCATCGGCGCCTCCATGGTCATCCCGATCCATTACGGCACGTTCCCGATCCTGGCCGGCACGCCCGACGAGCTGCGCGACCATACCGGCGCGGAGGTCGTGGAGCTCGAGCCCGGCGAGACCTGGGGCGAGTGACCCATCCT
>JBQTHZ010000144.1:0-2187 GCA_052388515.1 Chloroflexota bacterium | reverse complement strand
GCCACCAGGGCCGCAAGCAGCGCCGGAGCCAGCAGGGCGACGACGCCCTGCACCCGCTCCGGCAGGGGACGTCCGCCCAGCAGGACGGGGCCCGCGGCCTTGATGGCGATCGTGCCGGTGCCGACGGCGAGGACGATGACCCAGGCATCGCTCATCGGCGTAGCAGGCCCACGAGGGCGGCCCCGGCAGCGGCGATGATCGGGAGACCCGGTGGCGTGAACGGCACCAGCACGATGGCGACGGCCGCTCCGAGCAAGGCGACGAGAACAGCCTGGCGGCTCGCGAGCTGCTGCACGAGCAGCGCCAGGAAGAGCGCCGGAAACGCCGCATCCAGTCCGAGTGCCGCCGGATCGCCGAGCGCCTCACCGCCGATGACACCGATCACCGTTCCGGCCACCCATGCCAGCCAGAGCACGATGCCCGCGCCGATGAGCCGATGTGCGTCGAACCGCCCCTCCCCGCTCGCCGCGATGGCCCACGACTCGTCGACCACCAGCTGCGACTGGGCGAATCGGCGAAGAGGACCCCCGAACAGGAATCGGGCCACGCTCACGCCGATCGGCAGATAGCGGGCGTTGAGGAGGAGTGCCGCGGCGATCGCGGCGATCGGCTGACCGCCGCCGGCGATCACCGATGCGGCCGCGAACTGTGCCGAGCCGGCGAAGGTGACCGCGCTCATCGCGATCGCCGGCACGGCGCCCAGGCCACCGGTCGAGACCGACAGCACCCCGAATGACACGCCGAAGAGGCCGACCGCGATTCCGAGCGGGATGGCCGTGACGGCGCCGGAGCGCAGCTCGAACCGGATCCATGGGGGCAGACTCACCGTGCCGATGCTATCCGGCCCGGCTGCGGCCTGCCTGATGACCCCTATAGTCGGCGACGATGAATCGACACGAGTTCCTGCGTCAGCTCCACGCCATCGCGCGTCCACGGAACTACCTGGAGATCGGCGTCAACGACGGGCGGAGCCTGTCCCTCTCGCGGACGCCGAGCATCGCCATCGATCCCGCCTTCAGGATCACCACGCCGATACGATGCGACCTCCACCTCGTCAGGGCGACGAGCGACGAGTTCTTCGCACGCCCCGATCCGATCGTTCATCTGCGAAGCGGACGGAACCCGTTCGGAAACCTCCGGCGTGGCCGCGCCCCGTTCGGCCACTACACCGGTGGCCCGATCCTGGATCTTGTGTTCATCGACGGCATGCACCTGTTCGAGTTCGCGCTGCGCGACTTCATGAACGTGGAGCGCTTCTCGGACTCGACCAGCCTGATCGTTCTCGACGACGTGCTGCCCAGGAACGTGGACGAGGCCGCCCGCGACCGTCACACGGGTGCGTGGACGGGCGATGTCTACAAGATCACCGGGGTGCTGCGCGAACATCGGCCGGATCTCATCCTGCTGCCGATGGACACCGAACCCACCGGCGTCCTCGTGGTGCTGAACGCTGATCCGAGCAACCGGACGTTGCGTGCCCGATACGACGACCTGGTCAGGACATGGGCCACGCCGGACCCGCAGGCCGTTCCGGCCGAGGTCATCGAGCGCCGCGGCGTGGTGACGCCGGAACGCTTTCTGGCATCCCCGATCCTCGGCCTGCTGGTCAAGGGTCGCGGACGTCGCGGCCGGCCGAGGTCGGACGGCCCTGATCGGCTCCGCGCCGTTGCCTCTGAGCTCCTGATCGCTCGATGAGAGGCGCCGTTGCCTACCTGGACGCCCTCGCATGTACGTCCTGCGACGGCGTGTACTCCGCCGACGAGGTTCACAGTGTCTGCCCGGCATGCGGCAAGGTGCTCTTCGCCCGGTACGACCTCGCGGCACTGCGTCAGGTGATGCCGCAGCCGGATCTTGGCGGACGATCCTGGGACCTGTGGCGCTACCGGGAGCTGCTTCCGATCCGTGATCAGCGGCACGCCATCAGCCTGGGCGAGGGCGCGACGCCGCTCCTGCCTTTCCAGGCGGCCGCCCTGGCCGCCGCCGGGATGCCGCACGGCGAGATCCTCGTCAAGGACGAAGGTGCCAACCCGACGGGGTCGTTCAAGGCACGTGGCCTGTCCGTGGCGGTTGCCCGCGCCGTCGAGCTGGGTTTCCACGACGTGGCGCTCCCGTCCGCCGGCAATGCCGGAGCGGCCGCGGGGGGGGGACCCCCCCCCCCCCCGGGAGGGGGCCCCCGCCCCCAACCCC
>JBQTHZ010000143.1:0-6523 GCA_052388515.1 Chloroflexota bacterium | reverse complement strand
AGCATCTCGCGCGCGGCCGCGTTGATGCGAGACATGTCATACCGCTCGTCGACCACCGCGACGCCGGTCCGGAGCGAAAGGAGAACGCCCTCGGTCCGGTCCGCCACCGCGCGTCGCTCTTCGCTCTCCCGCCGTGCCCGCATGACCGCCAGGTCGAGCGCGGGAGCCACGTGACGCGTCGGTGACAGCGACGGGGACGGCCGCGACGGTTGGCTGAATTGGACCGTCGGATGGGCCTCGCGCTTCCCCGCGCGGCGGTAGACCTTGAGACGCCGGTCGACGAGCTCGAACGAGCCACGCATGCTGGCCGTCGTCTCCGCCTTGCCCAGGGCGAGATAGCCACCATGGCGCAGCGAGAAGGCGAACATCTGCAGCGTCCGCTGCTGGAGCTCGGGCTGGAAATAGATGAGCACGTTACGGCACAGGATGAGATCCATCGCCGGGAATGGCGCGCGCGCGCCGAGGTCGTGCTGGCCGAAGACGACGAGGCTGCGGACGCCCTTGGTGACCTCGGCCTGGCCGTCGAGGACGGTGGCGTACCGCTCGCGAAGATCGGCCGGCACGTTGTCGAGCGCCGGCGTGGGATAGATGCCGCGACGGGCGAATGCGATGGCGGAGTCGTCGAGATCGGTGGCGAAGATGCGCGCATCAGGCGGGCTCTTGGTCCCGGCGCGCAGCTCTGCGACGAGCATCGCCACCGAATAGGCCTCCTCTCCCGTGGCGCAGCCTGCGGACCAGATGCGCAGCTCCTCGCCGCGTCGTCGCGCGTCGTCCACGAGTTCCGGCAGCCACTCCGCGCGCAGCCGCTCGTAGAAGGCGGGATCGCGGAAGAACTCGGTGACCTTGAGCAGGAAGCTGCTCGTCAGCCGCTGGAGCTCGTCGGGCTGCTCCCACACGTGCTCGAGATAGCGCTCGAGGTCGGGGCTGCCGGTGGCGGCCAGGCGGCTGCGCAGCCGTCGGATGATGGTCGGACGCTTGTAGTTGGCAAAGTCGATCCCGCTCTCGTCCCGCAGCTTCCCGAGGAAGTCGTCCAGCGCCTCGTCGCCGTCGACGCCTGGCGAGTGGATCGGCACCTGGTTCACGAGATCGGCCAGCAGGGGACCGATCGCGTCGAGCTCGGCGACGATGTCGATCGTGGTGGGCGCCAGCGAAGCCGGCATCGACGGGAACTGAGCGCTATCGGGATTCTGGACGACCACCGTGCCGCCGGCGGCCTTGACCCGTCGGGCGCCATCGGCGCCGTCCGACCCGCTGCCGGTCAGGATCACCGCCGTCAGGCGCTCACCGTACACCTTGGCGGCGGTGGCCAGCAGCAGGTCGATCGATGGTTGGGGGCGTCCGGTCCCGTCTGCGGCGACATGGATCGCGCCAGCACGCACCTCCACGTTGCGGTGCGAGGGGACGACGTACACGGTGCCGCCTGCCAGGTGCTCGCCATCTTCGACGGAGCGCACCGGGAGCTGGCTGCTGCGGGCGAGAATGTCTGGCAAGTGGCTGGGCCGATTGGGGTCAAGGTGCTGGGCCATGACGATCGGCGCCGGAAAGTCGGCGGGCAGGGTGGCCACCAGCCTGGTCAGCGCATCGACGCCGCCGGCCGACGATCCCACCACGACGAGATGCCGAGCATCCTTGCGCTCCATGCGCTGGCCGCCCTCCCATGCTGTCCGGACCCCGGGGGCGCTCCGGATCGACGCCGATTATCCTCCGCCAGCGTCCCGAGCAAGCAGTCGGCCGACGAGCTCCTCCGCATCCGCCAGCCCGAACGGCTTGCCAAGCACGTGGAGGTCGGCCACCGTGGCCATCTCGTCCATCCGCTCACGCAGCTGCCGCGTATCGGCCGAGCACACGACGATCGGAACGTCGCGCAGCGCGTCGTGAGCGCGAGCCATGAGCGCGACATCCCAGCCGGTCGGCGCGAACCCGCCGATACGCAGGTCGATGACCAGCAGATCGGGCACGGACGCCGCGATCTCATCGATCGAGGTCGCATCGCCCTCGAAAGTGCTGACGACATACCCGGCTCCGCCGAGGATATCTCGCATGACGTCGAGGAATTCGACCGAGTCGTTGACGACGGTGATGCGCGGCGAAGCTGGTGGGCGATTCATGGGCGGAATCCCGCTGCGGATGGCACGTTCACGAGCTCGGAGTCCTGATCATACTCCGGCGCTCCGGACGACGCGCGGCACGAAATTCAACCGGCGGAGGGCGGCGCGGCATCGGCCTCGGCGAGCGCCTCCCGGATGATCGCGGCCTGTCGCTCCGCCTCGTCGCGGCGTTTCGCGAACCGATCCGCCGATCGGTCGCGCCCGGCCTTCCGCGCATCCTCGGCCAGGCTGCGAGTCGTCAGGGCGTTCTCCTCCAGCGCACGCAGGGCCGTCCACATGGCTGCCTCGACACTGTCGCGCTGTGACCGCTCGAGCGCCTGGAACGAGTAGGCGTGCCCTGTCCGACAGCGCAGATCCGCATCGACCGGGGAGTCGGCATGCCACAGCACCCCACCGCACTCCGGACACGAGTAGTGCGACGGGCGACCGGGCGGGTCCTCGTACATGTCGGAGCTCGTCTGCGCCTCGAGCGGGACGGGCTCGGTGGACGTTCGTGCGTGGGTTGACACCGAAGCGCCTTCCTCTGTGAGACGTGCGACGAGATCGGAGATGAGTGGGCCGAGTTCACCGGCCGGCATCGCGTGGTCGACGGCGACGCGCTCGGCCGCGTTGAGGGGCATGCTGGGGAAGATCGCGTCGTCCGGCGCCTGGATGACGGCAGAACCGCCGCGGGCCTTGATGGCCGTCAGCCCGGCGGCCCCGTCGTCAAGGGCGCCCGAGAGCACGACGCCGATGGCAGCGGCGCCATGGGCAATCGCCGCACTGCGGAAGAGCGGATCGAGCGCTGGGCGATTGCCATTCTCCCGCGGCCCTCGCGCGACGTGGGCTCGACCGTCGACGACGGTCAGGTGGTGATCTGGCGGAGCGACGAGGATGCGGCCAGCGACGAGCGCATCGCCGTCGCGCGCGTGTCCAGCCGGCAGCGAACCGGCGCGATCCAGGATTTCCGGCAGGTTGCTCGCGCTGTCCGACGGGATGTGGAGCACCACGCACACGGCCGCATCCAAGTCGGAATGAAGCCCGCGCACCAGCTGCGTCAGCGCTTCGACGCCTCCGGCCGACGCGCCGATCACGACGATGGCGCTGGGAGTCACCACGGCCTTCTGACGATCGTCATGGGCATGCGATCCGAACGACTCGCCACTCGGCCGATGACGCCGAGCAGCCGGAGCACGACGACGACCAGAAGAATCGTGCCCAGAATTCCGGGGCCGAACACGTGCAGTCCCTCTCGAAGCTCATGCGTGGTGACGGCGCCCGATGCACGTGAAGTGCCAAAACTGCGACAGCGCCACGCGACGTCCCCGCGGCGATGAGCCCACCGACCGAACGGGACAGGCGCTCGACCGCTGATTGATCGAGCGGTCGGATGCCGATGCAACTCCCCCACCAGTGCGTACCGTAGGGGTGGAAGACTCACCGACCGATCACTTCCGCGCGTGGCTCATCGCCCGCGCGATGACACGACAACTCACACATGCTCAGCTGGCGATGCGGGCCGGCCTGGACCGAAGCACCATCAGTCGGATCATGAATGGCAGCCGCCAGCCGACCCTCGACACCGCGGTGCGCCTGATCCAGGTTCTCGACGGCGCGGAGGTTTCGGAAGCCCTCACGCGGCTGACACGCTTGGCCGATCCGACCGATCGGTTCGAGGATGCCGTCCGAGGCGACCCTCGGCTCACCGATGCGCAGCGTGGCGAGCTTCTCAGACACTACCGCGGGATGCGCTCGGGGGAATAGGAATCCCGTGACAACTGGCACGGGATTCCTGTTTGCGGCATCGGTCGTGCCTTTGAGAGGGCCAACACGCCCATTTCAAAGGAGATCTCGTTGAAACGATCCATTGTTGCCCTGCTCAGCGCAGGCGCGCTACTGGCGCTGCTGGCCATGCCAGCAGCTGCTGCCCATGGCGGCGAGCCATCCGTGGTGGTGATGCAGCACATCTGCAATCCCGAGATCCAGAGCGAAGAGGACTTTGTCGCCGTCGAGAACGAGGGCGCCGGCGGCGAGCCAGGCGGCGAAGGAACGTTGCCTGGCCTGGTGGCCACCGTATTGGCCTGCCCGACCGTCTTCCTGCCCGGTGATACCGGGACTGGTGGCATCGCGGCCGAACCCACCGAGTTCGACTACACCGTCGTCGACAGCGGTGGGGCCGAGTACAGCCTGGCAGCCGATGGCGCGTTCATGGCTGCCGAGCTGTGCGAGGACGCGATCGGACTCGACGTCGACGGCGACGGCACGATGTCGCCTGATACCTGCCTCGACGTGAGCATGTACGGTTTCGAGCCGGTCGCCGAGGGTGCCGTGACGGCTACCCAGACCGCCGCCGTCGGCGACTCACGCTTCGGCACCATCCGCTTCACGCCCGCGAGCACGGATGAGATGACCGAGGTCGCCGCGGCCGAGGGCGTCATCGAGCTCGACACGACGGCGGACACGCAGGTCGACGACCCGCCCCTGCCGCTGGCCGAGTACAACGACGATGTCGTGGTTGTGCACGTGTACAACTTCCAGAATGCCGCAGCCGCGCCGAGCGCGACGCCGGCCGCGTCAATGGCGCCGGATACGGCGCTCGAGGCCCCGACTTCGACGGGGACGACTCCGCTGGCCGCGGTGGTGGCCCTGGGGTTCATCGCCCTGATCGGCGGTGGACTGGTCCTGCGACGCGCCACCCGGCGCTAGGGACAGCACTCGGCACGCACCGAGAAACGAACGCCCCCGGAGTCCCTTCCGGGGGCGTTTCGCATGTCCGGCTCAGGACAGGCGCAAGAGGGCCTGGACGCTGAGCACGACACCGATGGCGATCACCGCGAGGGCGGAAACAAGTGGAAGCAGTTCGCTCAACCGTCTCACCAGCCGATGGCGCATCCATCTTGAGCCACCTGCATCGAGGCGTGCTCGAAACAGGACGACAGCTGCCCCGATCCCACCCAAAACCAGCGCCATGCCGATCCCGAAGGCGGCGAGGAGCAGGATGCCGAAGCCGAGCCGTCCCTGGTTCACAGCCACGAGCAGCACGATCAGCGCTGACGCGCTCGGCACCAGGCCGCCGGCCAGTCCGATGAGCGCAACGCTCGGCTTGCCGCTGGCCGGAAGGTGCCGCCCGTACGCATCATGCTCGTGATGGCCATGGGCGTCATGGTGCTCGTGGTTGCGGTGCCGGTGGACGTTCGACGCAGGATCGAATGATGCCAGTGCCCGCATCACGAGCCAGACTCCCAGCGCGGTGACGAGCGCGGCGGTGGCGACCGAGAGCAGCTCGATCACTCGCTCGGGGACGATCAGCTCGGAGGCCCCCAGCACGGTGGCACCGAGCACGAAGATGCCGATCGTGTGGGTCACGGCCACGATGAGCCCGAGCCAGGCCGCCTGCCGGAGCGATCCACGCGCCCCGATGACGTACGCGGCGACCAACGTCTTGCCGTGCCCGGGCGACAGCGCATGTGCGGCCCCCAATCCGATCGATACCATCACCGCGAGCAGCGCGGCGAAGGGATTGCCCTCGGTCGCGAGGAGCGATCCGAAGGGATCGGCGCGAGGACCGTCCACGGAGGGACTGTCGAGGTCGGTTGAGCTGCCGGGCGTCGCCCCGGACCTGCCATCGATTACCTGGTATGAGAAGCTCGCTTCGCGGACGTCGAGCGGTGAGTCGAGGCTATCCTCGGGATAGCTGCGCAGCTCGTCGCTCACGCTCGACTCGGGGACCGTCGCAGCAAGCAGCCGTGCATCGGGTGTCGATGACACGACGATCTCCCGCCAGCCCAACCGCTCACTGAACGCTTCGTCGCTGAACGATCCATCGACGGGGCCCTCGGCCCGGACGGGGTGGTCGGCGCGCATCTCGAGGGTCAACCGCAGGGTGTCGAGCCCGCCCTGCCCGGGAGGAAACTCGATCCGGTGCTCGACGACCTCGAGCGGCGCGACACTACCGTTCAGCTCGAGCTGCAGGCCGTCGACGATCTCGCGGCCGAGGGCTTCGGCGTATTGCTCGCGCTCCGCGTCCGTCACGGTCCCGTCGTCATCGGTGTCGAGCTCGTCCAGGGCCGAGAAGGCCGGGATCTCGGCCATATCGAGCACGTACCGAATGGCGATGCCATCCGTGCCGACCGTCAGTCCGGCGTAGTGGTTGATCGTGAAGTTGCCGAGCGGATGAGCAGCGATCTCGTCAGGCGCCACCGCCAGGAGGCCGACCGCGACGAGCGCAGCCAGGGCGCAGTTCCTCACTGGTCCGAGCCGAGCTCCGCCAGCGCCTCCGCGGCGCGAGGGGCATGGAGCGGGGAGAAGCGATCGTTCAGCTCCAGCGCGGCACGAAGATGCTCCAGCGCCACCCCATCCCGATCGAGAGCCCGGGCGATCATGCCGGCGTGATAGTGCCTCGATGCCTCACGCGTCCCGAGCCGCAGGGCCTCCTC
>JBQTHZ010000142.1:0-17507 GCA_052388515.1 Chloroflexota bacterium | reverse complement strand
CGCTCGCCGAGCGCTACCCGGCGGTCGATTTCTCCGCCGTCTACGAATGACCGATGCGGCTGCCCTTGGTGGGAGACAGGCGCCTGCGAGCTATGCGACGCGGGGGGTTCGCTGCACATGCCAGGTGGTGGTACAGATGGCGTAGCTCCACCTCACGCGGATCGACGCCAACCTGGCCAGATATGCATCGGTTGACGTGTAGGCCATCTGTTGACACCAATCAAGCGACCCGAGTGCGTTGGCTGAGCGTGAGAAGACAGGCGTCGCCACGAAGATGGCGGTCTCCGGTCCAGATGGCGAGCCTTGCAGTCAAGCGGTGCATATCTGACCCTCCCCACGGTCGAGACGCCAGACAGCAGTCACTCGCTGAATACCTGGCTGAGATGCAGCCCTTGAGGATTGCCCTATCCCTTGGCGCCGCCGGTGAAGTTCCATGACGCGAGGTGGAGCGACGGCACGACGTAGGCGCCCGTCCCGAACGTCGCTCCGCCGACCAGGGTCAGATCCGAGCCGACTCCGCGGACCTGGTCCGGCCCCAGCGCCTCGACGAACGACTGTGTGAAACGCATGTTCGTGACAGGTCGCGCGATCCGTCCGTCCTCGACGAGCCACACCCCGTTGCGGGTCAGCCCGGTCACCACCTGCGTCCGCGGATCGAGAATGCGCGTGTACCAGAAGTCGGTCACCAGCAGGCCGCGTCCCACGCCCGCGACCAGCTCGTCCGGCGAAGGTGATCCAGCCTCCAGCACGAGGTTGGCCGGCAGCGCGCCCCACGGTCCGGCGCCGGCGATGGCGTTGCCCGTGGACTCCGCGCCCAGTGCCTTCGCGGTGCGCCGATCGTGCGAGAGACCGGTCGTCACGCCCTCGCGGACCAGCTCGACGTGCCGCTTCGGCGTCCCCTCGGCGTCGAAGCCGATGCCGACCGACATGGGATGCGCGACGTCATCGGCCAGCGTGATCCCGGCGTCGAACTGCCGCTCGCCGACGCGGGCGAAGGATCGCCCCTCGTCCACGGCACGTCCGTTGAAGCCGTAGATCGCCAGGAACCCGAGGATGTTGACGACGCACGACGGACCGAGCACGCCCTCGTAGCGTCCAGGCTCGAGGTCGGTGGCGTCAGCGGCGTCGCAGGCGCGTCGCGTGGCTTCGGCCCCGACGACCGAACCATCCAGGTCGACCAACTCAGCCGATGCTGCACGCCCGGAGCCGTCGGCCGTCCCGGTGCGGGCAATCCCGTCCAGCAGCGCCGTCGTGCTGCGACCCGACAGGCGTTGACCGGCGGAGTTCGCAAAGGCAACCTCGCTGCCATCGGTCGAGCAGAAGCCAGCCGTCTCGAGACCGTCCGCGGCCGCGACAAAGGCGCCGACACGTTCGGCGCGCTCCGAAGGCTCCGCCGAGGCCGTGGCCTCGTCCCAGTGCTCCACGGGCGGCACGGGCGCCTTGGGTGCCAGTCCCGGCCAGCCAGGGTCAACGGGCTGGAGCGCGGCCGCGTCGATCGTCGAGCGCACGAGGCGCGACAGCGTCTCGTCATCGGTCTGGTTGGCGCTGGCTTCGGAGACCCGCCCATCGAGGGCGACGCGCAGATGAATGCGACGGGCGGCATCGGCGACGTTCTGGTGGATGAAGCTGGTGGCGAAGCGGGTCAGGGTCTCGGTGCCGGCGCTGATGGTCACCTCGGCCTCTGCATCGGTCCCGACCAGGGCAAGCACGCGTTCGCAGACTGCAAGCAGCTGGTCGCTCATCCGCGGACTCCCACGCGGACCCCGCGGAAGCGGCACGGCACCGATGGGTGCCCGGTATGGCCGATCTGCCCGGGCTGACCCTTTCCGCAGTTCGGCGTACCCCAGAACGTCCACTCCGACGCGTTGCCGAGCATGTCGAGCGAGCCCCAGAAGCGCGGGCCGATGCCCGTGTAGGTCGGGTTCTTGAGCATCCGGCCGAGCCTCCCGTTCTTGACCTCCCAGCCGATCTCGCAGCCGAACTGGAAGTTCAGGCGCTTGTCGTCGATCGACCAGGAGCGGTTGGTGTCGACCAGGATCCCGTCGTCGGTGGCCGCAATCATCTCCTCCAGGCTCGACGTGCCGGGCGTGAGGCCGACGTTCGTCATGCGCACCATCGGCAGGCGGTTGTAGCCGTCACCGCGGACGGCGCCGCCGGACCTGGGCAGACCAGCCAGGGCCGCCGAGTCGCGACCGGACAGGACGCCGACCCAGATGCCGTCCTTGACGATGTCGACCGGATGGGCCGGCGTGCCCTCGTCGTCGTAGCCGAAGCTGCCGAGCGCGCCGGGCAGGGTCGCATCGGCCGTGACGTTCATGAGGTCGGAGCCGAAGCGCAGCTCGTCAATCTGGGACAGGTCCAGCCAGGACGTGCCCGCGAAGGCAGCCTCCCAGCCGAGGATGCGATCGAGCTCGACGGCGTGCCCGACCGACTCGTGGATCTGGAGCGCCATCTGCTCGGAGCCGATGATGAGGTCGGTGGCATCGTGGCTCGGGCACTCCGGCGCGGTCAGCAGCTCGCGGGCTTCCTCCGCGATCCGGGCGGCGTTGCCCTCCAGTTCCAGCTCCCGCACGAGCTCCCAGCCGCGGGTTCCGTACTGGCCGCGGATGCCCGGGTAGCTGCGGCGCTGCGTCTCGCTCTCGCCATTGGCCGTGGCATCCATCCGCGCCCCGCACTCTCGGATGCGCTGGTCGATCCGATGGCCCTCGCTGCTGACGAGCCACTTGGTGGTGTCCCAGATGTCGTAGCCGGCGAGCGCAACGTCCGCGCCGTGGTCGACCATCGTCCGTGTCGCGCCCACGAGCATGTCGCCCTTCTCGGAGAGCGGCACGCTCAGCGGATCCTCGGTCACCGGATTCTCCCAGTGGTCCTGGCAGACCTCGACCGGCGTCAGCTCGAGATCCCTCCCCGGCACCGATGCGCTGGCACCTGCGATGGCCGACGCCTGCGCACCGGCCGCCTGCGCCGCCTGGAGGGTCAGGTCGGAGGTCGAGAAGAAGCCCCAACCGGAGCCAATGAGGGCCCTGACACCGAGGCCGACGGATCCCTCCTGGGTGAGGCCCTCGATCTCGCCGTTCCGGGCGTTCATCGATTCATGTCTGCGGTCCATGACGCGTGCATCGGCATAGCGCGCGCCGGCCGCCAGCGCGGCTTCCACCGCGGCTTGGGCATGGTCGAACATCCGCGTAATGTTAGCCGGGCTAACGGGTTCCGTGGTGGCCGCCTCCGCGAACGTCCACACATCAGGCGTGCGGGGGCGCAGTCTCGCGCGGGAACGCCTCAGTCGGTGCGGCCGGGGCCTGCGGCGATCCCTCCGCCCGGCCGATGCGCCGCGTCCTCGCGCTCGATCGGCTCCTGCCAGTTGATCTCGGTGATGCGGCCCGGCGGGAACTCGCCGTCTGGTGGCACGATGCCGTCCTCGGCCTCGAGCGGAATGCCAATCGGCGCGACGAGGTAGCGGCCGGCCAGGTGCCGAGCCTCGCGGTCGAGCGCAAAGCCTGCCTTCGCGCGATGGAAGGTGACGGTGACATCGGCGGTGACGACAGGCGTGGAGCGCGCGCCACCCGTGAGGTCCACCCGCGTCGGCGTGTCGACTGCCAGCACCGCGCATGGCCGGCCGGCGGCTGCGGCATGGGTGCGGGTGGCGTTGACGAGATCGACGGCGGTCGAGACCGGCTCACGCAGCGGACCCGACGCCCCCGAGCCGAGGAGCGCGTCGACGACCAGGGTCGCCTCCGCGATCCGCTCGCGCAGACGCAGGAGGAGCTCGGGTGAGGGAGCCACGAACAGCTCCAGTGATCCGGCCGATGCCATCGCCTGGAGCACGTTCCAGTTGTGGCCGCCGGCGCGGCCGGACAGCTTCGATGCGTCGGCGACCAGGATGGCCAGCACGGATCGACCGGTCGCGGCGAGCCGGCGGGCGATCACGAAGCCGTCGCCGCCGTTGTTGCCCGGTCCGCACAGCACGACCACGAGCGGTGGGCGCACCAGTGGGCCCGCGGGTCCGCGCACACGCTCCGCCAGACGGCCCAGCTCGGATTGTGCGACCTCGGAGACGGCGGCGCCGGCCGACTCCATGAGGGCGTCCTCGGCGAGGCCGAGCTTCTGCGCCGCCTCGTCGATGCGCGCCATCTCATCGGCGCCGATGAGGACGGGAACGCCGCGTCCCGCGCGCGCGGCCTGATCGGTCACCGCGCGGCTAGAGCGACAGCAGATAGGCGACGATCGAGTCGATCTGCTCAGGGCTGAGCTGGTCGCCGAAGACGGGCATGCCGCCGCGGTCGAGCCCTTCGGTCTCCGGCGTCGTGCCGTCGATCCAGAGCGCGATCCAGTCGTCGGGGTGCTCCGCGCCGAGGTCCTGGAGATTCTCGCTCACCGGCCCATCGGCAAGGCCGAGCAGGCTCGGGAAGGTGCCGCCACCGCCAAGATCGGGCCCGTGGCAGGCTGCGCATTGCAACTCGGCCACGAGCGCCTCTCCGACGGCCGGATCGGCTTCGCCGCCGCCGCCGGATGCCACGGGAGCACTGGCACCCGGGATGGCGAAGGCCGGGTTCTCCCCCGCGAGGTCCGATGCCAGATACACGCCGCCCACCAGGAAGACGAAGATGGTGAGACCAACCGCCCATGGTGGAAGGCCTCCGGAGCGCGACTCGATCGGGGTGTGGACGGTCATCGGCTCAGTGTCCTGCTGCGGCGGTGGCCGATTGGCCGGGGACGGCGTAGTCAGCACGCTCGGCGCTGGTGTACATGAGGAACAGGTTGAGCAGGAGCGTGATGCCGGCGAGGGCAACCATGCCGAAGCCGAAGAAGGCCGTCGCTCGATAGACCAGCAGCTGCTCGCCGACGGCGTCGAGGGCCGTCCCCTGTCCAAGCAAGGAGCCCTCCGCCATGCCACTTCCCATCAAGGCCAGCCCCGCCAGCGTGGCGCCGCCGAAGGCGAGCCACAGCTGTGCGCTCGACAGGAAGCCACCACCCCATGCCCGCCGCAGGATCCGTGGCAGTGCGTACTCGGCGAGCGCGAATGCGGCGAAGCTGAAGGTGCCGTACGCCGCCCACAGGAACGCGCCCCGCTCCCAATCGGTCCCGCCGACGAGCAGGTCGACGGCCCGGAGCGCGCCGATCGCCTCCACCAGGCTGGCCGCGAACAGGAACGCGAGCGAGACAAGTGCGAAGGCCGCCGTGCCGGCGCCGAAGGCGAGGGTCCAGCGGCCCTGCATCGTCTGTGCGAGGTTGACGACCGTGAGCGATGCCGGGACCAGCAGGAGCATGGTCGCGGCGATGCCGACGCTGGTGATGACGTAGGGAATGCTCGCATCGGCGACGACGCTCAGGCCTGCGAGCGGCGCGAGGACGAGCCAGGTCAGGAAGGTCAACATGCCGATGCCCGCCGATGCCAGCGGCTGACCGGTGCTGCGCGGCACCACGTAGTGGAGGACGGCGTAGGCCATGCCGAGCAGCCACATGACCGAGATGGCGCGCTCGATGAAGACCGATGCCAACGCGACCGGGAGCTCATCCAGCCCGAAGAAGTACTCCAGCAGGCCGATCCCCGCGTTGAGGCTCAGCAGGCCGAGCAGCGCCAGCAGCGCTACCCCGGCAAACCAGAGGCTGACGTAGCTCGTGCGCAGCGAGGTCGCCGCCGTGGCGAAGAACGCGCCGGTCACGATCAGGGCCGCCGTGGCGAGCCCACCGTCGAGCAGCCACGGAAAGGCCGTCAGCGGCGCATGCGCGCCAAGGTCGAACACGTAGAGCGCCGCGATGCCGCCGGCGAGTGTCAGGTTCCAGATGGCGAGCGCGCCATTCAGCCCAGCCTCCAGGGCCAGCCGCTTTCCCAGCAGGCGCGGCGTGATGAAGGCGACGGCGGCAAAGCCTGCATTCGTGAGCCAGCCGTAGACGGTGGCATTCACGAACGCATAGTCGACGCGGCGCATGTCGAACGTGAAGCTGAGATCGAAGAGGAGCGGAATGGAGAACTCGACGTCGACGAGGCGGAGGCCGATGGCGAGAGCACCGAGGCCGGTGGCGACCGCCAGCCACAACGCGGCGGCAACGAAGAACCCTGTGGCCGCACTGTCGGGACCGTCGGGGATGAGCTTCCGACGGCGCTTCGGCGGCTCGTCGTAGGGGCGCAGCTTCTTCGGGTTCACCGTCATCGGGCGCGTTCAGCCTCCTGCGGGCTCGCTCGGGGCGGAATAGGCCGCCGCATTGTACCGAACCGTGCAGGTGACAAGCGCACATCATGCTCTCGCCGATGTCGAACGACGACTCCCTGGTTCGTCGTTCGCTTCCAAGGAGGTGGTGTGATGTTCACGGAACTGTTCCCGATCCTGGCGACCGCCGACATGCCGCGGGCGTTGGGCTTCTACCGCGATCTGCTCGGCGGCACGATCGAGTACGAGTTCCCCGGCCCGGAGGGAGAGCCCGCGTACGTTTCGCTCGATATCGGTGCTTCCCACCTCGGCATCGGCGTGAGCCCGGGCGGGTCGGCCGATGGCGCGCGGAACGTGAGCCTGTGGGTCTACGCCGGTGACTGCGACGCGGCCGTCGAGAGGCTGCGAGCTGCCGGCGTGACGGTCACGGAGGAGCCGGCAGATCAGCCATGGGGCGAGCGGATCGCGCGCGTCCTCGATCCCGACGGAAACGAGGTCATCATCGGGCAGCGAGCTGCCGAGAGCGGCTGAAATCCACGAAAGCCGCCCGGCGGGGGCGGCTTTCGACGTCGTATGCGTGGTTGCGGGGGACGGATTCGAACCGCCGACCTTCGGGTTATGAGCCCGACGAGCTACCACTGCTCCACCCCGCGACCGCCCATGGTAGTGGCGGCCCATGGTTCGGTCAAACGATGATCACGATCGTTTCCGCAGGATCGAGCGCAGGACGAGCAGTGCGACGATTGCCACGATCTGCCCTCCCAGGATGATCCGGTTCACGTCCATCGCGGGCTCCCAGCTGACCTTGCCGTCGCGGACGACATACGCTCCCGCCGGCTTTGCGGCCAGGCCGAAGCCGCCGCCCGCGTTCTCCTGGTTGTCACCCCCGCCACCGCCACCTCCGCGCACTTTCGCGGCCGGGATGATCAAGATGCCATCGCGCTCGATCGGCTCGGCGAAGACGGTTCGCGCGGTCATGGCGTCCTTCGCGCCGCGCAGAAGCTCATCGACATTCATCGGTCCGGTGCCTCACTGAAAACTGGGCTGTCCATTATCCTGCGCAGCGCCCGTTTGCCGCCCCAGCAACTATCTTCAACGGAAGGCATCGCCAATGGTCAGGCGTTGCACCGCCAGCAACAGGCGTCGGTCGTGGAGCCCAATCTGAGCGCTCCGCCGAAGTTAGTTGCTGCCGGGGCAAAGCGGGCCGAACGGGATGGCAGGGCCTCAGGTGGGCCGATGCGCCCCCGGGTCCATCTCGACAACGGCGTGATGAATGCCGTATCGGTCGAGCAGTGACAGGTATGGATCCGGATCGAAGGCCTCGGGGCCGAGCACGCCCGCCCCGGTCCAGGCACCCTCGGCGAGGAGCTCCATGGCGATCACCGGGTTGAAGCCTGTCTGCCACCCCACGACCTGGAGGCGGTGCCGGGCCCAGATCTCCTCTGCATCGGCCATCTGGTAGGCGAAGGTCTCGCGCGGCTTGCCATCCTTCACACCCAACACCCAGGTACCGACCATGGCTCGGCCGCGGAACTGGTCACCCAGGCTGATCGGATCTGGCGTGATGGCGGCCAGCACGTCGCGCGGGGCGACCTCCACGCCCTTCACGGACACGCGATCGGTGCGGTCCATGCCCAGCGCGTGGATGGTCTTGAGCTTGTCGATGAAGTCGGCTCCGAGCGCGTACTTGAAGGTCGCCGTGCGCGTCGAGAGCCAACGCGGGATGAGCAGCACCTCCTCGTGCTCGACGTTGACGCATTCGACCGGACCGATGCCCTCCGGGAACGGGAATCCCTCGGGTGCGCTGAATGGCTCGGTCGTATGCCAGTCGCCGTTCTCCCAGACGATCGGCGGGTTCAGGCATTCCTCGATGGTGGTCCAGATGCTGAAGACCGGCGCGAAGGCGAAGCCCGGAATCTCGAGATCGCCGCCGTCGCGCACGTGGATCTCGTGGACCTCGTCGAAGGCGTGCTTGGCGGCATGCGCGGCGAAGACATCGGTCAATCCGGGATCCATGCCCATGCCCACCAGCGCCAGCTTTCCGCGCGACTCCCACTCGCCGGCGAGCGCGAACTGCTCGTCACCGAGCTTCACGCCCGGCTCGCTGAACGGGCGTTCCGGATGCGGCTTCGACAGGCTGACCGCCATGTCCATGTAGTTCGCATCGGCCTCGAGGGCTCCGGTGAAGATCGGCATCACGAACTGCGGATCCACGGCGTTCATCACGAGGTCGGCGTTGTTGGCTCGAGCCAGCTCCGTGATGGCCGATGCGTCACGCGCGTCGACCTTGACGGCCGTGAAGCGGGGGGCTCCACCGAGCGAGTCGGCGAGGATGCGCGCCCGGGATTCGTCGTAGTCGGCCAGGATCATTGCCTCGCACCAGCCGCGCTCCGCGGAGAGGCGTGCGATCGCCTCGCCGACGGTGCCGACACCGATCAGCAGGACTCGCATGAAGGTCACCAGCGTGCGTGTTGTCGATGGGGCACGCGTCTGCGCAACAGGATCTCGAGTGCCGAAGCTGCCGATTCCGCGCCTAAAGGCGATCGATGCCGTGGGCTCGGTGGCGCAGGCGACATGCTATCACCGATTCCGATGATCCCGATGGCGCGTTCCCCGAACGTCACGCCTCAGCCACGGCAGGTTCGGCGGCCTCTGCGAGCATACCGTCGTGAATCTCGACGACGCGGTCGGCCAGGTCGAGCAGCGCAGGATCGTGGGTGGCGACGACAGCCGTCACGCCCTCGGTACGCACCACGGTCCGCAGCAGCGCCATCACGGCGTGGCCGGTGTGCGAGTCAAGCTGCCCGGTTGGCTCATCGGCGAGAAGAAGCTTGGGCCGATTGGCCAGCGCCCGGGCGATCGCGACGCGCTGCTGCTCGCCGCCGGAAAGCTCGTGCGGCCGATGACCCGCCCGCGGACCCAGGCCGACCAGGTCCAGCAGCTCCTCGACCCGAGCGTCGCGGGCGCGCGGGTCAGCGCGGACGAGGCGCAGCGGCACCTCGACGTTCTCGGCGGCCGAGAGGATCGGGAGCAGCCCGAAGGCCTGGAAGATGAAGGCGACCGTCCCACGGCGGAATCCGACGAGCTGCGCCTCGCTCATGGCGCTGACCTCGTCTCCGTCGACGACCACGCGACCGGCGGTCGGGCGATCCAGGCCGCCGAGCAGGTTGAGGAGCGTCGTCTTGCCAGATCCGGAGCGCCCACGGACCGCGACCAGCTGGCCTCGCTCGACCCGCAGGTCCACGCCGCGCAGCGCGTGGACCACCTCGTCACCCGATGGATAGTCACGCCTGAGCCCCTCGGCGACGACCATGTCGGTCCCCGTCTCCGACCGATAGCGGTCATCCCGTCCCATCGGCGGCGCCGTCATCGGTCTCGCTCTTCGTGCGCATCGGGCCAGACGCCGATGTGGTCCGGCTCGAGGCGCAGCCGCACCCGTCTCTCGAGCTCGAGCGCCTCGACGTGCGCTCGAGGAAGCTGGAGGCGGCCGGCGCGATCCAGGACGGCGAACTCCTCGGCGATGACGCGGTGGTCGCCCTCGTCCGAGACGGACGACCGGCGCAGCGTCTCCGACGAGGTCCGACCGTCCCGAATGGCCACCGTCCGCTGGACCTGCTCCGAGACCAGGGGGTCATGGGTGACGATGACGACCGTCGTGCCGACCGAGCGGTTCACCTGCCGCAGCAGCTCGAAGATCTCGCCGCTGGTGTCCGTGTCGAGCTCGCCGGTGGGCTCATCGGCGAGGATGACCTCCGGTTCGTTCGAAAGCGCGACGGCGATCGCCACCCGTTGCTGCTCACCGCCACTGAGCCGATCCGGGCGGTGCGTCGCCCGCTCTCCCAACCCGACCAGATCCAGGAGCTCGTGCGCCCGCTCGCGCCGGGCGCGGGCGTCGCGGCCATCAAGGATCATGGGCAGCTCGACGTTCTCCACCGCCGTCAGGTACGGGAGCAGGTTGCGCGCCGTCTGCTGCCAGACGAAGCCGATCACCCGGCGCCGGTAGATCGTCCGCTCGCGCCGGCCCATGGCGGTCAGGTCATGGCCCGCCACGGTGGCCCGCCCGGCGGACGGCACGTCCAGTCCGCCCAGGATCGACAACAGGGTCGACTTGCCGGAGCCCGAGGCGCCGACGATGGCGATCATCTCGGCCGGATCCACCAGCAGGTCGAGGCCCTGGAGAGCGACCACCTCGAGATCGGCGACCTTGTAGATCTTGACGAGGTTGTCGCACGCGATCTGCGCGCCTTCCCCGAAGAGACGGCGGCGCGGGCCACGCGGCGCGAATGCCGGCCCGGCCTCCACGGGGGCAGCACCCGGCAGATCCACGATGTCGAGGCGCTGGTCGCGCATCGGTCCGCTCACGCCCTCATCCTCGCAGACTCATTCGATCCCCTGCCGCGTCGAGCCCGCCAGGCTGGCGCGACGCCCGATCCAGCTCGACAGCCCGATACCCATCGCCAGCACCAGGACGAGCGCCACCAGCATGGCGCCGACGACTCGAGGGTCGACGACCAGGGCGACTTCGATGGGCGACCCGATGAGCTCCGCCAGGTCCAGCCCCGGCGCCACGAACCATGCGACGCCCACGCCGAGCGCGAGGCCGATGACGGTCGCGGTCAGCACCGCCGGTCCATGCTCGATGATGGACAGCGCGAGCAGGCCGCGGGATGTCATGCCCAGCGTGCGCAGATGCGCCGTCTCCCGGCTGCGGACGGCGGCCACCAGGACGAGCGCGGCCGTGGTTGCCAGCGCCGCGTAGGCGATCGCGATGGCGACGGCCAGCATGAAGCCCACACCAACGCCCCGCACCAGCGGCCCGGCCTGGACCTCCTGGAGCGCTTCGGAACGCCCCCTCACCAGCGTGGCGGGAAGCACCTCGTCAATGGCTTCCTGGACCGATGCGGCGCTCACCCCCGGCGCGCGAGCGAAGATCACGCTGGCAGGAAACACCCGATCGCTTACCGCCTCCCGCAGTGAGGCGAGCGGGACGATCACCCAGGCGCCGTCCACCGCCACGCCGGGGAACGTTTCGCGAATCTCGACCACGCGCACCAGGACCGTGCGCGCCGAGACCAGCATCTCGATCTCGTCGCCGCGACGGATGGGGCTCGAGCCGCCCGTCGCCGCCTCGTCCGAGATGATGGCCGGAATGGCCTGCTCCGGCCCCGGTGGGTCGCGCAGTGCGCGAGGCAGGTCCGCGTCAGCGCCCGTGCCGCCCGTCACCACCGCGTGCGCGGGGGTGTCGAGCGCATTGACCTCGACGCGCGCACCGCCACGTCCACCCAGCGCACCGACGTCGACATGCATGCTTGCCGCTGCCTCGACGCCGGGCAACGTCGCCGCGTCGAAGTCGGTCGGGAACGGCCGGGTGCCGGGGATGATGGTCAGATCGGCGCCAACCTCCTGCCATGCTGCGGCCGCCTGCCCGCGCTCGACCGTGACAAGGATCGTCGAGCTGAACGCACCGATCGCCACCGTCACGAGCAGCACGACGAGGGGCAGGCTGCCGACATCGCCGGTCCGGGCGGCGCGCCGCAGCCCGAAGGCAGGGACCATCCCGCGCCATCCATCTGCGAACCATCCAGCCACTGCCAGCGGCACGGGGTAGAGGCGCACCGTCACCACACCAACCGCAAGGCCGATGAGAGCAGGCACGGCCGCGAGGAGGGGGTCGACGCCGGCCAGCTCGCCGGCCGCGCCGCCGCCGGCGATGCCGCGCTGGCGCAACAGGAATGCCCCGCCGGCGGCCAGGACGACGACGAGCACCTCGAAGGAGATGCGGCGCGGGCTCATACGCGCGGAGGTCGGAGCCTCGCGTTCGACGTCCCGCAGCTGTGCCGTTGCCGATCGGAAGACGGTGAGCACCAGGACCAGCGCCGCACCGCCCGCGACGAGAGCGGCCAGCAGCGGGCTCGATGGCGAGTCGCGCCCCACGACGAGGGTCACGGCCGCAAGGTAGGCCACGATGGCAGCCGGAACCGCGATGAGCAGTCCCTCGACCACGTGCGACGCCAGCAGCTGCGCGACGGAAGCCCCGCGGCCCCGGACGAGCGTCACGGCGCGGCGTCTGCGATGGACCATGAGCAGGGCGACGAGCGTGACCGCCGCGGTCGCCACCGCAGCCGGGCCCAACGCGGCCGTGACCAGGACCGCCTCCGCGCTGCGCCGCTCGGCCGCGTATCCGTCGAAGAGGTCGAGCAAGCCGGTCCGGAGCGTCGTGACGTCCGCGTCGCGCAGCGTCGTCACGAGCTGCGGATACGCGGTGCGCATGCGGCGCAGGTCGGCGGTGAGCTCGTCGAGCCCGCCGGCGTCGAGGCGCTCGGGATCGGTGAACATGCGCCATGCATAGCGGGCCGGCAGACCGTTGCGGATCAACGTCGGGTACGCATCCGTCGAGAGCAGGGCCGTGCCGTACAGGAGCCGCAAGTTCGGGTTGACGACGATCACCGTGGGCAGCTCGAGCGACGGATCGTTCATCCAGAAGTCGGCGTCCGCGTCGTCGAGGGTGTAGAGCCCGACCACGTCGGCCGCGGCGCGGACGGGGCTGCTGAACTGGCCAACCAGCGCGTCCTCCGTGTCGGGGACCAGCTCCATGCGGTCGCCCACCCCCACTCCCAGCTCCGCGGCGATCTGCGTCGAGAGGGCCACCTCGAAAACGGTCGCGTCCTCCGGCTCGCCGGGCAGCGTCCCGCGCCGTCCCGGAATCGTTGCCGTCTCCCCGGTCGGCGGGCTGCCTTCGACGTAGGTGATCCGCTCCTCGACGCCCTCGGCAACACGGAAGCGGAGCCAGGTCGGCTGCTCGCGCGGTGGGTCCTGGACGGACCAGCTCGCACTCTCGGCGTGATGGGTGCGGTCGGCGATCAGGGCGCGAACACTCTCCGGAAGCTCGGCCTCCAGCCGCGCACCGGCATCGGCGACCGACTCCAATCCGCTGCCGCCGCTCAGGAAGCCGATCTGGCCGAGCTCCAGGTTGCGCTCGATTGCCTCGGCACGCCCCACGTCATGGCGCAGGCCGTCATCGGCGACGCGATTGAACAGGCGCGGCGCGGCCGCGGCCAGAAAGGCGGTGACCGCCACGATGATCGCCAGCAGGAGCATCGGGCCCATCTCGGCCCGATATCGCTTGAGCAGGAAGCCGATCGCGCGCACCTGTCAGTCCTGCCCAGCTCGAAGCACGCCGCTGACAGGCACCCGGCGCAGGATGCCGCCGATCACGACGACGGCGACCACCAATCCCACAGCGGCCAACAGGTGGACGACACCGATGGCGAGCCATGGAATCTCGACGAGCACCGGCGGGACGACGACGCGCGCCTCGGCGGTCAGGGTCACGAAGGGCAGCACGAGCCATGACAGGAGGAGGCCGAGACCGGAGCCGGCCACGATGCCGGCGGCCAGCAGGAAGGCGTTTTCGAAGGTCAGCCAGGCCGAGAGCTGCCCTGGCGACATGCCCATGGCACGCAGCAGCGCGAACTCGCCGAGCCGTTCGCGCGTGCTGACGACCGCGCTGACCACGAATCCGATGATGGCAACGATGAGGGCCGCGATCGACCCGATCGCCAGCGCGCCGATGACGCCGAGGGCGACCGGGTCGTCGGTGAGCTCGGCCGTCCGTTCCGTCCGACTCACGAGTGACTCGACCGAGTACGGAGCGCCGTTGAGCGCTGCGACGGCGGCTGCCTCGTCGGTCACCGACAACCACCACTCATCCGCAAACAGATCGTCGCCGCTGCGAGCGTAGGTCACCAGCGCGAGTCCGCCGAGGTCGACGATCGCGAAGGGATCCTGCGGCTCGAGGGTCGGAAACGCGTCGATGATCGCGGCGATCTCGACCTGCGTCCGGCGCGTCAGGGAACCGATGGCAGCCGGGTCGCCAACCTCGGCCCGGGTCTGATCGGCGAAGCTGCGGCTGGCGGCGATCGGCAACGGTCGGTCGGCAACATCGGCAAGCGAGTCGGGCACGAGGCGCACCTCGACCGGGCCATCATCGGAGACGATCGGCTGAGCCTCGGGAATCGAGACGGCATCAGGACGATCGGGCGCGGCCGGCGCGGGCTGCGCCGCCAGCTGGCCCCGTTCGATCAGCCAGGTCCAGCCATCGCGCAGGATCTCCATGTCCACCGATCCCACGCTCGTGACGGACAGCTCGCCGGCGATCACGGTCTCCGGCGGCGGAAGGATGGTGAGCTGGATCCCCAGCAGCTCGATCGGGTAGTTCGGCAGGACCGCCTCGCCATCGACGGGCTCGTCGGTGAGCGGGACCGCGATGCGCTGACCGGGCGCCGTCGCCTGGAACTGCGTCGTGCCGTCGAAGATGTGGACGAGACCGGCCGCGTCACGGATCGCAACGCCCACCTGGCCCACCAGCAGGGTCTCGGGCAGCAGAACGTTGCCATCCTCATCCTCCGCCGGAAGGTTCTCGAGCCTCGTATCCAGGCCGATGGTGAGACCCGTCGGCTCTCCGGGCAGGGAGATCGGCTCGAGGCCTTCGAGGTCCGGCGCCAAGGAGGCGGCCAGCTCTCCGAGGCTCCGGCCGTCCAGCAGGTCGGATCGCAGCTCGACGATCTCGGCCAGGGCACCCGTGTCGAGCCCGAGGAGCTGGCCATCGCGACCCGCACTGGCAACGTCGAACGCGTCGACCATGACGGCCATGGCACGCTCGACGCCTTCGACATCCTCGAAGGCTCCTCCGAATGCCCACAGCGGCAGGTCCGGAAAGCTGGCGATCTCGACGCGCAGGTCGCCTCCTGACTGGTAGGCGGCCTGGTCCGTCTGCGATCGGGTCCAGGTGGCGGTGTAGGCGGCCGCGAAGGTGCCGAGGGCCGCCGCCAGCATGAGGAGGAGTGCCGATCGGGTGTAGCGCAATGGCCGCCGGCTCAGCTGGCGGGCGCCCAATGGTGCGACCAGGCCACGACGGGACCCGAGCGCTCGCTCACCCAGCTCCGCGAGCAGCGGCACGATGCGCAGTGCCAGGATCGCGCCGGCCAGCAGGCCGATGGCGGGCGCCGCCACGAGCAGCGGGTCGAGCCCGATGCTGCCGCGTACCGTTGCGGTCAGCGGCGCGCCGTACTGCCGCAGCTGCCAGAGGCCGATCCCAGCCAGGACCACCAGCGCGAGATCGATCCCGAGCCGCTGAGCGAATGTCCGATTTCCCTGGCGAGCCATCGTCTGGCGCACCGCGGCCAGCCCCCGGCCGGATGCGAACGCCGGGACGACGAGCCCGATGAGACACGCCACCCCTGCGATCCCGGCCACGAGCAACGCCACGCTGTCGACGCGCGGCTCGATGTTCACGCCTGCCGCCGACAGCGGGCCGACCGCGTCGAACAGCCGCAGCACGCCGAGCGCGATCCATGGGGCCGCCAGTGCCGCCGGGACCACGAGCACGAGCCCTTCCAGCAGGGCCATCCAGGCCACGTGACCCGCGCTTCCGCCGCGCGAGCGCAGCAATGCCGTCTCGATGCGGCGCTGCTCGACAAGCAGCCCGGCCACCAGCACGAGCGCGTACGCAGCCAGGATCGCGAACTGGATGGTCAGCAGGAGGACGCCCGATCGGCTCACCAGCAGGGACCGATCGACTCCCTGCAGCACCTGCGGAAGATCGGTCTCGACGCTGAAGAAGGCGCGTTCGCCCAGCTCGGAGCGGATGCGGCGCTCGAGGGCCGCCGCATCACTGCGCATCCAGCCGACGTTCTCGAGCTCGAGGTTGTCGAACTCCGGCAGCGTGCGCCAGCTGACGTCGAGGTCTCCGGTCGCGACGCGGCCGACGAGGTCGTCGCCCGTCACCACCAACGGTCCATGCACGGTGAACGAGGCCCCTTCGCTTACGCCGGTCAGCTCGAGCTCGTCACCCAGCCAGTAGCGCTCTGCGGGGTCGTTGGGCTTCCAGGTGCCGACGATCACGAGCTCGACGACGCGGTCCTCGCCGGCCCGGCTGGTCAGCGACAGCTCGTCGCCGACTCCACGACGGAGAGCCTCAGCCGCGCCGATCGAGATCGCCACCTCGAGCGGCTCAGCGCCGGATGCCGGCCAGTGACCCTCGACGATCGCGGCGTGCTCGACCAGCCGATCGGAGGCCGCGAAGATGGCGAGATCGGTGTCGGACACGTCCGGAACGGCGCCGTCGAGCCCGAACGTGCCGGAGCGAATCATGCGCGCCAGCTCGCCATCGGTCCAACCCAGGATGCGTCGCGACTGGGCGCTCACCACCTCGTCGACCGTCGCGAGCTCGTCGGGCTCGACGCGCATCTGGACGTCGATGCTGGTGGCGGTGATCGATTCCGCGGCGAGGGTCTGACGAAGGCCGCTGAGCGCGACGGCATCGCCGTACAGGACGCCGATCGCCAGGAGCGTCGTCGCACACACGATCACGAGCCAGGTGGCGACCACGATCAGCCAGTCGCCGAGGCTTCGTTGCAGGACGACGCGCAGCGGGGCCAGAAGGCCCTCGAGCATCCAGATCCTCCCTCTCAGATATCTAGGCCGGACGCGACCGATCGGTTCACCATGCTAAGGACCGATGCGCCAGGCCGGGCGAGGGTTCCGTACGCTTCCGGTTGCACGCCGCTAGCGCCGGGGCGCAACGATCTCCGAGGTTGGGGCCGGTTTCGATCGTCGTTTGCAGGGCCCGGCAAACGGGGACCCAGAAGCACTGCGATCCGGCCCCTTCTTCGTGGTTGCTTGCACTGGGTGGCAAGCGATCGGCTGCGAAGTGGACCGTCGCCGCGTTGGAGGCGACAATCGATGGGTGATCCTCACCCTCGGCGTCCTCTTGGCCATCTTCGTCGTCCCCGCCCCGTGGAGTGTGCCAGTCGTCGGCATGGCGTTGCTGGTCGAGGTCGTGGAGACCCTGTTCTGGATGCGTCACTCGCGGCGCAATCCTGCGAAGGCCGGTCCGGAGACGATGATCGGCGAGGTGGCGAGGGTCGTCACCGCCTGCGACCCGATCGGCGAGGTCCGGTTTCACGGCGAGCTCTGGAGGGCGCGATGCGAGCCCGATGCCGACGTCGGCCAGCGCGTGCGCGTGTCCGCTCGGGATGGTCTCACGCTCGTGGTCGAGCATGCCGAGCCTCGACCGCCATGGACGCGGGTCGGGCCGCTCGTCGGCTGAGCCGGCAGCTCTCGCATCCGGACTCGCCAGCCGCGAGTCTGCATGACTGCGGAGAGCCTCGGCCTCGCCGTGCGGGGGCACATGCCCCGCATCGGTCTATCCTGAAAGCGGTGTCGAGGGCCGTTAGCTCAGCGGTTAGAGCAGGGGACTTTTTAAGTCAACCAACCCTATCCGCTGTGCTCTGAGCGTGAGATTTCGTGCGCAAATGGCCGAATCTCCTGCTGTACCAAGGTCTCGGCCAACAGCAC
>JBQTHZ010000141.1:0-7693 GCA_052388515.1 Chloroflexota bacterium | reverse complement strand
GGCCGCGTTGCTCGACGCGTGGGTCACCGGCTCCGAGACCTCCGCGCACCTGGCGCTCGACCTCGCCCATGAGCACGGCGCGCCGTGGTGGGAGCTCCGTGCTCTTCGCTTCCTCGGCGATCCGGGCACTGCGGAGCGTGTCGAGCGAGCCCTGGGGATCCGCACGTAGCTGTGACTCCCATGGAGGTTGCTGCCGTAGGCCGGTCTGCGCGACACCTTGCCCGGCCGCTGCAGCGGAGGGCCTGATCGAAGCGTGCCTCGCATCTATCACCGAATATATCGTTACTGATATATCCTCTGAACGGAGACAGGCCCCGCCCACCGCCGGTCCCGATGTGAGCAACGTTCCGGCGAACTGCACCCAGAAGGTGCACTGGAGATTTGCTGGCCGGGCAATTAACGGCGAAGTAGGGTCGGGTTCGGCCCCCAGCTCCGTCGCCTGTTGCCGCTCCAGCAACGGGCGACGGAGAAAGCGTCGCTCCGCCGTCGTTAGTTGCCGCCCCAGCAACGCGAAGGCGATCAGGCGGATCGGGCCACAGCATGCGACGAAGCATTCATCCGGTCGCGCCACTCGAGCCACGGAGTGCCGCGGTCGACATTCCAGGCCGGCCCGCCGAAGCCGAGCGTGAACTGGGTGAAGCCCATCTCGACGTAAGTGTCGACGTCCTCCGCGAGGAACCGCTCGAGATCCTCGGGGTCGAGGCCGACGCTCCACTCGATCGCCGCCGGGTCGCGGCCGATCTCGTCACAAGAGCGACGCAGCGCGGCAACCGGGGCCTCCACCTCCTCCGGCCGATCGGGGAAGTGCGCATGCCAGGCATCCGCGTGGCGCGCGACGATCGGCATCGTCAACGTGAGGCCGGTTCCCGCGACCATGATCGGCATGCGCCGCAGCGGCGGGGGATTGAGGGTGGCCAGCCGGTCGATGATCACCGGCACGTCGCGTCCAAGGGCCCGGATGCGGCGCCCGAACGTCCCGAACTCGTATCCGTAGCGGGCGTAGTCGCGCTCGAACCAGCCGGCGCCGAGGCCCATGATCACGCGTCCGCCGCTGACGTGGTCAACGGTGCGCGCGATATCGGCGTGCAGGTTCGGATTGCGATACGAGTTGCAGGCCACGAGCGGACCGAGCTCCACGCGACTCGTGCATTCGGCCCAGGCGGCGAGGAGTGACCAGCACTCGAAGTGGGGCCCGTCGGGCGGCCCGTTGAGCGGCGAGAAGTGATCCCAGGTGTAGAGGATGTCGTAGCCGAGCTCATCGGCACGCATGGCGGCGGCGCGCAGGTCACGCCACGTTCCGTGCTGGGGATGGAGCTGGGCGGCGATCCGGATCGGTCTGGTCGTGGTGGTCATCATTGACCGATCCTGTACCTTCCCCTAAAGGGAAGGTCAAGCGATGTTTCGGATTGGTGCCTTCGCGCGCATCGGCGGCGTGTCCGCCAAGCAGCTGCGCGCCTACGACGCGCTCGGGCTGTTCCGCCCCGCGTGGGTGGATCCGACCAGTGCGTACCGCTTCTACTCGCCGGCCCAGCTGCCGGAGCTGCGGCGGATCGTGGCCCTGCGCCAGCTGGGACTCTCACTCGATGAGATCGGCGCGCTTGCATCGGGCGGCGACCTGCGCGAGGCGCTGGCACGTCGGCGCGAGGAGCTCGAGCGCGAGCGGCACCTGGTCGAGGAGCGGCTGCGCGCTCTCGACATCTCGCTGGCATCGGACGCCGATGTCGTCCTCCGACCGGTCGGCGTCGAGCCGGTCGCCGTCCTCTCCCTGGCCGGCGGCGCCGACAACGCGTTCTACGAGCTCGAGTCGTACGTCCGCGACCTTGGCCGGCGGGCACATCGGCCTCCCGGTGCAATCACGAGCCAGCGAGAGATCTTTGTTCCCGTCACCGGACCGATCCCCGAAACGGAGCGGATCCGGTATCGGCGGCTACCGGCGGCGCGGGTCGCGTCGGTCATTCATCGGGGTCCGTATCGTGGCGTCGCGGATGCGCGGCGCGCCCTCCAGTCGTGGGTCGAGACGGCCGGGCTGGCCGAGCATGGACCGCTCCGGACGCTGTACCTCCAGTTCGGCGCCGAGCCCGAGCTTCGGCTGCCGCCCGGGTACGTGGTGGAGCGCTCTGCCGACTTCGTCACCGAGCTCCAGCTGCCGGTGGGATACGAGCAGTCAGCCGATGAGGTCACCGACCTTGCGTGAAGCTGGTTCGCGCCTTCTCGGGGTTTGCTGGTGCAGCAACTAATGACGGGGCAGACACCGTTCCATCGGCGCCCGTTGCTGCCGTGGCAACGTGCGACCAGCGAAGCAGGCCAAACCGCGCTTCCGTTGCCGATAGTTGCCACGCCAGCAAACGCCGCGCGCGACACACACGTACCTCGCTCGCTTGCGATCGTCGAGTACCCTCCGGGCAGGACCAACGGAGGCGACCAGCATGCTGTGCGCGAGCTGCGGCACCGAGAACCGCGGCGGCAGCAGGTTCTGCGACAACTGCGGCGCGCCGCTCTCCGCAAGCTGCCCGTCATGCGGTGAGCCGAATCGCGCCGACGCGCGCTTCTGCGCCAGCTGCGGCCATGCCTTCCGCGCCGATGCCCAAGCCCCCGCGCCGGCAACGCCGACGCCAGCAAACGCCGCCACGGCAGAACGCCGCCTCGTTACGGTCCTCTTCACCGATCTCGTCGGCTTCACGACTCTTGCCGAGGATCGCGACCCGGAGGCTGTCCGCGAGCTGCTGAGCCGCTACTTCGACACGGCGACCGAGATCGTCACGCAGCACGGCGGCACCGTGGAGAAGTTCATCGGCGATGCGGTCATGGCCGTGTGGGGTACGCCGGTCGCGCACGAGGACGACGCCGAGCGAGCGGTCCGAGCCGCGCTCGAGCTGGTCGACGCCGTCAGCACGCTGCACCCCAACCTTCAGGCCCGAGCGGGAATCCTGACCGGCCAGGCGGCGGTCACCCTCGGCGCCACCAACCAGGGGATGGTCGCCGGCGATCTCGTCAACACCGCCGCCCGCCTCCAGGGCATCGCCGAGCCCGGCACCGTCCTGGTCGGCGAGGCGACCCGTCGGGCCGCGGAGTCGGCGATCGTCTTCGAGCCGATTGGCGACCATTCGCTCAAGGGCAAGACCAGCCCGGTCCCTGCCTGGCAGGCGCTGCGCGTCGTGGCGCAGCGCGGTGGCCACGGGCGCGCAGACGCGCTCGAGGCGCCGTTCGTCGGTCGCGACGAGGAGCTTCGGCAGCTGAAGGAGCAGCTCCACACGGTCGGCCGCGAGCGGCGGCCGCGGCTCGTCTCGATCACCGGTCCGGGAGGGATCGGCAAGAGCCGGCTGGTGTGGGAGCTCGAGAAGTATATCGACGGTGTCACGGAGGACATCTACTGGCATCGCGGCCGTTCGCCGTCGTACGGCGAGGGCATCACCTTCTGGGCGCTGGGCGAGATGGTCCGGCGCCGGGCCACCCTGACCGAGGATGATGACGAGGCCACCACCCGCGACCGGATCGCGGCGACCCTGGACGAGTACATCGGCGACGCGAGCGAGCGCGAGCGCATCGGTCCCGCGCTGCTCACCCTCCTTGGGGCGGAGGAGGCTCCTGCGGGTGGCCGTGATGCGCTCTTTCCTGCCTGGCGCCTCTTCTTCGAGCGGGTTGCCGAGAAGGGCACCACCGTGCTCGTCTTCGAGGACCTCCAGTGGGCCGATACGGGCCTCCTCGACTTCATCGATCACCTGCTCGACTGGTCGAAGGGGCTGCCGATCGTGGTGGTCACCCTCGCCCGGCCCGAGCTCTTCGACCGCCGCCCTGACTGGGGTGTCGGTCGTCGCCACCTGACGGCGCTGGCCCTGGAGCCATTGGCCGATGAGGCGATGCGGCAGCTCCTCAACGGCCTCGTGCCGGGCCTGCCCGACGGGGCCATGGCCGCCATCGTCGGGCGTGCCGAGGGCGTCCCGCTCTATGCGGTGGAGACGGTCCGCGGTCTGCTCGCCGACGGCCGCATCCGGCGCAGCGGCGATGTCTACGAGCCGACCGGCGACCTGACGGACATCTCGGTGCCGGACTCGCTGCGCTCGCTCATTGCCTCGCGGCTGGATGTGCTCGAGCCTACCGACCGTGCGCTGCTCCAGGACGCGGCCGTGCTCGGCCAGGTCTTCAGCGCCGATGCCCTGGCCGCCATCTCCGGCACGTCTGCTGCCGACTCTGCTGCCGAATTGGAGCCGCGCCTCCGTGCGCTGGTCCGTCGCGAGCTGCTCGAGCTGGAAACGGACCCGCGCTCGCCGGAGCGAGGCCAGTACCGGTTCGTGCAGTCGCTCATCCGCGAGGTCGCCTACGGCACGCTTGCCCGGCGCGACCGTCGCGCGCGCCACCTGGCGGTCGCTCGCCACTACGAGGCGCTGGGCGACGACGAGCTCGCCGGCGCGCTGGCCAGCCACTACGTCGCCGCGCACGAGGCGTCAAACGAGGGCGCGGAGGCCGATGCCGTCGCCGCCCAGGCGCGCCTCGCCCTCGCCGGCGCCGCCGATCGCGCGGCCGGACTGGGGGCGTACGACCAGGCCGTCAGCTATCTCGACCAGGCGTTGACGATCACCTCGGAGGCGAGAGAACGTGCGCCGCTCCTGGACCGCGCCGCCGCCGCCGCTGCTGCGGCCGCATCACGCGACGCCGAGAAGCACGCGGAGGCCGCCATCGCCGCGTACCGCGAGCTCGGGGATCGGGTGGCCGCAGCGGGAGCCACCGCTCGGCTGGGAAAGGTGCTGCTCGATGCCAGCGAAGTGGCCCGTGCCACGGGGGTGCTGGATGGCGCGCTGCCGGAGGCGGAGGCGACCGCCGACGAATCGGTCCTCGCCGAGACGCTGGCTCACCTCTCGCGCGCCCATATGCGAACGGCCAATACCGACCGGGCAATCGAGGTTGCCGACCGTGCGCTGGCAATCGGCGAGCGGCTGAACCTTGATGCCGTGGTGGCCGAGGCTCTCGTCAACAAGGGCTCAGCCCTGAACATCCTGGGGCGGCGTCGCGAGTCGATCGCCCTCCAGGCGGCCGCCCTCGAGATGGCGCAGCAGCTGGGCGACCGGAGCTTCGAGATGCGGGTTCGCAACAACCTCGCGTCGGCGATCAGCGACGACGATCCCGCGCGCGCGACCCGCCTGCTGGTCGACGCGATGGACCTCGCGCGCCAGATTGGCGACCGCGGCATGTTCAACTGGCTCGCCGGCACCGCGGCGGTTGGCATCTACCTGGAAGGGCGCGACTGGGACGCTCATGCGGTGATCACCGGTGAAGCGCTCGAGACTGCCACCCTGCGGCACGACCGCCTCCGGCTCCGGATCCTGCACGGCCTGCACGAGACGGCCCGAGGACAGAACCTGGACGACCTGCGTTCCGAAGTCACCGAGCTTGTCGCCGACAGCACCGAACTCGACGACCTCTTCGCGCTGCAGATGACGATCGGTGACACGGCCCTGGTCGCCGGCGACCTCGAGACCGCGTACCGAAGCGCTGTCCAGGCGTCGGAGCTCCAGACCCAGAACCCGGAGGTGCCGCTCGGACTCGCCATGCGGTCGGCGATCTGGGCGCTCGACCTCGAGCACGCGCGACCGGTGGCAGCCCGCATTGCCGAGGTTCCGCTGACCGGCGCCTACGGCCAGGCCTTGCGCCTGCACGCCTCGGCCGCCGTCGCGGCACTCGAAGGCCGCGCCGCCGAGGCCCTCGCCGGCTTCCGCGACGCGCGCGCCCGCCTCGCCCGGCTGGAGCAGCACTTCGACCTCGCCTGCTGGGTCATCGACGCCGCGGTCCTGCTGCCCGACGAGCCCGAGGTCCGAGCCTGGGCAGCCGAGGCGCGCCTCCTCCTCGAGGAGCTCCGCGCGCAGCCCTATCTCGACAGGCTGGACGCAGCGCTCGGCTCGGCGGCCGGTCCCTCCTCGGCGGTTCGCCCGACGCCCGCCGATCTCCGCGCCGAGACACCGACCGCCTGACGACCCGGCTTTGCCCCACTGGGCCGGCGTGCGCTGTGCATAATCGGCCCCGTCCAGAATTCGAGCGGAGGTGGACCCCGGTGGAGTCGGATCGCAGCGTGTCCAGCTGGGCGTCGAGCGCCCGGTACCTGTACCTCGTGGCGATGGCGGTGTTCCTCGTCACGATCCTGATCGGCATCCTCAATGGCGCCGATGTCGTGGAGTTCGACCGAAACCAGGTCCTGACCCACGTCCACTCCGGGACGGTGGGGTGGCTGACACTCACCATCGTTGCGTCGGCGTTCCTTCTCTTCCAGGCCACCGACCGGCGGCTGATGATGACCATGGCCGTCCTCGTCCCGGTCTACATCCTCGCCTTCTATACCGGCAACTTCGTGTTTCGGGCGATCGGCGGTACGGCGCTGCTCGTCGCCATCGGTTGGCTGCTCGTCTGGGTCTGGGGGCAGTTCCTGAACGGGGAGCGATCCCTGCCGCGCCTCGCGGTCACGCTCGGGCTCACCTCGTTCGGCTATGGCGCCGTCATCGGCGTCCTGATGCAGATCGGGCTTGCGCTGGAGATCAGCATCGTGCCCGGCGACAGCATCGGCGCGCACGCCTCGGCCATGACCTTCGGCTACCTGGTCCTCGCGGCCATGGGCTTCATCGAGTGGCGCGTGCTGGGCACCAGGGGGCTGCCGATCACCGGGCTGATCCAGGTCGGCGCCCTCTTCCTGGGCGGGCTGGTCATCTCTGTGGGGCTCCTGGCGGGTGTCGAGCAGGCGGCCGGCGGCATCTACCTGTTGACGCAGCTCGTGGCCGTCGTCCTCTTCGTGGTCCGCATCTGGCCGTCCGTCCTGCGTCGCAGCTGGACGGCCGCCGACCCGATGCGCCACTTCGGCGCCGCGTCGGTGTGGACCGTCGCCGCGCTGATCCTGTTCATGTACATCGTGTTCACGTTCATCTCGTCGCCGGATGACCCGAACGCGCTTCCATTCAACGTCCTCATCGCCAGCGACCACGCGGTCTACATCGGTGTCGTCACGAACATCGTTGTGGGCCTGCTGAGCCTGCTCGTCCTCGGGCGGGGCACTCCCCCCTGGCTCAGCCATGTCGTGTTCTGGGGCATCAACCTGGGCCTGACGGTGTTCGCCATCGGTCTGATCGTCGATACCGCCGAGATCAAGCGTATCGGCGCGCCGCTCATGGGGATCACGCTCCTGGTCGCGCTGGCCATCCTTGCGTCGCGCCTCTGGTCGGCACGCCTGGACACATCGGACCTCGACGGGGAAGCGACCGCGCGCTCCGACCTGGCATGAGCTCCGCCCTCGCAGGCCGCTTCGCCGCCGCCTGGTTTGCTGGGCCGGCAACTCACGACGGGGGAGCCGCGCCTCCTTTCGGTCGTGCGCCGCGGGATTTGCTGGGGCAGCAACTAACGACGGGCGAGAGACCGTTCCTCCGGCGCACGTTGCTGTCCCGGCAACGTGCGACCAGCAAGGCCGCCGGAACCGACCTTCCATCGCCGATAGTTGCCACGTCAGCAAACCACCCGCACGCCACTGCGGCAACGTCGCCGGCGCCCCTCCCCGGTTTGCTGGGACAGCAACTAACGACGGGCGAGGGACCGTTCCTCCGGCGCACGTTGCTGTCCTGGCAACGTACGACCAACTAACCCGCCCGATCCGACGATCCTACTCAGCTCGAAGCCACGCAACAAAACCCGCACGCCCAAGCGGCTCCGACGCCGGCGCCCC
>JBQTHZ010000140.1:0-3410 GCA_052388515.1 Chloroflexota bacterium | reverse complement strand
GTGTGTGTGTTCTGGGGGGTAGTTCCTATTTGACCCGGGTCTATGGGGGCCCCTCCCCACCGGGGCGGATGGCCCCCTTCTCGCTGAATTGGTGCACCTTGCCTACACCCGATGCAACTCGCACCAGTGGCCGGTCCCTCTCACGGATAAACTTCCGCCCTGTATCCTCGGGTCGAGCGGGACCGCGCCCACGAGGAGAACACGCATGGCCCTGGACCATCTGCAGACGTGGGAGCTCTGGTATCCCGGCGCCGGGGCGACTGGATTACCGGTCGCTCGCGCTCGCATCGATCCGGTCGAGGTCGTGTGGGCGCACGCCGTGCCGCGCACGGTCTCGGTGACCGTGCGCCTGGGCGACGACCGGGCCATCGCGCGCGGCGAGGGGCTGGAACGGTCGGGCCCCTACCTGCCGACGACGCGATTCGCGCTCCACGACGACGCCGTGTGGCGCGAGGATCGCTGGCCGACGGACGCGGACTTCGGCACGATTGTCATCCTGCCTGGCGGCGAGGCGGGCGTCCTGACCGCGTGGTGGAACGCGGAGGACGGATCCGCCTGGCGCTGGTCCGTGGAGTTCAGCAACTCCCGCGGATGACGCCTCAGTCGGTGTAGTAGACCCCGTCGAGAGCGCCCCACGCGGCGGCGCTGAAGACCGCGCACGCCGTCTTCGCCCGGGCGAAGTCCCCGTCCGACAGGCCATCGATCATCGAGGCCAGCATGGCGGGCTCATCGGTCTCGACTGCGTGCTCAACGAAGTACTGCTGGGCATCGGCGTCGACCGTGCCGGCGTAATGCTCGCGAAGCCCTGCTAGCTTGGATGAGGCCGTCTTCGGCTGCTGGACCTCGAAGCTGTAGAGGGCGCCCAGCGACTCCGGGACCGATGCGAACGCCTGCTCGCCGACGGCGAGGAGCGTCTTCGACTGCGGCCGGCCCATCCGGCCCGATGCGTCCAACGCGGCCCGGAAGCGCGACCAGAGCGCGTCGTGCTCGCGCTCCTCCGCGGCGTAGGCCGGATACCCGATGCGGTCCCAACCCTGGTCGACGACCGAGATGAAGGGCGCCCACTCGTCGGCGTACTCGGCGAGGCGTTCGATCGGCAGGGTGCCGGCACGCCAATCGACGTAGAAGGGATGCTCGTTGAGGTCGAACTGGCGGACGATGGCGTCCAGCTCGTCGATGCGGCTGCTCATGATGGCACCTCAGATGTGTGACGGTCAGTTGCTCGGTCGCCACGCGGGCGATCGGCACCTCCAAGCGTAGCCGATCAGCGGCTGCCGGGTTCGATGCCGTCGATCGCATCGAGCTCGAGCTCCTCGAGCCGGCCGTCACCGTCGGGCATCGGCCGCGCGACGCGGCGCTTCGGCGTGCGCACGTAGAGCACGCCGCCCACCACGATCGTGGCAACGACCATGATCGCCGCCCAGGGCAGACCCCGGTAGTCGACGACGCCGACGACCTCGATGAGCTCGGTCGCTTCGTTGCCGAGTGGATCACGAGCCGTGACGACCAGGTGCGCGGGCCAGATCGGCGCGTCGACCGTGGCGACGAAGCGGCCGTCTGCATCGGCCTGCACGGCCCTGCCATTGGCGGTCACCGTGCTCCCGGGCGTCGCGCGGCCTTCGAGCGTCGCGCTCAGCGCCATCGCATCGGTCGTAGCGGTGAGGCTGATCTCAGGTGGCTGGCGCACGAACGTGCCGGTCCATCGCCGGGTCAGGCCCCGACCGTCGAGCGTCATGACCGCGATCATCGCCTCGAGCTCCTGGTTCTCGTCATCCGGGCGCCTCGGCCGCGGCAGGACCTCGACGACGAGCGGCCCGCTGGCGACCTCGTGGTCCTGCAGGTCGGTGCCATTGGCCACGAGCACCCTCGAGCCTGCCGGTGCGGAGACGGCGATCCTGAATCCCTCACCGTCGGCGAGCAGCTCGCCCGACCGGACATCCGCGGCGACCTCGACCGCGTCCCGCAGCTCGAATGCTGCGTGCAGCACCTCGTCATCGGGCAGCAGGAGCTGGTCAACCGGTGTGACCGATACGCGGCCCGATCCGAAGGACATGCCACCCCAGGACAGGTACGCGCTCCCCGGCGGCCCGCTGTACATGTCTCCCAGCACCGCCCAGCCATCGCGGGGGCCGGCGGTGCCGATGGGCGCGATGCCGATCAGCGACGCCATCGGCCGCGCGGTGAATCCGTCCCGGCCGCCGGCCTGGATGAGCATGCCGCTCGCGGCCGATGACGGGCGACCGTCGATCTGCACGCCGTTGAGTGGGCCGGTGTAGGGCCAGATGTTGACCGGCATCCCGCGCCAGGCGTCGCCCGCCCGACCGTTGACGATGCGCCAGAATTCCTCCGTTGCCGGGTTGACGCCGACCTCGCCCAGCTCACGCAGCTCGAGATCATGCAGCAGCAGGGTCGGAGACTCGCCGCGATCGAGCGTGATGCCGTCCTGGAGCGCCACGAGCGCATCCGGTCCGTCGCCGAGCAGCATGAGCCCCGGGTAGGAGAGCGTCGGCAGCGCGTTGACCATCAGCGGGTCCTCGCCGCGGGGCCACCGGTACGCGCGCGCCTCGTCCACCAGCGACAGGATGATCGTGCCGTCCGTCGCTCCCGCCACCCATCCCTCGTCGGGGCCGCCCAGGTCGATGTGAGCCTCTTCCGCCTGGAGCGCGCCGTCCTGCCAGGCAAGGCGTCGCAGGCTGCCGTCGACGGTCGGCGCGAAGAGGAGATCGTCGCCGGCGACCCCGTCGGTCTCAGCGAGGGTGAACCCGAACAACCAGCGCTCATCGCTGTCCTGGAAGATGGATTCGAACCCAGACCCCGTCCAGCGCAACACCGTGATCGTCGCCGCCTGTTCATCCGGGTCGCTGCCGTAGAGGCTCTCGTGCAGGACGAGCTCGTCGGATCCGTCACCGTCCACGTCCGCGGTCATGAAGGACTGCGCGCCGCTATCGATCTCCTGGAGACGCTGCAGGTCGAGCGAGCCGCTCTCCGCGATCCGCACATCGAAGACCGCCAGACAGCAGGTCGCGCCATTCGGATCGTCGGGAACGAGCTCGGCAGTGAACACGAGCACGCGGTCACGTCCCTCGACGGTCGCGGCCAGCAGCGCGACGGGGTAGCCGCCATCCGGCCCCGTCGTGGGCTCCTGGCGGCTGTCAGGGAGCGGGGCCTGCCCGAGCGACGACCAGGTCATGCCGTCGAGCGACCAGGCGTCGACCGCGTGTCCGTTCGAGCTGCCCACCTGGACGAGCCGGATGATCTCACGGACCCTGTCGCCGTCGAGGTCGGCGGTGACGGCGGTGGTCGTCGTCCCCGGCAGAACGACCATCTCCTCCCCCGTGGCGGCGACCGCGGAGGGCAGCAGCCCTCCGCCGACCAGTGCCAGGGCGATCGGGATCGCCCCACGACCCGGA
>JBQTHZ010000139.1:0-2511 GCA_052388515.1 Chloroflexota bacterium | reverse complement strand
CCCAAGAGGGCCGCACGGGCGGCCGGGTGCTCCAGGGAATGAGCGATCCCTGAACGATCCATCTTCAACTACCCCCGGCTCGGGCTGCATGGCACTGATGCAGGTGCACGCACTCTAGTACGAAAGTTTGCTCGTGCCTACCCCCGCGGACGAACGTGGTGGTCGATCGCTTCTGGGCGATCCCGTGCTCAGATGAGCGGTGGTGCAACAATTCGGCGGGTTCGTGGGTTATACGGACATGATGAGCTCTGTCCGACCCAGGACGCGCGGCTGGTTCGCGAGGATTGCGGTCGCCACGGTGGCAGTGGCCGCGGGAGGTGCCCTCAGTGCCATCCTGCTGAACGCTCCCGGCTGGTTCGACGTCGGCATCGCGGCGCCAAGCCCCACGGTGCTGCACTCCACGACGCCCAGCTCGAAGATCGTGCCCTCCGCGGCGCCGAGCCCGAGCGGCGAGCCGAGGCCCGGCGATCATGGTTCGGAGCGTCCTTCGCCCAAGCCCACGCCCACGCCGGCACCGGAACCGACGCCGTTTCCTTCGGGACCTGCCACGGTGGCGTGGACGCCCGGGGCTCCGCACTCGGGCTCCGTCAGGTCAATCGAGCGCCAAGGCGACCGCTGGATCGCCGGAGGCATGCTCCAGGCCGGCAGCACCACCCGGGCCGCGATCTGGACATCGGAGGACGGCCTATCGTGGGGCGAGCCGATCCTCATTCCGCCCGAGCCGATCGAAACGGATGCCATCTGGTCACGGTATTGGATTAGCGGATTCGGACGATGGGGCGACGAGCTCCTCGCGTTCGGCTGGAACGGCATCGGCGCTGGAGACGGCGGATTCCCGATGCTGTGGCGCTCCGCCGACGGGGTCACGTGGTCGGTCGTCGACACCGGTGGAACGCTGTTCGGCGACGACTATCACTTCCCGCTGCGCTCGGTCATCTCGCCTCTCGGGCAGCTCGCCGTCCTTTCAGTGACCGGCCTCGGCTCGGGCGCTTCGATCTACGTGACCGACGATCTTGCCAACTGGGAAGAGCACCCGATCACGTTGGCCGACCAGATGATGAGCGTCTCTGGCCTGGCAGCATCCCCCGGACTGCTCATCGCCGTCGGCACGGAGACGCATCCGTGGGTGGACCGGCCGGAGACGACCGCCCATGCCTGGATCTCGGCCGATGCAGAGACGTGGAGCCCGGTGGCACCGCCCAACCCGGACGGAACCCTTTCAAGCATCACGTGGGATCCGGCCCGCGAGCGGTTCGTGGCGATCGGAAGCGGCGACGACCGTGTGCCCGCCGCCTGGCTGACAACCGACGGCAGCCGCTGGTCGCGGATCCCGCTGGCGGATGACGTAGGACAGATGCGTGACATCGCAGTTGCCGATGGGCTCATCCTGGCCTCAGGAGTGACCGGCCCGATGCTCGCGCCGGAGACCGGGCAGACGATCGCGTGGAGCTCGCACGACGGGGTCACCTGGCGCATCGTGCCGCTCGCCGATGCGCAGTACGGATCGGTCGTCGGTGTCACACCGGGATCGGCGGTGACGATCGTGAACCGATGGAGCGAGAGCGAATCCGACACATGGATCCCATGGGCAGGCCCGGTCGACGCCGAATGACGATTCATCGGCGGCATGACGACCGATAAGCGGGTGGCTCCGGCGGTGCCCGACGTCTCATCCGGGGGCGGGCAGCGGCGCGCGGGTGACGACTACCATTGGCAGTGTGCCCACGGAAGCCTGTGAAATGGCGTTGAGGAGGTCGGTATGTGCCTGACATGTGGATGTATGGACGCTCACCTTGAGATGGGCGAGGCGAACATCACGTATGAGGATGTGAAGGCCGCTGCGGATGAGAATGGACGATCTGTAGCCGAGACGCTCGACATCGTCGATCGCACCATCGCAAAGGACCGAACAGAGCACGGTCAGGAATACGCCTCCGGGTAAGGCGCCGGCCCGGGCGTGCCGTATCCGGGGAACGATCGCTCGACCTGCGGCGCCTCGAAGTGCGAGCAGGGATGCACGACTGGCGAAGGCAGCGAGGCCCTTGAGGCGGGAGACCCGCGCCCTGAAGCGCCCGCCGATCAGCCGCCGAACTCGAGGCGTATGGACTCGGTATCGGCAAGGACGAGGAGCCGTCCTCGGTCGTCTTGCCACCCGTCGGTGAGGAGGAAGTATTTGCCTCCGGAAC
The DNA here is from genome assembly GCA_052388515.1 of Chloroflexota bacterium. GTDB lineage: Bacteria > Chloroflexota > Limnocylindria > QHBO01 > QHBO01 > JACDBZ01. The sequence continues at coordinate 325 of JBQTHZ010000139.1, read as the reverse complement.
GTTGCAGGAGGTACAGGCCCTCGTACCGGTAGCCATAGGCGCTATCCGATCCTTCGAGCGGTGTTTCGACCACACCCGTCGCGTCGATGCTGAGGCTGCCGGCACTCAGGAGGGTTACGGCCGGCAGCCGGTCGGCAAGGTGGGCCTGGAGATCCTCCGCGAGCGCATCGCCGCCGAGCTGCGCCAGGCGCTCCGTCTGCCAGAACAGCGTTGCGATCAGGAGCGCGCCGACGAGAGCCACGCTCGCGCCGCGGGCCTGCGTGTGGTCGCCCGCCGCGTGCCGCCTGAGGAGGCTGCCGTACGCCGTGCCGCCGATGGCAAGCAT
>JBQTHZ010000138.1:0-2332 GCA_052388515.1 Chloroflexota bacterium | reverse complement strand
TCACCACTACTCCCCATATGGCCCCATTTGGAACCACAGGGCGCCACTATACAGGGCAACGCGTCCCCGTCAAGGGGTTTTCTGCACCGGGCGTTCGGTGATCTGTGACCGCGCCCGACGCGCGGCGGACCGCGTGGGGTGGGCCGAAGACGCCGCTCCGGTCTGTCGAACCCCGTGGGCGGGGTACCGTCCATCGGAACCAGGAATCGGCCGGACCTCTGCGGGATCTGACTCGTGCCACGGTCAGATGACCACGGAGCGGCGTCTCGATCGCCGTTCGCCCCGTCGCACGGGCTGCGATTCCGAATCGCCGGCTCCTCTGCCGTCAGCGGGGAGGCGGCCGCCGAGACTGTCTCGATGCATCGACACCGCGGCGCCGGATGGCGGCTTGCGGCGCGATTCTCACGATGTGTGGCGGAGCAGCACGCCGGAACCGCGCCGGCGGGCGCCGCTCAGGCGCCGGACGCGGTCACGGATTGCGAGAATCGCGCCTCCCGGGAGGCTCCGGCGTCCTGGCCTCGATCCAACGCGGAGGCGCGCACCAGCGCGCCGGAGCTGCGGCCCGGCCGGCGTCCAAGGCTCAGGGCAGGAGGCCGGAGGCCTCGTAGATGCGATTCAGGACGTAGGTGCCATCGGTCTCGGGATCGGTGAGGTTGGTCTGCGCCTGCTCGAGCATGATGTAGGGGTGCATCCGGGCCTGTGCCAGCTCGGTTCCGCGGAAGGCCAGTTCGAGGAGCACGCCCTCCTGCGTCTGCTGGCTCCACTCCTGGCCGAAGAGGAAGTTGCCATGGCTGACCATGGTGACCCGATGGTCACCGTCATCGGTCGGCGTGATCTCGATCGGTCCTGACCAGTGCGTGCCGTGGCCCAGGACCTGGTCGCACCCGGCGTCGAACATCTGAGCCTGGTGCTCCCGCATGTCGCCAATGAACTCCGCGTGGTACTCGAGGCCATCGCCCGGAACGTCGCCGCCCCACCACTGCGGAACGCAGATCACGATGTCGGCTGCCGCTCGCGCCCGTGACGCCGCCTCGCGGATGTTCTCCTCGTTGAGCCACGCGACGCCGGGGACGCCCCGCGCTGCCTCCACCGAACCGACGATCTGGTTGAAGCCGATGAAGCCGAAGGTCAGCCCGTTCACGTCGACCAGGGCCGGCTCGAGCGCTGCGTCCAGGTCCAGCCCCGCACCGGTGACCGGGATGCCGGCCTCCTCGAACTTCTCGAGCGTGGAGAAGAAGCCTGCCTGGCCGCGATCGAACAGGTGGTTGGCAGCGAGGCTCGCGACGTCGACGCCATACGTGTCGCGCAGCTGTGGAAGGACGGCCGGATCGATGCTGAACAGGGTCCCCTCGTTGACGACGAAGTCGTCCACGACCGGGCACTCGAAGTCGTCCAGGGTGACGTCCGCGCCACTGACGAGGTCAGCCACGGCGCCCTCGTTGCCGGTCCGCACGGCGTCGACGATGTTGAATCCGTTGCCGACGAAGCCCTCCGGGACCGGGTTGGGATAGACGGCGGTGTACTCGGCGGTGCCGCCGCCGAAGACCCAATCCCAGCCGCGTCCCTGGGTGATCGCCGCGAATGCGACGCCCCGATCCGGGCATGAATCGCCGAGGCTCATCAGCGTGCGGATCTCGGCGTCGTCGTGAGCCCACCCTTCCGGCGGGCCCTCGATGGTCGTGGTGAACGGATACGCAAGGGCGCGTGCCTCGGCACTGCCGAAGAGGTCAGCCTCATCCACCGGCAGAACCTTGATCGTCGGCACCACCAGGCCGGCAGGGAGCAGCGCCAGGTCGGCGGGATTGTCGAGCAGGTGCGCCACGATCTCATCGGCGGGGAGGCAACGCGGCACGGGGTTGATGGCGGTGAACAGCTCGCAGGCCTGGATGATGGTGTCCTCGTCCTGTGCCGCCTCGACCTCGGCAGCCGTGATCGACGCCTGGACGCTGGAATACCCGGTCACCACGGCCAGGGGCACCTCCACGTCCGGAGGCCGCGTCGGCTCCGGCGTGGCGGTCTGGATCGGTCCAGGCATGCTCGGCTCGACAGCCGACGGTGCCACGGATTCCGGCGGCGTCGGATCGGGACTGGTGCAGGCGCCGATGAGGAACGTGAGCGCCACAAGGGCAGCCGCTTGGCGGGAACGACGCATCGTGGGGATGGTAGCGCCTGCGTTCCGCGCTCGATGATCGGGGCATGGTGAGCGCCCGGAATGGTGGACGGGTGGCCCTCGGGCGCTCCCTCGCGCAGCCGAGGGTCTATCATCGTCGGCCCATGACCGCTGAGCAGCCCGCGCCACCTGCGCTCGACTTCGGAACGGGGACGTCCGACG
>JBQTHZ010000137.1:0-15440 GCA_052388515.1 Chloroflexota bacterium | reverse complement strand
TTGCGAGAGCTGCCCGGCATCGGCGAGGTCACCGAGCGGACGATCCTCGAGAGCCTGCGCGGCGAGGAGCCGGTGTACCTGAGGCGCCTCGAGGCCACCGAAGGCAGGCCGCTCGCGGAGGGTGCGGCGGAGCTCAGGGCCGCTCTTCGCGGCGACTGTCATGCCCACACCGAGGCCTCGGATGGCGGCGCCAGCATCCGCGAGATGGCGGAGTCGGCACTCGAGCTTGGCCACGAGTATCTCGTCATCACCGACCACTCGCCGCGTCTGACCGTCGCGAACGGCCTCTCGCCGGACCGGCTCCGCGCGCAGCTCGACGAGATCGCGGCGCTGAATGCCGAGCTCCGCCCGTTCCGCCTGCTGACCGGTATCGAGGTCGACATCAACGAGGATGGATCGCTCGACCAGGAGCCGGAGCTGCTGGCGCGGCTGGACCTGGTCGTCGGCAGCGTCCACTCTGCCCTGCGCTCGGAGGAGCGTGCCATGACCGTGCGCATGGTGACCGCGCTCGCGAACCAGGACCTCGACATCCTGGGCCACTGCACCGGGCGCATGAAGACTGGCAAGCGAGCTCGGCCGCCATCGAGCTTCGACCCGGAGATCGTGTTCGCTGCGGCTGCCAGGTTCGACAAGGCGATCGAGATCAACTCCCGGCCGGAACGGCTGGATCCGCCGAAACGGCTCCTGCGCCTGGCCATCGAGGCCGGCTGCCGGGTGGCGATCGACTCGGATGCGCACGCCCCGGGTCAGCTCTTCTGGCTCGGCAACGGCTGCGAGCGCGCCTTCCTGTGCGGCGTGACGCAGCCGATGATCGTCAACACGCTCCCGGCCGGCGAGCTCGTTGCCTGGACCGCGTCCCACAGCTCTCGCTGAGGCTCGTGTGGAGCGGCCATGCTTCGATGGCGTCGATGTTGGGTGGCCCGCTCCCTGCATCGGTGAAGACCGAGAGCATACTTGCCGCTCCAATCACCGATACCAGAGGAGATCACCACATGTCCGTTGCCAAGGTGACCGAGCTTTCCTGCACCTCGACCGACAGCTTCGAGGACGCCATCCGCCAGGGGATCGACCGTGCGAGCAAGACGCTGCGAGGCGTCAGGAGCGCGTGGGTGAAGGAGCAACGCGTGAACGTCAGCAGCGAGGGGGTCGTCGAGTTCCAGGCCAACATCCTGGTGACCTTCATCCTCGAAAACTGACGCTCGAGCCTAGGTCTCCTCGGCGAGGCCGATGCGTCCTTCACGACGCACGAAGCGTGACCGATAGGTCGGGTTGCTGACCCGCTGGCTCACCGTCTTGGCATCGATCGGCTTGCCGCTGCGGGGAACCGTGTAACGACCGCGCTCGACGATGGCCGCGGCGAGCTCCGCGGCAGGCATCGGGCCGTGCTCGCGGATCACGGCGATCATCTCATCGTGGAGCGCGACGCGGTCGGCCGATCGGGCGGCCGATACGCGCTTCGGACGGCCTCGACGCGGCGCGGCATCGGCCGGCGCGTCCGCCTGCGATGCCGGCATGCCGGCGGACTCGAGTGCGTCGACGCGGGCGGCCAGCGCATCGAGACGGCTCAGCAGGCTCTCGGCGTCAGGGCCGGTCGGCGCCGCGGCGGTACCGGCACGCGCGCCGTCGATGCGCTCCTCCACCCACTGCCGAACGAGGTCGCCGGGGCGCACGCCGGCCTGCCCCGCAAGATGCTTCAGCGCGTTGACGCGGCGTGGGTCGAGGCGGATCGACATGGCGCCCTCGTCTGGCGGGCGATCGAACTGGGGCCGGGGCTGGTACGGGCGGTCACCGCCACCGCGCGGCTGGTACGGCCGGTCACCACCACGCGGCTGGTACGGGCGGTCACCGCCACCGCGCGGCTGGTACGGCCGGTCGCCGCCGCCACGCTCGCGCGGCTGCCAGTCGCCGCGGCGCTGCGGCGGTCGGTCGGGTCTGCGATCGGGACCCCGTCGGTTGAAGCTCATCGGCGCGAACGATAGACCCTTGCCTTCGATGGCGCCAGCATCCCCTCAGAAGGAGCCCGAACCTCCGCCGCCGCCCGAGCTGCCGCCGCCGGAGAATCCGCCACCACCGGAGCTCGATGACGATGAGGGAGGCGTGGAGCCGACGCTGCCGAGGGCGTCGAACATGCCGCCGATGTCAGGCATCGCGGAGCCGGAGAAGATGCTGCCCGAGCCGTAGCTCACGCCGCCGGCCATCTCGGCCGCCGATGCGCCGGACCACGACGACCCCGGCGTCGAGCCCAGCCACCGCGGGTAGTACGCGCCCGCCGGCGACCCGGTCGCCTGCCGCTGATCCTCCAGGCCGCGGGCGAGCAGTGAGGCCACCTCGTCGTGGAGGCCGAGCGCCATGCCCCACACGACGGCCTTGTCCGGGGTGTTGGCGAGCGCGGCGACCTCGGGCCGCTCGACCACTTCGCCGAAGCTGCGAGCCTGTTCCATCGTCTTGCGCAGCGTGCGCCGGTAGGCGGTCAGCATGGCGTCGACGTACGCGCCCTGTGGCGTTCGCTGGCTCATCGCCCGGCCGAAGCCGGCCGTCCCGAGCCCGCCGAGCACGAGCGCGCCGCCGAGCATGACGGCGCCGCTCATCGGCACCGAGATCCCGACGAAGATGACGATCCCTCCGAGCAGAGCAAGCCCGATTCCCACCGCGGTCATGCGGGTGATCGACGGTCCGGGCATGCGGGCCAGCCAGCCGATGCTGACGGCAGCCGACTCGAGGTCGCGCTTCGATGCGTCCAGCACTCCGTTCACCCGCCAGAGCCGCTCGCGGGTGAGGAGGTTCGAGCCGCCGGCGTGCTGCCGGATACGCTCCCACGCCTCGAGCTCGGGTGGAGCCAGCTCGCGGTCGTCGTGCGTGCCGGCGTGGACCTCGAGGGCCGGATCGGTGAGCGGATCTGGATCGGCATCGCTGCGCGCGCCGCTCACCTGGTCGAGATTATGGAAGGAGAGCCGCCCCGTGCTGGCCAGCTGCGCGAGCATCGTGTTGATGCTGTGGCCGGTGGCCGTGCCGCGCTGGATCACCGTCGCGAGCGCCGGCGTCATCTCGGCCGGTGGTCCGGCCATCAGGATCGACTCGGAGTCGGTCAATTCCGGGTCATCGCCGTCGCGGCGCCAATGACGCCAGGCGAGCCCGAGGGTCGCGAGCAGCGCCAGCGGCGCGCCGATCAGACCAAGCCCGGCATTGGCCACGCGCAGCATCTCGAGCCGATCGCGGCCGCCTCCATCCATTCGCTCGTCGAGCGCCTGGATCGTGCTGAGCGCCGCGCCGTCGAAATCGCCGGTGCGGGCGGCCGGCACGAACGAGTCATCGATGATCCCGATGAGCTCATCCTCGTTCGCGTAGGCGCCCAGGAAGCCCGAGCCCGCGTACAGGCTGACGCGGCTCTCACCTGGATCGGGGTCGCGTCCCACCAGCAGGACGACGCCATCGTCGAATCCGGAGCGGCCGATGCCCCACTGGTCGATGAGCGCCTTCGCGTTGCCGAGGTTGTCGTCCTCACTGATGTTCGAGTCGGGCTGGGTGTAGACCACGATCTCGGCACCGGTCCGCGCCTCGATGCCATCGATCACCTGCTCCAGCTGCGCTTCGGTGTCTGCCGACAGCATCTCCGCCTCGTCGTAGACCGCCTGATCGTCCACCGGATCGGGAAACGGAGGGCCGGCGGCGAGCGTCGTCGCGGCCGTCAGGACCAGGAGCGCGAGCGCGCTCGGGAGCGCGCGAGCCCATCGGTTCATGAAATCCAGCATACTTGGTGGCACCCTTCTTGCGACCGGTGGTCGCAACGGGCGGCTTCTGCCGCGCTGACCACGCTTGCGTCACGCGCCGCCGCCCGCATCGGTACCCCTGCGGCGCCGATGCGCGAAACCCCTGGAGAACCATACCTGTGAATGCTCGTGTCGGGGCGCTCGCCGCCCTGCTGATCGCCGCGGCCATCACGGTCGCGGCCACCGCCGGTGTCGCCGCCATGACCATCATCGACGCGACGCCGGAATCGTCGGCCCGAATGCTCGAGGACTGGAGCCCGCGCTCGGAGTCCGCCCTCCTCCGAGGTGCTGCCGCCGAGCGGGGTGCCGTCCTGTCCGGGACGCCCGCGCCGACCTCCACGCCACCGCCGCCCCCGACGACCGAGGTCGCGGGCATCGCCAGCAATTATCCCGGGACGGCTGGCTGGATCGGCGAAGCGACCGTGGCCCTGCCCGGCGACCTTGGGGGTCGCTATACCGGCGAGGTGAACGGCGTCGTCACCGTCTGTGTGGACCGATGCGCCGAACTGCCGGTCGTCGACTGGTGCCAGTGCTACTGGGGGACCGATGACCAGCGCGTCGTCGATCTCTCGCACCCCGCCTGGGCGCTGGTCAGCGACGCTCCACTTGCCGATGGCCTCGTCGAGGTTCGGGTCATCCTCCCGGGCTAGACGTGGTTTCCCGGGACGTTGCTCGCGTCGGGAGCGGCGGTCGGGCGAGGCTCGTCCCCCGTCAGCAGATATATCAGTAACGATATAATCAGTGTTAGGGAAGCGGGGCGCGCTACGATCGAAGCCCCTCCGCTGCAGCGGCCGAGCAAGGCGTCGCGCAGACCGGCCTCCGGCCAACAACCTCCATGGGAATCACGGCTGGCGCCCGCGGCGTTGCCCGCGTGCTCGTGATCTGTCGAGTTCCATGCGCCCGAGGCGAGTCTTCGGCGCGATTCCCGCAGTCTGTGGCGGACCAGCGAGCCGGAGCGGCGCCGCGCGCGGCGGCGCTCAGGCGACGGACGCGGTCATGGATCGCGAGAATCGCGCCGGCCATGAGAGTGCGGCGCGCTGACGGGGATGCATCGAGACCAGCTCAAGAGCAGCTCACGGTGACCTCGGATGGCTCGGACTCGAGGCCCGGAATCATCTCCGTCAGCTCGGCGCTGGCGCTGCCGGGAATCTGCGAGGTCACGGTGCTCACCGTGCGCAGCCGCTCGCCCGACGCTCCCAGCGCCACGAGCTGGCACTTCGCACGTCCGGGCTTCGTTCCCTCGTTCGTCACGGCGAAGGTGATCGCGTAGCCGATCGGGTCGCCCGGCGCCACGACCACGACCTCGGCCACGTAGGGCCCCACCCCGCGCAGCGAGAGGCTGGCCGCGAAGGCGAGACCCGCCACGGCCAGCACGATCGCCACGACAACCGTGCCGTGGTATTGCGATGCCGACGGCGTCGCCATGCCGGCGCGGTTGCAGACCTCGCAGATCGTCTCGTCCGGGCCGATCTCGCGGCCGCACTTGATGCAGTGGCGCGGCTCGTCGACGCGGGTGTCGGTCATCGGCGCGTCGACTCGGGCAGTCGCTCACCGGCGTTGATCGGAATCGGCAGCCAGTTCTCCTGGGGTGCCAGCGGGCACGACCAGATCGGGTCGTAGACGCACGAGGGGTGGTAGGCGTAGTTGAAGTCGAGGTTCAGCTCGTCGCCCACGATGCCGAGATCGGCGCCCTTGGCCGAGTCCCACAGGTACCGGCCACCGCCGTACGTCTCGCGGCCAGTGGTGGCGTCGCGGAACGGGATGAAGATGCCGCCGCTGTACTCGCTCAGCCAGAAGACACTGAGGCGGCACGGCGTGCCGTCGACCGCGAATCGCACCCAGCCGATGCGACCCATCGGGATCTGGGGTCCATCACCGGACCGCGGCACGTCGAGCGGTGCCGCATCGGGATCCGGCTCGAATCGCGCGCGCAGCTCGAGCGCCGGGTCGTGCCGGAAGTAGGCCAGTCCGTGGAAGTCACGACGTTCGGCCTCCGGAATGGCCGATGACGGATGAGAGCCGAAGAGCCGGTCGCGAGCCGAGCGAAAGGCGACCGCCCGCATCGGTCCCGCGCGGGTATCGTCGCGAAGCGCTGCATACAGCTCGGCCACCTGGCGGCGCCAGTCGGCGAGGGCGAGATGATCGGAGGTCGGGTGCGGCATCGGCTCCGTCATCATGCACGAGACGGGGCGGACCGGCGAACCGGCCCGCCCCATCGGGTACGTGGAGGGCGACGGCTCAGTTCAGTCCGTTGTCCGTCAACCACTGCTCGGCGACATCGGCCACGTCCTCCTGGTCGACCGCGACCTGGACGCCGAGGCTGGTGAGCGTCTCGGTGTCCATCGCGGCGCTCACCGCGTTCAGGATGTCGGCGAAGTCGTCGGGCGCCGATTCGAGCCACTCGGTGCTGACGATCGGCGCGATGTTCTCGGACGGCTGCGTCTGCAGGTCGTCCTCGAGCAGGACGAAGTTGAATCGCTCGATGTCGGGCTGCGTGCTGCACAGCTCGGCAATGTCGACGACGCCGTCGTTCAGCGCCTGGGCGACGGGAGCGTCACAGGCCGCGTACGGCTCGATCTCGATCTCGCCGTAGGTGATGCCGTACTCCTCCAGCGCGCCAGAGCAGAGCTCATTCGTCTCGCACTCCGGGGGCAGGCCCCAGACGAGATCGCCGGCGACGTCGGTCAGGTCGCTCATCGTGGACAGGCTGAGCTCATCGGCCGTCTCCTGGCGCACGACGAATGCGTTCTGATCCTGGGCAGGGGCGTACTCGAGCGCCGTCAGGCCGACGTCGGCAAGGAGCGGCTCCATGGCAGCGAAGGTCTCCGCCGGATCGCCGGAGGCGGCGCCCCCGAGGAAGGTCGTGAGGCTGCCGATGTACTCCGGCTGCAGATCGAACTCGCCGCTCTCATGCGCCGGCTGGGTCGTGTCACGGGGGCCGATGCCGAGCGTGCGCTCGACGGTGTAGCCATTCGTCTCCAGGACCTGCGCGTAGATCTCGGCCATGAGCTGCGCCTCATAGAAGCCGGCCGAGCCGATCACGATCGATCGCTCGCCATCGGCTCCCGCGCTTGCGCCGCTGCTCGTGGCCGGGTCGCTCGCCGCCGGCGAGCCGCTGCCCTCACCCGACGAGCAGGCGCTGACCACCAGCGCCAGGATCGTCGCCCCAAGGGCTAGCCTGCGGTGTGTCCGCATCTTGGGTTTTCCTCCAACTGAGTGATTGGCCGCCCCGGACGAGTGCCCGGGCGGGTCCAGTCTAGTCGCGCGCCGCGAAAAAGCAGGATCGGGACCCGAAAGGGAGTACGGACGGAGTGGCTCCCTGGTTCAGATCCCCATCTCCTCGCCGCCGCGTCCCGCCTGCGCCTGGCCCCGAAGCGCGACCTGGCCGCTCCGCAATCCGGGCGAGGTGACCCGACGCTGGATCGCCTCGAAGACGAGCTCGGTCAGGATCGACAGGATCGCGACCACCATGGCGCCGGCAAAGACCTCCTCGTAGCGCCGCTGCGCGATCCCGTCGATGATGAAGCGGCCGAGACCCCCCGTGGCGAAGACCGCTCCAAGGGTCGCCGTTGCCACGACCTGCACGGCAGCGGTCCGGATCCCGACCAGGATGACGGGCAGCGCCACCGGCAGCTCGACCTCGCGCAGGACCTGGCTCGCGCGCATGCCCATCCCGCGTCCGGCCTCGACGAGGTCGTCGTCCACCTCGCTGATGCCGACGTAGGCGTTGGTGAGAATGGGCGGGATCGCGAGCGCGGTCATGGCGATCATGGTCGCGATCTCGGAGCTGACCTGGCGAAGGCCGATGTCGACCAGGAAGGATTGCAGGACCATGGTTGCCACCGCGAGGATGGCGAGCGATGGAATCGCGCGGCCGACGTTCGCGATGTTGATGACGAGATTGGCGGCGCGCCCGGTGTGCCCGATCCAGGCGCCGATCGGCAGCGCGATCGCGACCGCGATCAGCAGCGGAATCGCGGAGAGGACGAGGTGCTCGCCGAGCCGACCCTGGAGTCCGTCGGCGCCGAACAGGTTCGCCGGATCGCTGAACCAGTCGAGCACGTCTCCGAGGAATTCCACCGCTCAGCCCTCCGTCCGGCGCCGCGCCCACGGCGTGAGCGCGTGCTGGAGCAGGACGAATCCGCGGTCGGCCACGATCGCCAGCAGCACGGCCCCGACGGAGCCCACGATCGTCGCGGTCAGGAAGAAACGTCGATACCCGACGTCGACGATCAGGTACCCGAGCCCACCCAGGCCGATGAGCGCGGTAACGGTGACGAGCCCGATGATGGTGACCGTCGCGATCCGCAGGCCGGCGACGATGATCGGCAGGGCGACCGGCAGCTCGACACGCCACAGGCGCTGCGACCTGGTGTAGCCCATCCCGTCCGCGGCCTCGATCACCTCGCGCGGCACCGCATCGAGGCCGGCCAGGATGTTTCGCAACAGGATCAGGATGGTGTAGCTGACGAGCGCGATCTCGGCGGTGAGCGGATTCTGGATCCCGGTGAACGGGACCAGGAACGCGAAGAGCGCCAGGCTCGGGATCGCGTAGAGCACCCCGCTGACGCCGATGATCGGCCCCTCGAGCCAGCCCAGGCGCCGGATGAGCAGCGCCAGGCCGAAGCTGATCGCAAAGCCGACGACGATGGCGATGACCGTGAGCAGGACGTGCTCCAGCGTGCGCAGCCCGATCTCGTCGAAGTTGCGCACGATCCAGTCCCAGTCCATCAGGATGCGGCCTCGCCGACCTCGTGCAGCTTGCCGTCGGCGGCCCTGACCGGGTCGCGGAGCCGCTCGCCGATGGCATCGACGCTGACGAGGCCCAGGACGCGGTCACGGTGGTCGACCACCACGCCGAGCTGCACCGATGACCCGAGGAGCGCAGAGAGCGCGTCGCGCAGCGTCGTCTCGCGCTCGACGGTCGGCGCTCCGGGCGTGGCAGCGCTCGGATCGATCGGTCCTGATCCGGCCAGATCGTGCTGGTCGATCCAGCCCAGGGGTCGGTCCCGGTCGTCGACCAGGAGGGCGTAGGTGAGCTCGTCGATCCGGTCCAGCCGACGTCGCACGTCCGCCCGGTCCTCGCCGGCCCGCACCGAGACGGCCTCGATCAGCTCGAGGTCGCGGACGCGGCCCAGCGAGAGCCGCTTGAGGCCGCGATCGGCACCGACGAAGCGCTCCACGAACTCCGACGCGGGGTTCGCCAGGATGGCCGCCGGCGTGTCGTACTGCGCCAGCACTCCGCCGCGCTGGAGGATCGCGAGGCGGTCGCCCATCTTGATCGCTTCGTCCACGTCGTGGGTGACGAAGATGATCGTCTTGCGCACCTGCTCCTGGAGGCGCAGGAACTCGTTCTGAAGTCGGTCTCGGCGGATCGGGTCGACCGCGCCGAAGGGCTCGTCCATGAGCATCACCGGCGGATCGGCGGCGAGGGCACGAGCGACCCCGACTCGCTGCCGCTCGCCACCGGAGAGCTCGGTCTGGTAGCGGTTCCGATATTGTGCCGGATCGAGGCCGACAAGCTCGAGCAGCTCATCGACCCGCTCGCGAATGCGTGCTGCCTTCCAGCGCAGGAGCTTCGGGACGACCGCCACGTTGTCGCCAATGGTGAGGTGCGGGAACAGCCCGACCTGCTGGATGACATAGCCGATGCGCCGTCGAAGCTCGACGGCGGGCAGGCTCATCACGTCCTCATCGCCGATCGTGATCCGGCCGGCACTCGGCTCGATGAGGCGGTTGACCATCTTCATGCTGGTCGTCTTACCGCAGCCTGATGGGCCGACCAGGACGCAGACCTCGCCGGCGGGAATCGTGAGGCTCAGATCGTCGACCGCGGGCGGCGCGTCCGGACCGCCGTAGCGCTTCGTCACGTGCTCGAAGGCGACGACCGCGCCGCTTGCATCGGTCATGGCATCGACGACGTTGCGCGAGCGAAGAGTTCGCCGCGCTCATTGACGAGAATGGAGCTGAACCCGGCGTCCATCACCGCGCCCCGATGACCGGCGACGAGCGCCTCACCCTCGAGGAGGACGTAGTCGTAGTCGCCCTCCACGAGCGTGGCGAACTCGGCGAGGTCGTGCAGCCGCCCGCCCTCCGTGTGAATGCTGCGCTCGGGATCGTGAGACGCCGTCGATTCGTAGATGCCGGTGAATACTGCAACCGGTGTTCCGACCCATGGCCGGAAGCTTTCCGCCGCGTGGAGCAGGTGCGTGTCCGGACCGATTCGCCCGTCGGCTCGTTCGGTCTCCAACCGATCGAGCACTTCCTGTTGCGACCCATTCACGATGCGTCGCGCGTCCGGATAGTTGACCCAGTAGCCGTCCTGCGCGTGGCGCAGCGCGATGGAAACGGATTCGGCCATGCGATGCTCCTCGTAATTGTCGATGGCGACGGTGCTCGGGGCCAGGCGCACCGGCAGGATGGCGACGTAGACGTAGAGCGCGACCACGACGTGGCCCAGGCCGAACTCCCGGCGTGCGGCGATCAGGCGGTGGCAGGCGGCGGCGGCGGCCAGTGCCAGCAGGAACGGTCCCCAGTAGGCGAGCGCCTTGGGCTGAGCCTCGCCCTGGAGTGACTGCACGAGCGGGCTCTCCGGCGGGAGCAGGCGCGCGACGACCATGACGATCACGGCGACGCCGAGCCCGGCGGCGACGATCCGCCAGCCCTCTCCACGCCGGCCGAAGAGCGCCGCGCCGACGAGCGCGGCGAATGCCAGCAGCGGGAACGGAAATGCCATGTCCCTGACGGCGTCGGACGCGAAGCGCGCCACTTCTTGGGCGACCAGCAGCACGCCGATTCCTCCAAGCACGAGCGCGACGCGCCCGACACGCACCAGCGCCGTCACCCAGCGATCCGTGAGCAGCACGCCGGCGCCCGCGATCGGGATGGCGAGCAGTCCGCTCCATGCCGGTGCCGCGACGCCGAGCGTTGCGGCCGCCTGCGGCAGGGCGAGGAGGAAGGCACCGACAATGGCCGGGAAGCCGATTCGGGCGTACCGCCGTGGCCAGAGCAGAGTCATGAGCCCGATCGTGAGCACCACCAGCCCAGCGATGAACGGATGCACGTACAGGCCGGCCGCCAGCGGCGTAAGCACCATCAGCTGACGCTGCCGGCGGGTGGTGCCCGCCATCGGGGCGACGAGCAGGGCCAGCGCCCAGGCCACGAGCGGGAAGACGAGCGCCGTCGCGCGGGCATCGGGGATGCGCAGGAAGACGAACGTCAACGGCACCGTGATCATGGCCCAGTAGCCCGCGCCGCGACCGAAGAGCGCCTGCGTCAGCCGCTGCGTAGCAAGGGCGAAGACGATGGTGAGCGGCAGCGCGTAGGCGGCGATCGCGAGCGCCGCTGGAAGCTGGACGGCAACGGCGAGCGTCGATTGGAGCGCAACGAATCCGAACAGCGTGCGTGACGGGCCGAAGTTCGGTGAGGGGCTCGTCGTCAGCGTCTCGAATGATCCGAACACCCGCGCGTGCTCGACCGGCGCGACATGGTTGAAGAGGACGTCCATGAACGGCACGACCGGCGAGGCAAGCTGGAGCACGATCGCCGCGCCCCAGACCAGGACCGGGAGCACGTACGCGACACCGTCGAGGCCCGTCAGCGTCGGCACCTGGATCGTCGGCAGCCCACGGAACCGATACCACGCGACAGCGAAGACGGCCAGGTGGAGGCCGACGATCAATGGCCAGACGAAGATGCCCAGGCCGCCAAGGAGCATGAGCGCCGCCGTGTCGACCAGCACCGCGACCGCGAGCCCGGTGAGGACGAGCGAGCCAAGCGAGTCAAATGGCCGTGCCAGGATCATCCGGGCAATGGCCGCGCCCATGGCCACGTTCGCCATGCTCGTGAACAGGATGGCGATGGCGGCGACCGCGGTCATCGACAGCTGGGAGGCGGCTCCGGCCAGCGCGGCCGGCACGCTGGCGCCGATCGGTCCGGTCTCCACCATCTGCACGCCCACGAAGAGCCCGACGGTCCCGACGATGCTGATCACCGCGCGAAATGCCCGCTCTCTCCAGAGCGCATCCTCGACGGCGGACGTCTCCACGACCGCGGGACGTTCGTAGGCAACACTCATGGCGAGATCGCTGGCGAGATGATGCGTGCATTCCACCAGAATTCCGCGGCGAATGCGTACATCGTGGCGGCCACGCCGAACACCGCGGTCGCGCGCAGCAGCCAATCGGGTTGTCGGTGGCGGTAGGCAAGGGCGATCATGACGAGGGTCGGCGCCATGGCGTCCACCACGAACCGGTAGCCGAACTGCCAGAAGCCCCACGACCCGTGAGCCCAGTTCGGCAGCATGACGCCGATGAAGGCGATCCAGGCCACGGCCATGAGCGATGACCACCGGGCGCGCAATGCGAGCAGCAGGATCGGCGCGGAGAGCGGGATGCCGACGCCGCTGACCGGGTACCAGAACCACGGGAAGTCGAGCCTGATCTCGTAACCCTGGAGCAGCATCGCGCCGATCGAGCGCGGGATGTAGCCGATGTCGAGGACGCCTTCGCGGAAGTACGGTTCGGCAGTGACGGGCTCGCCGGGATGCGCGAAGCTCTCGATGAGCCCGTAGCCGAACTCGAACGGGCTGCCGAAGCGCACGACGTTGTAGGCGGCGATCGGGATCGCGATCATGGCCAGGCCGAGACCGAGCTCCAGCAGCCGCCGCGGCCGCTCCCAGTAGAACCAGGCAAGCAACGGCAGCATCAGCCCCGCCGGGAGACGCGAGCCGGCGGCCAGTCCGAGCAGCACGCCGGCGGCGAAGGGCCAGCGACGGCCGATGGCGAGACCGAGGGCGGCAAGAGAGAAGACGACACCCAGGAGCTGCGCGTAGAACCAGAGGCTGCTCGTCGAGGCGATCCAGCCGTACGTCGCGCCGCCGATGCCGATCATCGCCCAGGTCGCCGTGCGCAGCGGCACATCCAGGCGACGCATCACCGCGTAGCCGAGCGAAACGCCTCCCGCGCCAACCAGCGCACCGAGATTCGCAATCGGGATGTCGATTCCGGCCAGGACGAGCGGGATGAAGGTGAGCGCAGGGATCGGCGGGAACGGTGACCACGCTCGCTGGTCGTCGATCCGCACCAGCTCCCAATGCGAGTCGAGAGGGACCCAGAGCTCACCGCGCAGGAAGGCGCGGGCGAGATCGTCGTGCACGTTCTCCTGGTCCGGGTTGCCGAGGAGGGTGTAGAAGATGGCAGACCCGACGAAGAGGAGCACGGCCACCCACGCGTCGGGAGACGCGTCGAAGCGCGCGCGGACCGAGGACGATGCCCGGCGGATCACCGGGCGCATGGTACTCACCGCTCGGTAGACTCCAGCGGATGTCGAGAGCACGCATGCTGGCTGCGCTGCGCACGTGGCCCGCCTGGCTTGCCGTCGCGGGGATGGCCGTCGTCGTCCTCCTCGCCATCGCCGTGAGCAACGACATGACGGATCCCTTCGATCGCGCGGTCATCGACGTGGTTCGAGCCGACGTTCTGCGGTCGCTCCTCTCGCCGTTGCGCTGGATCACTGAGCTCGGCTCGACCGGCGCGGTCACGGTCGTGGCACTTGTCACGTTGCTGGTCGGGATCCTGATCGGTCCATGGCGTCATGGGCTGGCCGGCGCGTTGACCATCGCTGTCGCCTCGCTGGCGAACCAGGGCGTGAAGGCGTTCATCGCGCGTCAGCGGCCGGACCTCTTCGAGCCGATCGTCGTCGAGCACGGATTCAGCTTTCCGTCCGGGCACGCTCTGCTCTCGATGGTCGCGTACGGGGTGCTGGCCGTCCTGATCACGCGCTCACGCCTATCGTGGAGGGCGCGACAGGCCGTCGTTGCTGCCCTGGCGGTCCTCATCATGCTGATCGGCCTGTCACGCGTCTGGCTGGGCGTCCACTACCCGACGGACGTGGTCGCTGGCTGGACGGCCGGCGCCGTGATCGTGCTGCTCTTTGCCCGGTTCACCCGCGGGGTGTCGCTTGAGCCAGCCGCTGTAGCGGTTGACGCGGATCCAGCAGCGTCACGATCCGATCCACCTGCGCATGGCTCAGACGCTCCTCGGCAGTGACCAGGGTGGCCACCCGGTTGGCGTCGGACTCGACCGATAGCGCGATCGTCTCACCCCGCTCCAGCGCCACCTCCATGTCCGCCGGCGGCACGAGGAGCGGCTCCACCGATGCCGGCAGTCCGGCGCGCTCGAGATACAGGGCCAGGCGACGGCCGGCGAGGCGGGCGGCGGTGATCGGCGCCGCATGCCACGGCACCCAGGAGTCGGTCGAGCGGTTCCATCGGTACCAGTGCCCGTTGCGCCGCGTGAAGCGTCCTCGCTCGCCGCCGATGGTGAGGGTCCAGGTGCCACCGGGGCCAACGAGCACGGCGTCGATGACCTCGATGCCACCAGGCGCGATCGAGCGGAACCAGTGATAGTCGTCATCCAGTCGGTGGCCGAGCGTCGCCGCCAGGCGATCGGCGGACGCCGGCATCGGGAAGCCCAGGCGTCGCGATCGCGAAGCCGGATGGAGGATCATGGCAGCGTCCAACCTCCTCTCGTCTGGGCGTCGGATGGGCAAGAGCGAGTGTACCGCTGGCGGAGCCCGTCGGACAGGGGGAGGAGCGTGAAGGCCGTATGATGCGGCCCATGGTTGAGACGCGAGCCGACCTCGAGACGTCGGTGAGAACCCTCCTGGCGGAGATTGGCGAGGACCCGTCGCGGGAGGGGCTGGCGCGCACCCCGGAACGCGTGCGACGGATGTACGGCGAGCTGACGGCGGGCTACCACGTCGATCCAGACGCGCTGGTGAACGGTGCCTGTTTCAGCGTCGACTACGACGAGATGGTCGTCGTGCGCGACGTCGAGTTCTTCTCGCTGTGCGAGCATCACCTGCTGCCCTTCATCGGCAAGGCCCATGTCGGCTACCTTCCGAAGGGCCGCGTCATCGGCCTGTCGAAGATCCCGCGCATCGTCGACATGTTCGCGCAGCGCCTCCAGATCCAGGAGCGGCTCACCGTCCAGGTCGCCGACTTCCTCATGGAGCGGCTCGAGCCGAAGGGCGTCGCATGCGTCGTGGAGGCGACTCATCTGTGCACGATGATGCGCGGCGTGAAGAAGCAGGAGGCGACGATGGTCACCTCGTCCATGACCGGAACGTTCCGGCGCGACGCCCGCACCCGTGCCGAGTTCATGGGCCTCATCGGCAAGGCCTGACCGATGCCGTACGCCGATCCCCTGACCGATGCCGAGGCCGTTGCCGCTCTTGCCGCCCTGCCTGCCTGGACCCGCGCGGGATCGGCCATCCGCCGGACCGTCGAGGTCGGCGACTTCCGGGCCGCGATCGCGCTCGTCGACGCCGTGGCCGATGCCGCAGAGGCGGCGAACCACCATCCCGACATCTCGATCACCCGCTACCGGCGCGTCTCCTTCGAGCTCACCACGCACGCCGCGAAGGCACTGACGCGGCGCGACGTCGATCTCGCCGGCGAGATCGAACGGCTCATCGGCGGCCTCGCCAGACCCATCCGCTGGGGTCTGTCGTCAGCGGCCCGTCCCGACGACCGTCGACGCTGGTCCTGCCCCGGCTGTCGCCAGCGGCCTGTCCTGACGACCGTAGGCCGGCACGAACGGGTCCGATGACCCTCGAATCGCGAGGACTCGAGCGTGCGACCACCGCGCGGCGAAGCCGATCGGCGGCGAG